>NZ_VWXJ01000070.1:0-423 GCF_011752535.1 Pantoea sp. Tr-811
AAGGCGGCAGCATCGTCTACACCGCTACCCTTACCAACCCGGCTGGCACCGAGATGAAGGTGACCCTGAGCAATGGTGAAACCATCACCATCGCCAAGGGCCAGACCGAAGGCAGCATTACCGTTCCTGCACCGGCCAACACCGTCTACGTCGACGCCGGTAATGTCAGCGTGACTGTGACCGGCACCACCGGTGGCGATTTCGAGCAGCTGAATGTCAGCTCGACTCCAGCAGTCACTTCGGTGACCGATACCATCGACACTTCGACCGTCACCTTGACTGCCACCCCTTCGGTCACCGAAGGCGGCACTGTGGTTTACACCGCGACCGTTACAGCGCCGGTAACTGGCGCTCCGCTGGTGGTTTCGCTGGCTAACGGCCAAACCATCACCATCGCCGTGGGCGATAGCTCCGGTTCGGTCA
>NZ_VWXJ01000071.1:0-423 GCF_011752535.1 Pantoea sp. Tr-811
TGTTCGGCGCAACGAAGTTGACCGAACCGGAGCTATCGCCCACGGCGATGGTGATGGTTTGGCCGTTAGCCAGCGAAACCACCAGCGGAGCGCCAGTTACCGGCGCTGTAACGGTCGCGGTGTAAACGACAGTGCCGCCTTCGGTCACGCTTGGCGAGGCGGTCAGCGTGACGGTCGAAGTGTCGATGGTGTCGGTCACCGAAGTGACTGCTGGAGTCGAGCTGACATTCAGCTGCTCGAAATCGCCACCGGTGGTGCCGGTCACAGTCACGCTGACATTACCGGCGTCGACGTACACGGTGTTAGCCGGTGCAGGAACGGTAATGCTGCCTTCGGACTGGCCCTTGGCAATGGTGATGGTTTCACCGTTGCTCAGGGTCACCTTCATTTCGGTGCCAGCTGGGTTGGTCAGCGTGGCGGTGT
>NZ_VWXJ01000072.1:0-414 GCF_011752535.1 Pantoea sp. Tr-811
CACCGGTCACACCGGTGATGCTGTTGGTCAGCGGCACGTTGGTGTTGTAGACGTTGTTCGGGGCAACGAAGTTGACCGAGCCGGAGCTATCACCCACGGCGATGGTGATGGTCTGGCCGTTGGCCAGGCTGATTACCAGCGCTTTCTCGGTTACCGGTGCGGTAACGGTGGCGGTGTACACCACGGTGCCGCCTTCGATCACGCTGCCGGTGGCGGTGAGCGTCACGGTGCTGGTGTCGATGGTATCGGTCACGGCCGTTACAGCCGGGGTGGTGCTGACGTTCAGCTTCTCGAAGTCACCACCGGTGGTGCCGGTGATGGTCGTGCTGACGGTGCTGGCGTCCACGTACACGGTGTTTTTCGGCGCATCGACGGTCACGCTGCCTTCGGTAGCACCTTTGGCGATGGTGATGG
>NZ_VWXJ01000073.1:0-392 GCF_011752535.1 Pantoea sp. Tr-811
GGAAGGCGGCCAGATCATCTACACCGCCACGCTGACCAACCCGGCTGGCACCGAAATGAAGGTGACCCTGAGCAACGGTGAGACCATCACCATCGCTAAGGGCCAGACCGAAGGCAGCATTACCGTTGCTGCACCGGCTAACACCGTCTACGTCGACGCCGGTAATGTCAGCGTGACCGTGACCGGTACTACAGGTGGTGATTTCGAGAAGCTGGAAGTCAGCAGCACGCCTGCCGTGACTGCCGTGACCGACACCATCGACACGTCGACCGTCACGCTGACCGCTACCCCTTCGGTCACCGAAGGTGGTGTAGTCACCTATACCGCTTCCGTAACGGCACCGGTTACTGGCTCTGCCCTGGTGATCTCGCTGGCCAACGGCCAGAGCATCA
>NZ_VWXJ01000074.1:0-378 GCF_011752535.1 Pantoea sp. Tr-811
ACGGTGTGATTCATGACTGGGGTGAAGTCGTAACAAGGTAGCCGTAGGGGAACCTGCGGCTGGATCACCTCCTTAATCGACGACATCAGCCTGCTGATGAGCTCCCACACGAATTGCTTGATTCATTTGCTGATCAGAACTCAGAAATGAGCATTCCTTGTGAATGTTGATTTCTGGCTTTTGTCAGACCGTTCTTTAAAAATTCGGATATGTGATAGATATAGACTGAACACCAGTTTCACTGCTGGTGGATCAGGCTAAGGTAAAATTTGTGAGTTCTGCTCTTAATTGAGCGAAATGCGAATTTTCGGCGAATGTCGTCTTCACAGTATAACCAGATTGCTTGGGGTTATATGGTCAAGTGAAGAAGCGCATACG
>NZ_VWXJ01000075.1:0-361 GCF_011752535.1 Pantoea sp. Tr-811
TCTCGTAGTTGCCACCGGTCACACCAGTGATGCTGTTGGTCAGCGGCACGTTGGTGTTGTAGACGTTGTTCGGTGCAACGAAGTTGACCGAACCGGAGCTATCGCCCACGGCGATGGTGATGGTCTGGCCGTTGGCCAGCGAAACCACCAGCGGAGCGCCAGTTACGGGTGCAGTGACGGTCGCGGTGTAAACCACAGTGCCGCCTTCGGTGACCGAAGGAGTGGCAGTCAAGGTGACGGTCGAAGTGTCGATGGTATCGGTCACGGCAGTGACTGCAGGAGTCGAGCTAACATTCAGTTGCTCGAAGTCGCCGCCGGTGGTGCCGGTCACAGTCACGCTGACATTACCGGCGTCGACGTA
>NZ_VWXJ01000076.1:0-347 GCF_011752535.1 Pantoea sp. Tr-811
TCAGTAGTGAAACGATGCATCGCCGATGGTAGTGTGGGGTTTCCCCATGTGAGAGTAGGTCATCGTCAAGATTCATTTCGCAAAACCCCTATCTGCGCGAGCAGGTAGGGGTTTTGTCTTTTCTGGCCCGCACAACCCCGCCCCAGCACAAACCCCATCCTGTAGGAGCGGGCTTGCCCCGCGAACACCGGCGCAGCCGGTGCCACCCACCGCGTCGCCTGCTTCGCGGGGCAAGCCCGCTCCTATGTATGGACTCGCCAACATTGTCTAGCTGCTTTTGAACATGGTTACCCGGTTGCATCTATGTATCAGGCCTGTTCGAGGAAGCTATTCGCTTCTGGCCATCA
>NZ_VWXJ01000077.1:0-317 GCF_011752535.1 Pantoea sp. Tr-811
AGCATTGGAACCACCTGATCCCATCCCGAACTCAGTAGTGAAACGATGCATCGCCGATGGTAGTGTGGGGTTTCCCCATGTGAGAGTAGGTCATCGTCAAGATTCATTTCGCAAAACCCCTATCTGCACGAGCAGGTAGGGGTTTTGTCTTTTCTGGCGTTTAATGTTTTGAGGTCTGCGGCGCTTGGCCGTATCCGTCCGGCCAACACATCTTCCTGACGCAACCGCCGAAGGCCATGGTGTCCACCTAATTTAAGTGGACACCATTTCTGGCCCATCAAGCGGATTTTCCATGCACCCTCAGCGCCGCACCTACA
>NZ_VWXJ01000078.1:0-304 GCF_011752535.1 Pantoea sp. Tr-811
TGACGGTCGAAGTGTCGATGGTATCGGTCACGGCAGTGACTGCAGGAGTCGAGCTAACATTCAGTTGCTCGAAGTCGCCGCCGGTGGTGCCGGTCACAGTCACGCTGACATTACCGGCGTCGACGTAGACGGTGTTAGCCGGTGCAGGAACGGTAATGCTGCCTTCGGTCTGGCCCTTGGCAATGGTGATGGTCTCACCGTTGCTCAGGGTCACCTTCATTTCGGTGCCAGCTGGGTTGGTCAGCGTGGCGGTGTAGATGATCTGGCCGCCTTCCTGAACGGTGCCAGTGGCAGTCAGGCTCAG
>NZ_VWXJ01000079.1:0-297 GCF_011752535.1 Pantoea sp. Tr-811
AGCTCAGCTGGGAGAGCGCCTGCCTTGCACGCAGGAGGTCAGCGGTTCGATCCCGCTTGGCTCCACCACTTTGCACCACTGCTCAGAACTTAGAAATGAGCATTCAGTGATGAATGTTGATTTCTGAATTTTGTCAGATCGTTCTTTAAAAATTCGGATATGTGATAGAAATAGACTGATGACCAGTTTCACTGCTGGAAATCAGGCTAAGGTAAAATTTGTGAGTTCTGCTCTTAATTGAGCGAAATGCGAATTTTCGGCGAATGTCGTCTTCACAGTATAACCAGATTGCTTGGG
>NZ_VWXJ01000007.1:0-309061 GCF_011752535.1 Pantoea sp. Tr-811
CGTTTATTTTGAAGTTTTTTGCGAGAAACTCGTTTAGCTTCAAACACTTGACTCGCTGCGATCTCTCGTAGCGGGAGGCGAATCATACAGCGTTTTGAAACGCTGTCAACACTCATCTCAACCGCTAACGATCTTTCGACCGAAGCCCTTTCAGTGACCTCTTAACAAGCTAACTCGTTGAATTTCAAGGAGTTTGTTGTTTCGATGTCGCTGGAAGTGGGGCGCATTATAAGGGGATTCGGAGGGGCGTCAACCTTTAATTTCAAGAAATTGAAATATAGGGGAGGAAGACCGTGTTACGGCTGGTAGGTGCCCGCCACAACACGTACAGCGCCTGGGAGATCGAGCGCCGCCCGCGCGGCGCTTCGCGAGCTGCGCTCGCTCCTACGTTTGTTTCGGGCCAGTGGGGCCTGGGGGATTGGCGCGCGAACCCCTTGGCGCATGCCTGGATATCGCGGCGTACAAACAAGGGGCCGCGCGGTGGCCACATGAACACTGGCCCGAAACAAACGTAGGAGCGAGCAAAGCTCGCGAAGCGCCGCGCGGGCGGCGCTCGATCTCACAGGCGCCACATCTATAAAGGCAGGCACCTATAAAAGGCAGGCACCTAGAAAACCACCCTTGCACCCCACCCCAGCAATTGCGCACTACATTGCACACCCCCGCCCCCCCCCAAGGATAGCCGCGCAGAAATGAACACCCAGCCCCGCAGCCTGGCCGCCACGCTCTTTCCCATCGGCCTGCTGCTCATCGCCATGGCCTCCATCCAGTCCGGCGCCTCACTGGCCAAAAGCATGTTTCCCATCATCGGCGCGCAAGGCACCACCACCCTGCGCCTGATCTTCGCCAGCATCATCATGCTGCTCATCCTGCGCCCTTGGCGGGTGCGCATGACCGCCAACACCCTGCGCAATGTGGTCATCTACGGCATGTCCCTGGGCGGCATGAACTTCCTCTTCTATATGTCACTGCAAACCACACCCCTGGGCATCGCCGTGGCGCTGGAATTCACCGGCCCCCTGGCAGTGGCACTGTTCGCCTCGCGTCGCGCCCTGGACTTCCTCTGGATTGCCCTGGCAGTCGCCGGCCTGCTGTTGCTGCTGCCCGTCGGCCATGGCGGCCAACCGCTCGACCTGCAGGGGGCGGTCTATGCCCTGGGCGCCGGCGTGTGCTGGGCGCTGTACATCCTCTTTGGCCAACGCGCCGGCGCCGAGCACGGCATTCAGAGTGCGGCGCTCGGTGTAGTGGTCGCCGCCATTTTTGTCGCCCCCATCGGCATCGTGCATGCCGGCAGCGCACTGCTTACACCGGCAGTCATTCCCGTGGCGCTGGCAGTCGCCCTGTTGTCCACCGCCCTGCCCTACAGCCTGGAGATGGTCGCCCTGACCCGCATGCCTGCACGTACCTTCGGCACCCTGATGAGCATCGAGCCGGCCATCGGCGCGCTGTCCGGGCTGCTGTTCCTGGGTGAGGTACTGAGCTCCACCCAATGGCTGGCCATCCTTGCCATCATCACGGCTTCAGTTGGCGCCACCCTGTCCATGCGCAGGGAAGCGAACCCGCCGGTTGCCGCGGACTGATTTGAGAAATATTTGCATTTGAGACGGTATTAACCATTGTCCCAGCCTGCCTGGCTGATTAAGCTGTCACAAAATCATAATCTTTACGCTATCTACTGATGCAAACACGGAAGCTGGGGAACCTTCAGGAAGAACCGAAGCGATAACGACAGGGCCCGACAACCGAGCGGCCCTGCAATTAAGGACAGGCATGAAACGTATTTTGCTCATCCTGGCAATCCTGGCCATTGCTGGATGCGCCGCAACGGCCAAGACTGAAGTCAAGCGGGGGAAGAAGGGCATGCATATCAATTGCTCCGGCCTCTCCTCGTCATGGGACAAGTGCTACAGCAAGGCAGAATCTGCCTGCAGCTCACGCGGCTACAAAGTCATCGCCCGCTCCGGCGACGCCGACGAAGAACCGGGGGACTACCTGTTTGGTATCAACCCGGCGGGCTACACCAGCCGCAGCATGATCGTCATCTGCAAATAAATGAAAAGGGCAGCAGCTGGCTGCCCTTTTCCGTTCACGCCCCGCCTGCCCTCACACGGTAGCCGTGCGCGCCTGCAGCCAGGCCAGCGCCTCACCCTGCAGCAAGGGCGCCAGGCGTTCACGCACCGTGGCGTGGTAGCCGTTCAGCCACTCCCGTTCCTCTGCAGTTAGCCGCTCAGGCAGCAGGCAGCGCGTGTCGATCGGGCACAGCGTCAGCGTCTCGAAGGCCAGGAAGTCACCAAATTCGCTCTTGCCCCGCTCGCGATTGACCACCAGGTTCTCGATCCGCACGCCCCAGGCGCCAGGGCGATAGGTACCCGGCTCAATGGAACTGATCATGCCCGCCTGCATCGCGGTCTGCGGCGTGGTCGCCGCCTGGTAGGCGATCACCTGCGGCCCCTCGTGCACATTCATGAAATAACCCACGCCATGGCCAGTACCGTGCCCATAGTCGACCTGGTCGGCCCAGATCGGCGCCCGCGCGATGGCATCGAGCAGGGGCGAAAGAATCCCTCGCGGGAAGCTGGCACGGGACAAGGCGATCATGCCCTTGAGCACACGGGTGCAGTCCTGCTTCTGGGCAAGGCTTGGCGTGCCGATAGGCACCATGCGGGTGATATCGGTGGTGCCACCCAGGTACTGCCCGCCCGAGTCGATCAGCAACAGGCCATCGCCCTCGATCCGCGCATGGGATTGCTCGGTGGCGCGGTAATGCGGCATCGCGCCATTGGCGTTGAAGGCGGCAATGGTCGAGAAACTCAATGAAACGAAGCCCGGGCGCCGGGCTCGGGCGGCGCTGAGCTGTTCATCCACAGTCAGCTCGGTGAGCACTTCGCGGCCCTGATGGGCCTCGAACCAGGCGAAGAATTCGCACAACGCCGCACCATCCTGCGCCATGACCTGGCGAATATGCTGCAACTCAGCGTCCCCCTTGCGTGACTTGCTCAAGGTGGTTGGGTTGAGCCCTTCAACCAACTGCACATCCGCATTCAGGTGCTTCACCAGGCCACAGGTCACCCGGGCCGGGTCCAGCAGCACGCGACTGCTCGCCGGCAGTGCGGCCAATGCCGCGTGGATCTCGCTGTAGGCGCGTACCTGAACCCCGTCGGCTTCGAGGATGCGCCGCAGCGGCGCGTCGACCTTGTCTGCCTCCACGAACAACGTCGCCTGGCGCTCACCGATCAAGGCGAAGGAAACGAACACCGGGTTGTAGGACACGTCGCTACCGCGCAGGTTGAACAACCAGGCGATGTCGTCCAGGGTCGCGATAAAGTGCCAGTGCGCCCCTTTCTCGGCCATGGCCTGGCGCAGCTGGCCAAGTTTTTCCTGGCGGCTGACCGTGGCGTAAGGCGGCAGGTGCTGGTAAACCGCGTTACCCGGCAACGCCGGCCGCCCCTCCCACACTTCGGCCAGCAGGTCCCGATCGCTAAGCAACCGCACATCGCGTGCGCGCAGACGCTCTTCCAGCTGGCGGGCCGAGGCCAGCGCCATGACCGCGCCATCCACCGCGACCGCGCCCTGGGCCGGCACGTTGTCGCCCAGCCACTCCAGCGCCCCCGGCTTGCCGGGCAGCAGCTTCATCAGCTCGATACCACTGCCGGCCAGCTCGCGCTCGGCCTGCTCCCAGTAACGGCTGTCCACCCACACACCGGCAAAGCCCGCCGTCACAACCAGGGTGCCGACCGAGCCATCGAACCCGGACAACCAGCGCCGCCCTTGCCAATACCCCGGCAGGTACTCGGACAGGTGGGGGTCGGCCGAGGGCACCAGCAAGGCATCGACGCCCTCCCTGGCCATGACCGCGCGCACCCGCGCCAGGCGCTCCGGCACGTGTTGCTCGATGGTGGTCTGAACGTTCATGCGCACTCCTGCGGACATCGTGGTTGATCCAGACTGAGGATAATGGAACAGCCACCTCGACGCCGCAATCACCGCGACCGACCCACGGCATCCTCTGCCCAACACGCCACCGGCAAAACAGACGCTTCCTACAACCACAGGCAACCACCGATCATGCGCGGCTGAACTTCCCGCCAACCGGGGCTTCACAACCAGTACATTCATTGCACACAGGCACGCCCCATGCCCAGTGCCCACAACGGGCCGAAAACGGCCCTGGTGCTGCTCGATACCCGCGAGCACACCCCAGAACACGAACACCAGGTGCACCTGAAGCTTGCCGACGGGCTGGCCGGGCTGTTGGGCTGCGATACCGTGCTCACCGAGGTGCCGGCCACCGCGGGTAGGCACTGCTATTACCTGCCCAGCGAAACCCTGATCGACCCACAGCGCTACGCCGCACTGGGTATTGTCAGTGAAGACGACCTGTTCGGTGGCCTGGTCAGCCAGCCGTACATGGCCACCAAGGCCATCTCCCACCCGTTACCCGCCGATGCCAGTTTTCCCCCTGGCTGGACCGATGCGTTCGCACGCCAAGCCAGCGATGCGCTGCTGTGCGGCTACACCATCTTCAGCAAGGCCGATGCCCGTCGCGCCGCACAGTTGCTGCTGCGCGATGGCCCGCTGCGAGTCAAGCCGGTACGGGCCAGCGCCGGGCGCGGCCAGCAGGTCATCGACACGCTCGCTGCGCTGGAGCCATTGCTGGCCGCCATGGATGGCTCGGAGCTGGCGCGCTGGGGCCTGGTGCTGGAAGAAGACCTGAGCGAAGTGCAGACCTTCAGCGTGGGCCAGGTGCGGGTCGCCGGCCTTACCTGCAGCTATCACGGCACCCAGCAGCTGACCCGCGACCATCAGGGCTGTGAAGTGTACGGCGGCTCCGAGCTGGTGGTGGTGCGCGGTGATTACCAGGCCCTGCTGCAGCTGCCCCTGGAAGACCACCTGCGCCTGGCGATCAACCAGGCCATGGCCTACGAACACGCCGCCGAACGACACTTCCCCGGTTTCATCGCCTCCCGGCGCAACTACGACATCGCCCGTGGCAGCAACCCCCAGGGGCACCTGCGCAGTGGCGTGCTCGAACAGTCCTGGCGCATGGGTGGTGCCAGCAGCGCCGAGCTGCTGGCCCTGCAGGCATTCGCCGACGACCCTGCACTGCAGCGGGTCGTGGCCTCCACCCACGAAGTCTTCGGCAGTACGCAACTGCCGCCCGACGCCACCCTCTTCTATCAAGGAAACGACCGTGAACTCGGACAACTCAGCAAATACGCACGGATTCGCCAGCATGAGCATTCAGAGTGAAACCGTTGAACTGCAGGTGGACAACGACCGCATCGCCGGCACCCTGGTCAGCCCTGGCAGCAAGATGCCCGGCATCCTCTTCGTTCACGGCTGGGGCGGCAGCCAGCAGCGCGACCTGGCCCGTGCGCGGCACATCACCGGCCTGGGTTGCGTGTGCATGACCTTCGACCTGCGCGGCCACGAAAAGACCGAGAGCCAACGCCTGAGCGTCACCCGCGAAGACAACCTCAAGGACCTGCTGGCCGCCTACGACCGCCTGGTCAGTCACCCCGCCGTGGACAGCAGCGCCATTGCCCTGATCGGCAGCAGCTATGGCGGCTACCTGGCAACCTTGCTGACCCTGCAGCGGCCGGTGAAGTGGCTGGCCCTGCGGGTGCCGGCGATGTACTGGGACGATGAATGGACAC
Source organism: Pantoea sp. Tr-811 (assembly GCF_011752535.1). Classification (NCBI taxonomy): domain Bacteria; kingdom Pseudomonadati; phylum Pseudomonadota; class Gammaproteobacteria; order Enterobacterales; family Erwiniaceae; genus Pantoea; species Pantoea sp. Tr-811. The sequence goes on from NZ_VWXJ01000007.1 coordinate 5,658, forward strand.
TGCCCAAGCAGGCCCTCGACCGCCAGCGCCTGAACGATTACCGGCGGCGCCTGCTGGGCCCAGCCGACAACCGCGCGCTGGCCGCCTGCGCAGAATTCCTCGGCGATGTGCTGCTGGTGGAGTCGGAACAGGACGATTATGTGCCGCACACCACGCTGATGAGCTACCGCTCGGCGTTCGTCGGCGCTCACTCCCTGACCCACCGCATCGTCGATGGCGCCGACCATGCCCTGTCCAGCGAGCAGAGCCAGAAAGCCTACAGCACGATCCTCGCCGCCTGGATCAGCGAAATGGTGATCGGCGCGCGCCTGGACCGCTACCCGCACTACGCTCCGTGGTACGCCTGAATGCCTCCCACCTGGCACTGCAAGGCGCCATCGCTGCCGCGTACCAGGCTGCGCAAGGCCTGATAGGCGGTGAAGTTGGCACTGCGCGCCTGGTGCTGGCTCAACAGGTCGAAGAATGGCGCCTCGCCAAAGCAATCCGCCGCTGCGGCCCAGGCCTGGCGCGACTGCCATTGCAAATACTGCAATACCCGGCTGCCGTCGTCACTGGCCTGGATGCTGACCCCTTGCAAGCCCTGACAACGTGCCGCCAGCTCCTCGCTTCGGGTAACCAACGCCTGGGCCAGCGCCGCCTGGCGCGAGCTCGGCACTTCATATTCGATCATCTGGGTGAACCACAGCGTTGGCGGGATGGCCGACATGGGCAGTCTCCTTGTTCAAGGCGCTTGCTAGGCAATGGCTGGCAGGGTAAAACCTCCAGTTAACTCAAGGTCAAGTGTTTTTTCCCATGCGCACCTCAACACCCGCTTCCCAGGAAAAGCTGCTCAGTGTCGGCCAGTTGGCCGCGCGCAGCGGCGTGGCCGTGACCGCGCTGCATTTCTATGAAACCAAAGGGCTGATCCAGAGCACCCGCAATGGCGGCAACCAGCGCCGCTACCCGCGGGCGATGCTGCGCCGGGTGGCCGTGGTGAAGATGGCCCAGCGCTTGGGCATTCCCCTGGCCGAGATCGCCACGGCCCTGGCCGCGTTGCCCATCGACCACACGCCAAGCGCCGAAGACTGGCAGCGCTTGTCGGCGGGCTGGCGGGAAGACCTGAACCGGCGAATCGACGAGATGATCCGGCTGCGCGACCAACTCGATGGCTGCATCGGCTGTGGTTGCATGTCGCTGAAAGAATGCCCGCTGCGCAATCGCCAGGATCACCTGGCCGAATCGGGGCCTGGGCCGCATTTGCCTTGAGGGCCTTTTCGCGAGCTTTGCTCGCTCCTACGAGGCCTGCGCGCGCCCCCCCGGAAGCCCTTCAGGGCAAAATCAGATCACCACATTGCGCACAAAGCGCACCGGCCTACCGCCGTCGTTGCGGTAGGCATAACGACAATCGCTGGGAAAGACATGGAACTGCCCACCCAGCAGGCAATGCTCGACGCCTTCGATGATCAACGTAAGCTGGCCCTCGCACACGTAGATCTGCTCGCTCCAGCCCTCGGCATCGGCTTCGCTGGCGTAATGTTCGCCTGGCGCCAGGGTCCATTCCCAGATCTCCACCTCACGCCGGGCGCTGCTACTGGCCAACAGCACGGCCTTGCTCTGGGCATGCTCCCCAGCCCACGCCAGTTCGTTGATGCGCCCCGGGTCACGCTGGTCAGGCGCCTGAATCAACTGGCTGAACGCCACCCCAAGGGCTTCGGCGATCAGGTCAAGGGTGGTCAGGCTGACGTTCTTCTCGCCTGCCTCGATGGCTACCAGCATCCGCCGGCTCACCCCGGAGCGCTCGGCCAGGGCGCTCTGGCTCATGCCCGCCGCGTTGCGCAGGCTTCGGACATTGAGGCTGACATGCTGCAGCACCGATGCACGGTGCGTTGAATCTTTGTGCACTATATTGCTCACTTCCACAGGTTGCGCAGTATACTGCCCAATTTGCGGCGATTGTGCGCTGCCCCTTTCCAATGAGCAAGACCATGAGCCAGCCCGCCGTCCCCGCTAAAACCTCCGTCAGCTTGCGCCTGAGCAAGGCCGAAATGGTGCTGGTGTTCATCACCATGCTGTGGGGCGGCACGTTCCTGTTGGTGCACAACGTGATGACGGTGAGCGGCCCGATGTTCTTCGTCGGCCTGCGGTTTGCCGCTGCGGCCCTGTTCGTCGGCCTGGTTTCGGCGCGCTCGCTGCCGGGGCTGACCTTCACCGAACTCAAGGCCGGCGTGCTGATTGGCGTGTCGATCATGCTCGGCTATGGCTTGCAGACCATGGGCCTGCAAACCATCAGCAGCAGCCAGTCGGCGTTCATCACCGCCCTGTATGTGCCGTTCGTGCCACTGCTGCAGTGGCTGGTGCTGGGCCGGCGCCCCGGGTTGATGCCCAGCCTGGGTATCTGCCTGGCCTTCACCGGCCTGATGCTGCTGGCCGGCCCCGAAGGCGGCGCCTTGCATTTCAGCGAAGGGGAACTGGTCACGCTGGTCAGCGCGGTGGCGATTGCTGCCGAGATCATCCTGATCAGCCGCTACGCCGGCAGCGTCGATGTACGCCGGGTCACCGTGGTGCAACTGGCCACGGCCTCGTTGCTGGCCTTTTTGATGATCGTGCCCACCCAGGAACGCCTGCCGGACTTCTCCTGGCTGCTGGTGCTCAGCGCGCTGGGCCTGGGCGCCATGAGCGCGGTCATCCAGGTGGCGATGAACTGGGCACAGAAGTCGGTTTCGCCCACCCGCGCCACCCTCATCTACGCCGGCGAACCGGTATGGGCCGGCATCGTCGGGCGCATCGCCGGCGAGCGCCTGCCGGGCGTTGCCTTGCTGGGCGGGCTGCTGATCGTGGTGGCCGTGGTGGTCAGCGAACTCAAGGTGCGGCGCAACCGCGAAAGCGACGAGGCCGTCCAGGCGCAAGCACCCTGCGAACGTGAAGCCGGCCTGTAAAGCGCCCGACACCGGCTATGCTCTGTAAAAAACTGTTATAAAAAAACAGCTTGTCACAGCGCTTTTGTAGGATTCTGCGACAGCTTGCGTGTTGGTGATCAACGGCCCGGCACGTATGATCCTTGCATACCTTTCCAGAATAGAACGCTATGTTATTGATAGTGCTACTGCTTCTGCCGTTCCTCGGCAGTTGCCTGGCAGCCGTGCTGCCGCACAATGCCCGCAACTCGGAGTCCATCCTTGCCGGGCTGGTGGCCCTGGTCGGCACCGTCCAGGTAGCACTGCTGTACCCACAGGTGGCCGATGGCGGCGTCATTCGGGAAGAATTCCTCTGGCTGCCAAGCCTGGGCCTGAACCTGGTCCTGCGCATGGACGGCTTCGCCTGGCTGTTCTCGCTGCTGGTACTGGGCATCGGCACCCTGGTGTCGCTGTATGCCCGCTACTACATGTCCCCCCAGGACCCTGTGCCGCGCTTCTTTGCCTTCTTCCTGGCGTTCATGGGCGCCATGCTCGGCCTGGTGATATCCGGCAACCTGATCCAGCTGGTGTTCTTCTGGGAACTGACCAGCCTGTTCTCGTTCCTGCTGATCGGCTACTGGCACCACCGCGCCGACGCCCGCCGCGGCGCCTACATGGCGCTGATGGTCACCGGCGCCGGTGGCCTGTGCCTGCTGGTCGGCGCCCTGCTGCTGGGCCATGTGGTCGGCAGCTACGACCTGGACAAGGTGCTCGCCGCCGGCGAAACCATCCGCCAGCACGCCCTGTACCCCGTGCTGCTGCCGCTGATTCTGATCGGCGCACTGAGCAAGAGCGCTCAGTTCCCCTTCCAGTTCTGGCTGCCCCATGCCATGGCAGCGCCCACCCCGGTATCGGCGTACCTGCACTCGGCGACCATGGTCAAGGCCGGGGTGTTCCTGCTGGCGCGGCTGTGGCCAGTGCTGTCAGGCAGCGAGGAATGGTTCTGGATCGTCGGCGGCGCCGGCGCCCTCACCCTGCTGCTGGGCGCCTTCGCAGCGATGTTCCAGAACGACCTCAAGGGCCTGCTGGCCTACTCCACCATCAGCCACCTGGGCCTGATCACCCTGCTGCTGGGCCTGAACAGCCCACTGGCCGCCGTGGCCGCGGTGTTCCACATCCTCAACCACGCCACCTTCAAGGCCTCGCTGTTCATGGCCGCCGGCATCATCGACCATGAAAGCGGCACCCGTGACATCCGCCGCCTCAGCGGCTTGATTCGCCTGGTGCCCTACACCGCGACCCTGGCCATGGTGGCCAGTGCTTCGATGGCCGGCGTGCCGTTGATGAACGGCTTCCTGTCCAAGGAAATGTTCTTCGCCGAAACCGTGTTCATTTCCTCCACCGCCTGGGTCGAGGCTGCGCTGCCGGTGATCGCCACCCTCGCGGGCACCTTCAGCGTGGTGTATGCCCTGCGCTTTACCGTCGACGTGTTCTTCGGGCCACCCGCCCAGGACCTGCCGCACACGCCCCACGAGCCGCCCCGCTGGATGCGCGCGCCGGTCGAGTTGCTGGTACTGACCTGCCTGGTGGTAGGCATCTTCCCGGCCCAGTCGGTCGGCCCGCTGCTGGCCGCCGCCGCCCTGCCGGTGGTGGGGGGTACCCTGCCGGAATACAGCCTGGCCATCTGGCACGGCTGGAATGCCCCGCTGATCATGAGCCTGGTGGCCATGAGCGGCGGCACCGTCCTCTACCTGCTGCTGCGCAAGCAGCTGCGCCTGGGCCGCTTCCCCTATCCGCCGGTGATCGAGCGCTTCAACGGCAAGCGCCTGTTCGAGCACGGCCAGGTTCGGCTGATGCTGCTGGCCCGGCGCATCGAGCGCCTGCTGACCTCGCGCCGCCTGCAGTCGCAGTTGTTCATGCTGGTGCTGGCAGCCTTCCTTGCCGGCCTGATCCCCATGCTCTACAGCGGCCTGAGCTGGGGCGAGCGGCCGAAAATTCCGGGCTCCGGGGTGTTCGTCGCGCTGTGGCTGATCGCCATCGCCTGCGCCATCGGCGCCGCCTACCAGGCCAAGTACCACCGCCTGGCAGCACTGATCATGGTGGGCGTGTGCGGCCTGATGACCTGCATCACCTTCGTCTGGTTCTCCGCACCGGACCTGGCCCTGACCCAACTGGTGGTCGAGGTGGTCACCACGGTGCTGATCCTGCTCGGCCTGCGCTGGCTGCCCCGGCGGATCGAAGGCGTATCGCCATTGCCCGGCAGCCTGGACCGCGCCCGTGCCCGGCGCCTGCGCGACCTGCTGCTGGCGGTGCTGGTGGGCGGCGGCATGGCGCTGCTGTCCTACGCCATGCTGACCCGGCCGACCCCCAACGACATCTCCTCGTTCTACCTCAGCCGGGCCCTGCCGCAAGGCGGCGGCACCAATGTGGTCAACGTGATGCTGGTGGACTTCCGCGGCTTCGACACCCTCGGCGAGATCACCGTGCTGGTGGCCGTGGCCCTGACCGTGTTCGCCCTGCTGCGGCGCTTCCGCCCTCCGAAGGAGAGCATGCAGCTGCCTGCCCAGCAGCGTCAGCTCGCACCCGATGTGGTCACCGACCTGATCAACCCCCGGCACGCCGCCGATACCGCGCTGGGCTTCATGATGGTGCCAGCGGTGCTGGTGCGCCTGCTACTGCCGATTGCCTTGCTGGTGTCGATGTACCTGTTCATGCGCGGCCACAACCAACCGGGCGGCGGCTTTGTTGCCGGGCTGGTGATGTCGGTGGCGTTTATCCTGCAGTACATGGTGGCCGGCACCCAGTGGGTCGAGGCGCAAATGAGCCTGCGCCCGCTGCGCTGGATGGGCACCGGGCTGTTCTGCGCAACCCTGACCGGGGTCGGCGCCATGCTGTTCGGCTACCCGTTCCTCACCACCCATACCGCCCACCTGCACCTGCCACTGCTGGGTGACGTGCACGTGGCCAGCGCGCTGTTCTTCGACATCGGCGTGTACACCGTGGTGGTTGGCTCGACCCTGCTGATCCTGACCGCCCTGGCGCACCAGTCGGTGCGCGCCTACCGCCCGGGCAACCCGGCGAAAACCAGCCAAGCAGGAGCCGCCTGATGGAAGAAGTCATTGCAGTCGCCATCGGCGTACTGGCCGCATCGGGCGTGTGGCTGATCCTGCGCCCGCGAACCTACCAGGTGATCATGGGCCTGTGCCTGCTGTCCTATGGGGTCAACCTGTTCATTTTCAGCATGGGCAGCCTGTTCATCGGCAAGGAGCCGATCATCAAGGACGGCGTCACCCAGGACCTGCTGCACTACACCGACCCGCTGCCCCAGGCGCTGGTACTGACTGCCATCGTCATCAGCTTCGCCATGACCGCGCTGTTTCTGGTGGTGCTGCTGGCCTCGCGCGGCCTGACCGGTACCGACCACGTCGACGGCCGGGAGCGTGACGAATGACGGGCCTGAGCCAACTGATCGTCGCCCCCATCCTGCTGCCGCTGCTCACCGCGGCGCTGATGCTGTTGCTGGGTGAAAAGCACCGAAAGGTCAAGGCACGCCTGAACCTGCTGTCGACCGCCGCGGGCCTTGCCATCGCCGTCACCCTGCTGCTGTGGGTGCGCACCCAGGGCCAGGCGGAATCCATCGGCGTCTACCTGCCCGGCAACTGGCCCGCGCCGTTCGGCATCGTGCTGGTGGTGGACCACCTGTCAGCCCTGCTGCTGACCCTGACCGGGGTCATCGGCCTGTGCGCCCTGCTGTTCGCCCGCGCCCGCTGGGATAGTGCCGGGGCCAGCTTCCACGCGCTGTTCCAGATCCAGCTCATGGGCCTGTACGGCGCCTTCCTCACCGCCGACCTGTTCAACCTGTTCGTGTTTTTCGAAGTGCTGCTGGCCGCCTCCTATGGCCTGCTGCTGCACGGCTCGGGCCGGGCACGGGTGCGCGCCGGGCTGCATTACATCGCCATCAACCTGTTCGCCTCGTCGCTGTTCCTGGTAGGCGCCGCGATGCTGTATGGCGTTACCGGCACCCTGAACATGGCCGACCTGGCCCTAAAGATTCCCCTGGTGCCGGAAGCCGACCGCGGCCTGTTGCACGCCGGCGCGGCCATTTTGGCCATGGCTTTCCTGGCCAAGGCCGGCATCTGGCCACTGAACTTCTGGCTGGTGCCGGCCTATGCCTCGGCCAGCGCACCAGTGGCGGCGCTGTTCGCCATCATGACCAAGGTTGGCCTGTATGCCGTGCTGCGCCTGTGGACCTTGCTGTTCTCAGGCCAGGCCGGGGCTTCGGCGCACTTTGGCAGCCAGTGGCTGGTGTACGGCGGCCTGACGACCCTGGCCGTGGCCGCCGTGTCGATCCTCGCCGCACAACGCCTGGAGCGCATGGCGGCCTTGAGCATCCTGGTGTCGGCAGGCACCCTGCTGGGGGCTGTTGGCTTCGCCCAGTCGGCCCTGACCGGCGCAGCCTTGTTCTACCTGGTCAACTCGACCCTGGCGCTGTGCGCACTCTTCCTCCTGGCCGAGCTGGTCGAGCGCTCGCGCTCGGCCAACGAAGCGCCGCTCGAAGACGAAGAGGACGCCATCCCGCCGCCACTCGAATCGCTGCACCCGCCCAAGGGCAGCAACCTGGACGACGAGCAGAAAGTGGTGGTCGGGCAGATCATTCCCTGGACCATGGCGTTCCTGGGCCTGAGCTTCATCGCCTGCGCCCTGCTGATCATCGGCATGCCGCCACTGTCAGGCTTCGTCGGCAAGCTCAACCTGATCAGCGCACTGTTCAACCCGCAAGGGTTGGGCGTACCGACGGAGCAGCCGCTGCCCGTCACTGGCTGGGTGCTGGTCAGCTTGCTGATTCTCTCGGGCCTGGCCTCGCTGATCGCCTTTGGCCGGGTGGGCATCCAGCGCTTCTGGAAACCCGAGGAGCGCCCCTCGCCGGTGTTGCGGCGCTACGAATGCCTGCCAATCGTGATCTTGCTCGGCCTGTGCATCATCCTCAGCGTGCGGGCCGAACCGCTGCTGCGCTACACCCAGGACACCGCGGCCAGCCTGCAAACGCCCGAGGCCTACATCCAGGCGGTGATGGCCGCGCGGCCATTGCCAGGCCCGACCACCCTCGACGTACAGGTGCAGCCATGAGCAAACTGTTCCCCGCACCGCTGTTATCGGCCGCATTGTTCGTGCTGTGGCTGCTGCTCAACCTGTCCGTCAGCCCGGGCAACCTGTTGCTGGGCGCCGCGCTGGGCGTGCTGGCGCCCCTGCTGATGGCGCCGCTGCGCCCGCAACACGCCCAGGTGCGTCGGCCCCTGGTGATTGCCCGGCTGATCGGCCGGGTCGGCCTGGATGTCATCCACTCCAACCTGCAAGTGGCCATTGGCGTGCTGCGCGCCGGCCGCAAGCCGCCGCGCTCTGCCTTCGTGCACATCCCGCTCGACCTGCGTGACACCCATGGCCTCGCGGCACTGTCGATGATCACCACGGTGGTACCCGGCACGGTGTGGTCGGAGCTGGCCCTGGACCGCAGCATCCTGCTGCTGCATGTATTCGACCTGGACGACGAGGCGGCTTTCATCGAGCATTTCAAGCACACCTACGAACGCCCGCTGATGGAGATCTTCCAATGACAGGCCTGCTCGCCAACGCAGTCCTCGCCAGCCTGTTCATCTTCACCTTGGCCATGGGCCTGGCACTGGTGCGGCTGTTCCGCGGCCCCTCTGCCCAGGACCGGGTTCTGGCGCTGGACTACCTGTACATCCTGGCCATGCTGATGATGCTGGTGCTGGGCATTCGCTACGCCAGTGACACCTATTTCGAAGGCGCCCTGCTGATCGCGCTGTTCGGCTTCGTCGGCTCGTTCGCCCTGGCCAAGTTCCTGCTGCGTGGGGAGGTGATCGAATGACCGAGGCCCTGATGCTGCCCTTCTGGCTGGAACTGGTCACCGCTGCGCTGCTGCTGATGGGCAGCCTGTTCGCGCTGATCGGCGCCATCGGCCTGCTGCGCCTGAAGGACTACTTCCAGCGCATGCACCCACCCGCCCTGGCGTCGACCATCGGCGCCTGGTGCGTGGCCCTGGCGTCGATCATCTACTTTTCCTGGCTCAAGGAAGGCCCGGTGCTGCATGCCTGGCTGATTCCGATCCTGCTGTCGATCACCGTGCCGGTGACTACCCTGCTGTTGGCCAGGGCTGCATTGTTTCGCAAGCGCATGGCCAAGGAAGCCGTGCCCGAAGAGGTCAGCAGCGGCCGCGACCGCGGCCACTGAACGCAAGCGGCCTCAGCCCTGGGCCAGGCGCTGCAGTTCACGCCGCACCATGGCGGCATAGGGCGGCGGGCTGAGCTGGTAGAGCTGCGCCGCCACCCAGGTCAACCAAGCAGCCCCCATCACTTCGCGCTGCCCCAGCAACCGCATGGCTTCGGCCTCGGCCTGGGCCTGGTGCTGGCGGTGGAAGCGGGCACGGGTGGCCGGCGAATCATCACCCTCGGTCATTCACTGGCCTTGAAGGTGGTGAGTTCACCCTTGCGCCATTTGGCCACCTTGCCGGTGACGGCCTTGAGCAGCTTGCCCAGGCCTTCCTGCACTTGCTGCTGGGCAGCGAACACCAGCATCACGCCGTGGCCTTCGCGGAACACGATGCCTTCACCTTCGGGCACCGACACGAAGGCGTAGTCGCCCACGCCATAGACGTTGAGCTTGATTTCGCGAAAGCGCATTTCCAGTTTGCCGCCCTCACGGCTGGGCAATACCGCGGCGCGGAAGTGGTCGCCCACTTTCAATTCCAGGCGCTGCTTGTCATCGACTACCAAGGCGCTCTCGGTGTCGATCTCGGCCATGTACAGGCCTTCTGGGCTTTGTTCGGTGACATAGATGAAACGACCCTGGAACAGCTTGGCCAACTGACCGCGCAAATCGCCCAGGGCAAACAAGGCGTGGGTATCAAGTGTACTGACTGCCAATGAAGTAATCCTCAAACCGGTGACATCCGCCCTCGCCCGAACTCGGCAAGGCACGGCCATTTCAATTCGAAAGGCATTAAAGAGTAATAAGGTGATGCATGAAGCGTCTGTGCCTGCTGACGATGCAGCACGCAGGAAATTTTACTCTGGCTTGCCAGATAAGGCCTTGAAGCAGGCTTCAAGCCCATTCCCCACCCGGGGAAGCACACTGTCTGACAACACGTTCGCCAGAAAAGATGCACGGGATAACGTCAGGCCTCTCGGCAGAAAGTGCACTGCAATCCATCGGCGCATTACCGGCAAATGAATATGCACGAAAACACCGAAATCCGTCGAGAGGTAAAGCGCATTTCTTGCCAGCTATTCGGTGCAACCCGCCCTCAGGCCGCGTGCCCCTTGCACAACTGCTGCAGCCAGGCGGCCTGGCACTCCAGCGCCTCGTCGCGGCTGGCGAACGCCGTACCACGCCGCTCGCCGTTCACCAGTACCACCCAGCACACCCGCTTGCCCATGGCCTGCAAGGTGGCCGGCACGCCGGAGCCAATCATCACGGCCACATCGACTCGGCTATTCATCATTCCCTCCGGAATTTAATTAGCACCCTAACGATGAAGCCATGATACGCCTGCCATCACGCACAAAACAGTGCATCCTGGTACAGCAGTGTTACGCCGCAAGCAATAAATCCGCAAGTGACCTGCAGCAACACAAATGCAAAAAGCCCCAGGGATCGCTCCCTGGGGCCTGGCGCTCAGCGCTCGGTCAGATCTGCCGCTGGTGGCGGTCGAGCTGCTCGTGGCGTTCCTGGGCTTCGATGCAGTACTTGGTGGTCGGGCTGATCAGCAGGCGCTTCAGGCCAATCGGCTCGCCACTGTCGTCGCACCAGCCGAAGCTCTCGTCGGAGATACGGTCCAGGGCCATTTCCAGCTGCGGCAGCAGGCGCTGGTCGCGGTCGATGGCATTGACCAGCCAGCTGCGCTCTTCCTCGACCGAGGCCACGTCGGCAGGGTCCGACGGGGTATCCAGGCCTTCGATGGTAGTGCGGCTGAGCTCGATGCGTTCATGGGTTTCGACTTTCATCGCCTGCAGCAGCTCAGTGAAGAAGGCCAGCTGTTCAGCGTTCATGTAGTCATCGGCCGACATGGCCAGCAACTGTTCCTTTGTCATCGATTTCTCTATGAAAAAATGTGCATTTGGGCGATTCAGGTGCCGCCGACGCCTTGGCATCGGCAGCGGAATTCTTCAAGCGCCAACCGGCACTCTTTTACAGGGGGCGGCAGTCTAAGGTGCCGTGCCGCCATGAGCAACAGCAAATACCGGGGAATTTAGCAGAAACAGCCAGGATTCCGCTCATCGGCAGTGTACATGGCATTACCCGGCTACCGCCGCGCACGGCATGCGCCCCGTTCCAATGGTGGCCCCAACACCTTGGAGCCTGCCACCCATGAGCCTCATAGCCGCCAACCTGATGCACCACAGCGACTTTGCCTGCACGCTGACCCACCTGTTCCAGGGCTGCCCAACCCTGCCTTCGGTGGCTGCGCAGCGCCTGGGCACGCAGTGGCAAGCGCGCTCGATCAGCCCCCATTCACCCGCCGGCCTCTACCTGCGGAGTTTGAGTGCAAACGCTGAGTACGACAACACCCGCCCCTTGCCCGAGGTACTGATCGAGCGCTTTTGCCGGCGCAGCGACCTGTTGCTGCAGGCCCCTTCCGACACGCTGCTGGAATCGGCCAACGACGTCACTGGCCTTGACCTGGACCTGGCCCAGGTTCAGCAACTGGTCAACGATTGCGGCCCGGTGCTGCTCGACGACTACCGGCAGGCACTGGTCGACTACTGGAACCAGCCCGACGCTACCGGGCAGACGCCCTGGCAACGCTACGCCGATTACCTGCGCCAGCAGCTGTCGAACAGCATCAGCGCCGTGCCGCCCGGCACGGTCGAACCTGGCCTGCTCGCCCTGGCCTCGACAGTCGCTTCCTACCCCTCCCATGAGGCCCGCCAAAGTGCGCCGGGCAACGCCAAGCCTGAACTGTCGCTGCTGTCGCTGGACCTCACCCAAAGCCTGCGCCTGCACGAACTGGCCGGCGCCTTGCTGATTGCCGACGCCCAAGGCGGGGAAGACGCCCCGGTGATCCTCTACGCCTTGAACGGCCACCTGCAGGTGTTCGCCTCCTACGCCGCCTTGCAGCAGGCGCTCGGGCGCCTGTGGCCGGCGCTGGCAAACAGCCAACCACAGCTGTACTCGCAACCGCTCACCGGCCATGCATTCGAGGCACTGGCGGGGCACGTGCTGGAGCAGCAACTGGGGATCATCGACCGCATCGCCGAGCGCCACGGCCCGCAGGACGATGCCCAGCACCTGTGCCTGGCGCTGAGCCACCTCACCTCGCTGCTCGACCTCTGCCCCAAGGCCGAACGCGACCAGCTTCACGCCGCCGCCAGCCTGCTGCCGGGATGGCTGCATGACGCCGACGAGCACAGCCTCGTCGCCTACGCCCACAGCTTGATCGACATTGCCGAAAGAGCGGCCACGGCCAAGGGCGCTACCTGGCTTGACGGCATCGACGACGCCACCGTCTTCACCTACACCCGAATCAACGCCTACCTCGACAACACACACCCAGGGCATGAGCTGGAGCCGTGGGAAGTCGAGGTCATCAACCACCAGGCCCTGGCCGTTGCGCTGCCCACCGGGCAGGTAGATGGCACCGTCACCGCGGTACGCTTCAGCCTGGCCCACCTGGCAATCGGCAACTGGGGGCTGATCCGGCCCGGCAGGGTCGAACTGCAGCACAAAAAGGGCATGGCCCTGCCCGACTGGTTGACCGAACGTTATCTCCAAACGATGGTCACCGAGCTGGACATCGGCCGGGTGTACCCGCAAATGCTGCAAGCCACGTTGCTGGATAATTTGCCCGAGCGCAAAAGGCGCGAACGCCTGCTCGCCGACCAGTTGCGGGTGCAGGCGCCGACCGAAGCCCTGGCGCTGGCGCTGCGCAAACAATTGAGCCCAGCCGCACGCCTGGCGGTAAACGAGGCGTTTGCCGCGAAGGCCGGGCGCTGGGGCGTTCGCCCACTGGGCCTGGTCCGCGAAGCCGGCGCCGAGGTGGATTGGGTAGCCAATGCCTGGCTGATCGAAGCCGCCAGTGCCGAACCTGGCGAGCCGTGCATCCTGTATCGCCCCCTGAGCGCCCAATCACTGCTGGAGTTCCCAAGCCGTACCCACCTGTTGAGCGCGCTCGGCACGGCCGGTGCGCTGCAGGATGACATCCTCCGGCGCCTGCCCGACGACGTGCGCAAGGTCTATGACCACGGCGGTTTCGCCGAACCCAACCTGCCCGGCCTGCTGGAACTGACCGTGCTGGGCGTTCCCTATGAACGGCCCGCGCCGGTCACCCTGGCCGACGCGGCCCCGCTCATTCACCTCGGCCAGGCCGTGTACCTGGGCTGCGTCGAGGAAACCATCGCCGATTTCCGCGCCCACTCGGCCACCTCCGAGCAAACCCGCTGGGAGCGCTGGACAACCCTGGGCTGGCTGCTGCTGAACGCCGCGCTGCCCTTCGTCAGGGGCCCCGTCGGCACGTTGGTCTGGCTGGCGCAGATCGCCGTGGCGCTGAAACAGTTCCTGCAAACCGGCAACCCGCACGGCAGCAGCCAGCAGCGCATTGCCCTGGTCAACCTGCTGGTCAACGTTGGCCTGGCCATCTTCGCCCATGCCGCACCACGGTTGCCGCTGCAGCGCCCTGCGCGCCTGCCGGGTGAAGCCAGTGTCTCCCCTGCCGAGCCGCTGGGTTTGCCACACATTGAAGCGGTCGCGCCCAGGCACCTGGAGCAGCAATGGGCAAGCAGCGAAGCGCAACTGAGCAACGCCCAGCGCTCAGCGCTGCTGGCACTGCGCAGCAGCCCGCCCGCCGAGGGGCTTGGCATGCCGATCATCAGCGGCGACCTGCGCGGCCTGTACCTGCACAACGAGCGCTACTGGACCATTCTGCAAGGCAATGCCTACCAGGTGAAGGTGGATGAAGACCTGCAGCCGAGGATCTTCAGTGATACCCAGCCCCCCGTCCCCGGCCCCTGGCTTCGCCGCAGCAGTTCCGGCCGCTGGCAGCCTGACTTGCGCCTGCGTCTGCGCGGCGGCATGGGGGGTGGGCCACGCAGGCAGGCGTTGATCGCGCAAAGGGCCGAGCAACGGGAAACCCTGAGCAGGCGGATTAGCGAGGGGCAGCAGCAGATCATTGCTCAGACCGCAGCATTGGTGCCCCTTGCCAGGCTCGTGCACGAGAGCAACAACCCGACTGTGCTCGCCCTCAGCCTCGGCAAACTCGACGCCATCGAGGCCTTCTGGGACAGGTTCATTGCCGATGTCGAGGCCCACGCAGCACTGACCGGCCTCACCCTCGACAACAATCGCAAAGCCCAGTGGGAGTTCCAACGGTTCCAGATCAAGGTGTCAAGAAGCACCCTGCTGTCCAAGCTCATTCTGAGAAAACTGGCTTCGCAACCTCTGCGCACCTTCGCCACCGCCGAAGACCGCGCAGCTTATGTTCGCGCGCTGGAGGAAACCACACCTCAGCTCGATAGCCTGGTCAGCAATGCCGAGGCGATCGGCCAAGGCCTGCATACGCTGGAGCGCCTGGCAGGCAGGCACGGCACGGCCTACGACCGCTACATGAACGCGAAAAGCCTGCTGACGGTGCCCCCTGAACGGACACTGCTCGCGACCCGCTTGCTGCGCCTGGAAAGCAACTGGCGCAAGTTCATCGCACTCCCCAACCTGGCCGACCGGGCGATCTACCTGCTGGACCGCAGCTGGACCAACCTCAGGCTGGCCATTTCCCAGCGCATGCGCCTCTACGAGCTGCCACAGGCAAGCGAAGAACTCAGCGCCCGGCTGCTGCACGACATTGCCAGCCAGCTGCGCTTCGCCTTGCGCCGCCTGGAAAACCTCAAGCTGACCGTTGCCTCGGAGCCGGCGGCGCTCGCCTGCCTTGCGCCCATCGACGCCGACGTGCGCTACATCGAAACCGCCGTGAACAATGACTTGCAGGACTACCCACCCCGCAGCAGCGTGGCCCAGCTGCAAAAACACACGCCCGGCCTGATCGAAACCCCAAGCCACGGTTTGTTGCTGGGCCAACCACGCGCGGGGGACGAGACATTGTTCGATGTCGTGGACGACCAGCAGCGGCCAATCATGACGTTCCGCAAACAAGAAGAAGAATGGGTGCCTGTCAAGAACGATGCAGCAGAACCTGCCACGCAAACCCGGCGGCCCAGCCTGCAACTGCTGTTTGAAACGGCCGACGCCGAACAGGCAAAAGCCAGGCAGACGCTGAGCTTCCTGGAGTCCAGCGTTGCCGAGCACTTTTTGCCGGTGGAGTTCGAGGAGCTGATCGACATGCACCGGCTGCCCCTGGCCGACAAGGCCGCCACCCTGGCCACGCGCCTGGGCAAGGAGCCCGACCTGTCGCCGGCCAACCAGCAGCGCTATCAGCAACGGCTCGATGGCATCCATGCGCTGCTGGCGCAACTGGACAGCAAGCGGGTGACCTTGCGGACCCGGGCCATATTGCGCCAGTCACCGCGCCAGTCGGGCCTTGAGTACCTGATTGAACACAACCAGGTGCACATCGAGCGGCTAGGCCGGCGCAGGGCACTGACCGCCGTACCAGGCAGGCCCCAGGACTACATCGATGAATATGTCGTCATGCACGGCGCCGAACCCCTGTGGTATGCCCACTTCCACTACACCAGCCAGGACGCGCCAAAGGAGCACTTCGTGGTCGGCCACCTCAAGACCAAGGAGCAACGCCTGCTCAGGGGCAGCACGGTGACCAACCCGGTTACCCAGAAGGTCGAGTACGTTCACCGTGGGCGCTTGACCCCCGCAGCGGCCAAGCGCTATTTCTTCAACCTCTGAACCCTGCGCCCTGAACCCTGAACCCTGAACCCTGCCGGGCAAGGGCACGCGCCCGGCAGGTGGGATAACGGCTCAGCAGTCCTTGAACTGCGCTTCGCGCTTGGCAATGAAGGCCGCCATGCCTTCCTTCTGGTCTTCGGTGGCGAACACAGCGTGGAACACCCGGCGTTCGAAGCGCACGCCTTCGCTCAGGGTGACCTCGAATGCGCGGTTCACGCTTTCCTTGACCATCATGCTCACCGGAATCGACTTGCTGGCAATGGTCGCCGCCACCTTCAGCGCCTCTTCAAGCAACTCGGCCTGGGGCACGATACGCGCCACCAAGCCGGCACGCTCGGCTTCCTCGGCGCCCATCAGGCGACCGGTCAGGCACAGCTCCATGGCCTTGGCCTTGCCCACCGCCCGGGTCAGGCGCTGGGTGCCGCCCATACCCGGCAATACCCCGAGGTTGATTTCCGGCTGGCCGAACTTGGCGTTGTCGGCGGCGAGGATGAAGTCGCACATCATCGCCAACTCGCAGCCCCCGCCCAGGGCGAAACCGGACACGGCGGCGATGATCGGCTTGCGCCGGTTGGCGATGCGGTCCGAATCGCTGAACAGGTCGTCAACGTAGATGTGCGGGTACTGCAGCTCGGCCATTTCCTTGATGTCGGCGCCGGCGGCAAAGGCCTTGGCGGAGCCGGTAAGCACCACGCAGCCGATGTTCGGGTCACGTTCGAGCTGGTCCAGGGCCTGGTTGATCTCGGCGACGATCTGCGCGTTCAGCGCGTTCAATGCCTGGGGGCGGTTGAGGGTGATCAGGCCGACCTTGCCGTGGATGTCCAACAGGATGGTTTCGAAAGCCATGCAGTCTGCTCCTTCAAAGATTGCGCGCAATGACCATGCGCTGAATATCGCTGGTGCCTTCGTAGATCTGGCAAACCCGAACATCACGGTAGATGCGCTCCAGCGGGAAGTCGCTCAGGTAGCCATAACCGCCGAGCGTCTGCAAGGCATCCGAACAGACCTTTTCGGCCATTTCCGAGGCAAACAGCTTGGCCATCGACGCCTCCACCAGCGCCGGGCGCCCGGCATCACGCAGCGCAGCGGCGTGCAGCACCATCTGCCGGGCCACGGCAATTTTCGTCGCCATGTCGGCCAGGCGGAAGGCCACGGCCTGGTGTTCGATCAGCGCCTTGCCGAAACTGTGCCGCTCGTTGGCGTAGTCGCGCGCCACTTCGAACGCTGCACGGGCCATGCCCACGGCCTGGGCGGCGATGCCGATGCGCCCGCCCTCAAGGTTGGCCAGGGCGATCTTGTAGCCTTCGCCTTCGGCCCCCAGGCGGTTGGCCAGCGGCACGCGCACGTTGTCGAAGACGATCTGGCAGGTGTCGGAAGCGTGCTGGCCAAGCTTGTCCTCGACCCGCGCCACTTGGTAGCCAGGCGAGTCGGTGGGCACGATAAAGGCGCTGATGCCGCGCTTGCCGGCCGCAGGGTCGGTCACGGCGAACACAATCACCACCCCGGCATTCTGCCCAGAGGTAATGAACTGCTTGCTGCCGCTGAGCACGTAATGGTCGCCCTCCAGCCGTGCGCGGGCCTTCAGGCCGCTGGCGTCGGAGCCGGCTTGCGGCTCGGTGAGGGCAAAGGCCCCGAGCATCGCGCCGCTGGCCAGGGGCGCCAGGAACTGGGCTTTCTGCTGTTCGCTGCCAAAGCGCAGAATCGGTACGCAGCCCACCGAATTGTGCACGCTCATGATGGTGGAACAGGCGCCGTCACCGGCGGCAATCTCCTCCAGGGCCATGGCGTACGCCACATAACCGGTGTCGCTGCCGCCCCACTGTTCGGGCACCAGCATGCCGAACAGGCCAAGTTCGGCCATCTCGGCAATGGCTTCGCTGGGAAAGCGGTGGGCCTTGTCCCATTGCTCGGCAAATGGCTTGAGCCGCGCCTGGGCAAAGGCTTTCACCGCATCGGCAATCTGTTGTTGCTCATCTGTTACCAGCATGGTTCACCTCAGTACAGGCATTCGACGGCCATGGCCGTGGCCTCGCCACCGCCAATGCAGATGGCCGCCACGCCACGGCGCAGGTTGTTCTGGCGCAGCGCCGACAGCAGGGTTACCAGGATGCGCGCACCCGAAGCGCCAATCGGGTGGCCCAGGGCGCAGGCGCCGCCATGGATATTGACCTTGTCGTGGGGCAGGTCGAGGTGTTTCATGGCCGCCAGGGTAACCACGGCGAAGGCTTCGTTGATCTCGAACAGGTCCACCTCGGCCAGGTTCCAGCCGGTGCGTTTGATCAGCTTGTCGATGGCACCGATTGGTGCGGTCGGGAACAGCGCCGGGGCATCAGCGAATGCGGCATGGCCATGGATCACCGCCAGGGGCTTGAGGCCGCGCTTGTCGGCTTCGCTGCGGCGCATCAGCACCAGCGCGGCGGCGCCGTCGGAAATCGAGCTGGAATTGGCAGCGGTCACCGTGCCGCCTTGGCGAAACGCCGGCTTGAGCTGTGGGATTTTGTCCAGGCGTGCCTTGGGCGGCTGCTCATCGTCCTTGACCATGCGCTGTTCCTTGCCTTCGCTGACCTCCACCGGCACGATCTCGGCGGCAAAGCGGCCATGGGCGATGGCCGCCTGGGCCCGGGTCAGCGAGGCGATGGCGAACTGGTCCTGGGCTTCGCGGCTGAAGGCATTGGCCTGGGCGCAGTCTTCGGCGAAGGTGCCCATCAGCCGGCCCTTGTCGTAGGCGTCCTCCAGGCCGTCCATGAACATGTGGTCGATGACCCTGCCGTGGCCCATGCGGTACCCCCCCCGGGCCTTGTCCAGCAGGTACGGCGCGTTGCTCATGCTTTCCATGCCACCGGCCACCACCACCTCGGCACTGCCGGCCAGCAGCAGGTCGTGGGCCATGATCGCCGCCTGCATGCCCGAGCCGCACATCTTGTTCAGGGTGGTACAGGTGGTGTGCTTGCCCAGCCCTGCGCCCAATGCCGCCTGGCGCGCCGGGGCCTGGCCCTGGCCGGCGGGCAGTACGCAACCGAACAGTACCTGCTCGACACTGGCGGCATCGATGCCGGCGCGCTCGACGGCGCCGCGGATGGCAGCGCTGCCCAGCTGCGCTGCGGTCAGGCTCCTGAGGTCGCCCTGCAGGCCGCCCATGGGCGTGCGCACGGCGCTGACAATGACAATCGGGTCGTTTGCGTGGGTCATGTGCGTTCTCCTTACCTGGCAGCCATGCGCAGCGCGCCGTCGAGGCGAATCACCTCGCCGTTGAGCATGCTGTTCTCGATGATGTGACGGGCCAGCGCTGCATATTCCTGCGGGCGGCCCAAACGCTGCGGAAACGGCACGCCCGCCGCCAGCGAAGCGCGCACTTCTTCGGTCATGCCGGCCATCATGGGCGTTTCGAAGATGCCCGGGGCAATGGTCATCACGCGGATGCCGAAGCGGGCCAGCTCGCGGGCGGCGGGCAGGGTCAGGCTGGCGATGGCGCCCTTGGAGGCAGCATAGGCAGCCTGGCCGATCTGGCCATCGTAGGCGGCGATGGACGCGGTGTTGATGATTACCCCGCGCTCGCCGCCCTCGTCAGCCGCGCCCTCGGCCATGGCTGCGGCAGCCAGGCGCAGCAGGTTGAAGCTACCGACCAGGTTGACGTTGATGACCTTGGCGAAGCTGGCCAGGCCATGGGGCCCGTGCTTGCCCAGCACTTTCTCGGCGCCGACGATGCCGGCGCAGTTGACCAGCCCGTGCAGGCTGCCAAATGCCGCCACAGCCGCATCGACCGCCGCCTGCGCGGCCTGCTCGTCGCTGATGTCGGCCACCGCGAAGCGGGCGCTGTCACCCAGTTCGCGGGCCTTGGCCTCGACGGCCTGGGCATTGAGGTCGACCAGCATGACCTTGGCGCCGGCCGCGACCAGCATCTGCGCGGTCGCCGCGCCAAGCCCCGAGGCCGCGCCGCTGACGATGAAGTGTTTGTTGGCTATCTGCATGGTGGGTTTTCCTTTCAGGCGCTGGCAGGGGTGGCCTGCTGCGCGTGGTGTTTGGCCACTTCCTGGTTACGCAGGATGAAGCGTTGCAACTTGCCGCTCGGGGTCTTGGGCAGCTCGTCGACGAATTCGATTTCACGGGGGTAGGCATGGGCATACAGGCGTTGGCGCACGTGCTGGCGCAGGGTGTCTGCCAACGCTTCGCTGGCGGCGCAGCCCGCGGCCAGCACCACGAAGGCCTTGATCAGTTCGGTACGCTGCGGGTCTGGCTTGCCGATCACCGCCGCCTCGATCACCGCCGGGTGCTCGATCAGCGCGCTTTCCACATCGAACGGGCCAACCCGGTAGCCTGAGGTGGTGATCACATCGTCGCTGCGCCCGACGAAGCTGATGCTGCCGTCCTGGTTCAGCTCCACGGTGTCACCGCTCAGGTAGTAGTGGCCGACGAAGGCCTTGGTCGGCAAGCCGTGGTAACCGTCGAACCAGCACAGCGGCGAATGCTGGCGGTCCACCGCCAGGATGCCGGGCTGGCCAGGCGGCAGTTCCTCGCCCTGCTCGCCCAGCACGACGATGCGGTGGCCGGGGATGGCGAACCCGGCCGAGCCGGCCTGAACCGGGTGCTGCAAGCCGTGGT
This sequence comes from Pantoea sp. Tr-811, assembly GCF_011752535.1. Lineage (NCBI taxonomy): Bacteria > Pseudomonadati > Pseudomonadota > Gammaproteobacteria > Enterobacterales > Erwiniaceae > Pantoea > Pantoea sp. Tr-811. The sequence continues at coordinate 25,997 of NZ_VWXJ01000007.1, forward strand.
GATTGCACAGCACCATGCCCAGTTCGGTCTGCCCATAGTGGTCGTGGATGGTGACCCCCAGTTCCTCGGCGAACCAGCGGATCACTTCCGGGTTCAGGGGTTCGCCGGCACTGCTGACGACCCGCAGGCGGCCCTTGACCGGCGTCGAGAATTCGCTGCCGCCAGCAATCAGTAGGCGGTACGCGGTCGGCGAGCCGGCCAGGTTGGTAATGCCCAAGGACTGGATGATGCGCGCGCAGCTTTCAACACTGAACGGGCCGTCGTAGAAGGTAGTGGCGCAGCCCAGCGACAATGGCCCGGTGACGGCGTAGTACAGGCCGTAGGCCCAGCCCGGGTCGGCCAGGTTCCAGAAGTTGTCGTTCGGGCGCAGGTCAATGGCATCACGCATGTAGCCTTGGAACGCGACGATGGCCCGCAGCGGCACTTCCAGTGGTTTGGCAGGGCCGGTGGTGCCAGAGGTGAACATCAGCAGGAAAGGGTCGTCGCCGCTGCGCATCACCGGTTCACACACTGCGTCGGCGCGGTCCAGGCATTGCTGGAAATCCAGCTCACCGCTGCGGGCATTGACCGTGATGACGGTCGGGCAGCGCTGTAGCGTGTCCAGCTTGGCGCGGTTGAGGCTGTCGGTAACCACGACGCGGGCCGCGGACTGTTCCAGCCGGTGTTCGATGGCCTTGGGGCCGAATGCGGTGAACAGCGGCTGATACACCGCCCCCAGGCGCCAGGTGGCGAGGATGGTCACCAACAACTGGGGGGTGCGTGGCAGCAACCCTGCCACCCGGTCCCCGGCGCCAACGCCCTGTGCCCTGAGCACGTTGGCGAAGCGGACCGCCTGCACCTTGAGTTGATCGAAGCTGTAACGCGCACGGTTGCCATCACGGTCTTCCCAGGCCAGCGCCAGCGTGTTTTTCCCGGCATGGCGGTCACAGCATTCGACACAGGCATTGAGCGCTTGCAGGTTGCCATGCAGCGCCGCAGCAACGGCCTGGCCATGGTCGAACGCCACCGCGGCCTCGGTGTAATCGCGCATCGTCGGACTCCTTGGTTTCTTGTTTTTGGAGTTGAACCTCGGTCCGACGATGTTCGCGCTGCTGGCGCGCGGCGACAATGGCCAAAGCTGTCAAACTGGATGACCGGTTTGGCCGTACCCGGGCCTAGCCGGCGCGCCGCTCCAGGGCCCGTATGAAGCGCAGGCTCAGCGCCCGCTTGCCATTGGCACGCTGCCCTTCCAGTTCAACCCGCCGGGCCTGGAACAGTGCCTCGCCCAGTGCACTGCGCTGGGCCAGCAGCGCCTGCCACCCCTGTTCGTACACCTGCTCGATGGTTGCAAGGTCGGCGCTGAAGTTGCGCGCGATCAGTGCTTGCCAGAACGGCCGCTGCCCCAGGTAGGCCGCCAGCGCCTCGGCGCTTTCCGCCTGGCGCACGGTGCGCCGTGCCGCCAGCAGTTGCTCGCTGCTGATGCGGTTGAGGTCGGTGACCCGCATGGCATGGGGCTGCCCCGGCAAGCCCAGCCACTGGCGCAAGCGCACACGGTAGCCCAGCCGGATACCAGGGGCATCGATCAGTTCGCGGCGCTGGTGGCGCGCGGCAACGTCCTGCCGGGCGATTCGCTCCACCTGCTCAAGGCGGAACAAGCTGCGGCCCAGGGCGAACAAGCTGGCTTCCCCAGCCCCGCCTGGCCCGGCATTGGCAGGTGGGCCGGGCTGGTTGCGCAGGCGCTGCACCAGCATCTGGCTGAAGCAATCCATCACTGCGTTCTCGTCCGTCGGGCGCTGCCCGGCAAGCTGAACCACCCTGCCGCGCAGCGCTTCATCGGTTTGCATCGCCGGCAACAGCGCCCAGAATTGCTCGGCCATGTAGGCCTGGGGCCAGGCAAAGCCGGCCAGCGGCATCAAGCGTTCCAACAGCTCGATCAGGTCATCTCCCCAGGTTTCCAGCACCAAGCGGTTCCAGGCCTCGGTGCGCGCCTGCTGGTCGTGCGCGGGGTTGCCTAGCCACCAGCTACGGGTCGCTTCCGGGTCCTGGCCGACGCGAGGTTCCGGCAGGTGCTCTTCAACAATCGTGTCCAGTGCCTGCAGTGCCATCAGGTCGCTGCTGCGCAGAGGGTTGTTGGCAACCAGTAGCGAGCGGCGAAACTCGTAGGGCATCAGCCGCACTTCTTGCGGCACATCCGCCAGTTGGTTGTTCCTCAGGTCGGCCTCTTCAAGAAACCCACACAGCCCGATACCCTTGGGCCAGGTACTCAACCGGCAATTGCGCAGGCCAAGCCGAACCAGGTGCGGGAGGCCGTTGAAGCTCATCGGGTACTGCCCCAGCGGGTTGTGGCTCAGGTCAAGGTGGGTTAGCCGCGCCAGGCTGTGCAGCTGGGCCAGGGCAGCGGCATCTGGGCGGATGTCGTTATGCCGCAGGCTCAGCTCGCGCAGTTCAGTGAGGTAACCGATGCCTTCGGGGATGTGCAGCAAGCGGTTGTTGTTCATGTTCAATTCACGCAAGGCGCCGAAGGCCTGCAAGAACTGCGCGGGGATGTGCATAAGGCCTGTTTCGTTGAGTACCAGCACCGACAGATGCCTGAAGGTGATCGCCGTCGGCAGCTCAGGCAGGCTGCTGATATTGAGCCCTACCAGTCGCAAGCGCTGGCCAGCGGCTTGCCCCTGGCCATCGATCAGCGGCTCACCCTGCACCCGCCAGGCCCTGATGATGTCTTGGCAGACGCGCATGCGGGTGTCGCGCCGGGCATCGTTGAGCTCACTGCCCGCCCAGCGGTTCAGCGCTCGGTGCAGCTGCTCGTGGTCATCATGCAGGTCCGCCAGCACCTGATAGGCCCGGGCGCTCTGGCGTAGCCGCTGCGCGAGCTCACGCTCAACCTGGGCCTCGGTGAGCCCCGGGAAATAGCGGTGCATGGCTTCACGTAACAGTACCCCAGGCGTTCTGCGGCCCTGGGGCCGCCCGCTCAGCACATAGCCCACGCGGCCATCTTCCAGCCGCCGGCCGGGGTTGAACCATTCAGGCTGCGCTGCCCAGCCGAGGAGCTGGGCTATGCCTTCGCTGGAAGCCGGAAGCTGCGCAAGCACCCAACTGCGCAACTGCCCGACGGGGTCGTTGCCGGTGATCGCCAAGTCAGCCAACTGCTCAGCCGACAGCGTGTCGACGATGGCCGTGAAGAGGTCGCGTGCCCGCTTAGCAGCCAGCGCTTGCGGATGGCCTTGGCCATCGAAGCGCCAGAAGCGCCCTTGATCTCGCACCAGCACCGTGACGGGCGCTGTGGAATCGCTGGCGACCACGCTGCCGATCAGGCGCCCGGCCACCGAGCCTTCACGCAGTTCCAGGTTGACGCTGCTGGGCGCCTGTTGAGCCAGCAACGCCAACACCAGTGCGCCAGTATCGTCACTGTAGGCATTGCTCAGGTACAGCCCCTCCAAGGCCAGGTTCAGGCGTGCGACACGCAGCAGTGAGGCCGCCCTGGTCGCAATCACCAGCGGCAGCTTCTGGCTGTCGACCGCCTGGCGCCTCGTCGCCTCGTCAACATCACCCAGCGCCTCGCGCGCATAGGCCTCGGGCAGCGCCTTGAAATCGCGCCGCACCAGGGCCAACAGGCCGTCCTCGCGTGGTGCCAGGCGCGTCAGGTGCTCGAACAAGGGCCCGCGCAAGGCCGTTGCGCTGGCCAGCACATTGGCCAGCCCCGTGCCCACGAAAGGCTGCGCCTCGCACCACTGCAGCAGCGCGATGTCCTCGGCCGGCAACTGCCCTGCGCGAACATGGGTGAAGAAGCGCTCCACCCGGCCATCCTGTTCGAAACGCCGCAGGGTTTCGCGCAGGTTGACGGGGGCGCGGCGGTTTTCCATGAGGATGCCGCGCAGCTCGTCCTGGTCGACGCCAGCCACCTGCAGGATCTGCCGGGCCCGCTCGGCCCCTACGGCAGGATGTTGCGGCCACAGGGTATCGAGCATCAGCTGGCTGTCGTGCCAGTACCGCGGTTGCTCGCACAGCAGACGCCAGCTGCACTCGCCGTTGTGCACCACTTCAGGCTCGAAGGCGTCGTTGCGCAGCGGGTGGCGCACACGGTATGGCCCCTCCGGGTCAGGCCGGTGCACCTCGAAGTACCGCGAGCCTGAACGCAGCCATTTGCGCGCGCCCAGGGCGTACAGGCCATCGCTGCCCAGTGCTGGCGTTTCGGGGTACGACTCGTAGGGCACCAGGTCACCGGACCACAAGCGCTGCCCCTTGCCCGGGAGCGTCACCGGTTCCATGGCCGCGACCACGGCGTTGTGCAGCACCGCACCTGCGCCCACCACCGCCGCCGTCGACACCACCGTTTCAAGCACATCGAACAGGTGCTCCAGCGCCTCATGCTGATGGCCTTCGGAGAGGTCCATCACCCCCTCGTACACATCCGACAGCGTCTGCGCCAGCAATTGCCCAAGCAACATGGCACCGACCACTGGAATGAAGAAGCCCGCCAGGTTCAGCACGCCCATGCCCGCTGCCTCCCAGGCCTGAAGCCTGGCCCGCGCCGCTGCTGCATTGGCTTGCGCGGTCGGCACCAGCAGCAAGCGGGCATCGTCCTTCACCCGTTGCACCTGCTCACTGGCCATGGCAGCGAACACCCCACCTTCGGGCACCCGGCCTTGAACCTGAAGGTCTGGGGATGCATCTTTGAGGCGCACGTCCAGGTGCTGGACGAACCTTGCCCGTTGCTCCAGGTTCACCAGCTGGCTGAAATACTGCCGATAACCTGCAGCATCAAGCGCCTCGGCCAGCGCCTTGTGCATGGCCTCGGCGCTGTCGAAACGGCGCAAGGCCTGGCGCGGGTCGCCCGGCAAGTACAGCACCAGGCTCTGCGGCGCACCGGCGGCGTCTTTCAGCGTGATGAGCAGGCCGTCGGCAATCGGTTGCCCCAGCACCTGCAGCAGGCCCGGATAACCGCGCAACCCGCTGGCCAGTTTGTCATCGTCGTCATCGGCCACTTCGCGCAGTGCCAGCTCTTCAAAGGCACTGATATCCCCGCGCAGGGCGGCAATTTTGCAGGCCAGCTTGAAACCCGCCCGTTTGTCATCGGCCAGGTCGCTCACTGCGCCAGGGGTGAGTGCCTTGTCCAGTTCGGCCTGGTACTTTGCCCCCACATCCCGCTCACGACAGGCCTGGACCAGCGTATCAGGCGCCCCGGACAGCACCTCGTCCGTGCCCGGCGCCACCAGGCCGCTGCCCAGGTAGTAGGAAGCCTCTGGCGGGAAGTTGCTCATCAGTTGCAACAGGCCGTTGCGCCGTGTTTCACCGTAGCCATAGGTTGGCAATGCCAGGTTGGCAGCGGTATCGAACCGTGGGGTCACCACCCGCCACTCAAGGTCGGCGAAGCGCACGCCTTGGGGCAGCGGCTGCTCCAGCAAGCCCAGCAGCTGCCGCTCGGCGAACACCTGCAGCGGCAGCAGTTGCCCGGTGTGCGCACGCAGCCGCCGCTGGCTTGCCCGGTGCGCCAGGAACAGCCCACGCAAGGTGGCAAGCTGGGTGGTGGAGGCTCGGGTTAGCCAAGCGGGCAACCGTTGGCGAATGAAATCCTGTGTAGCGGTGCTGAGCTTCTGGTCCATCGAGGGTATGGCGTGGGTATTCATGGCGGCTCTCGCGCAGTCATTGGCAGAGGCCGATACTCTGGCAACGGCGCCGCTGCCATCAGAGGGAACCGTGCCGCTGCGAAGCGGCGGCGCGGGCGGCCTTGCCAGCGCACGCCGCCCTGGCCAGGTCAAGGCTTGCTCAGTTCTTCCCGGGTCAGGCGCAGGGCAAGCGCCTGCAGCGCCTGCTCACGCCTGGCCATCAATTCCCTGGCCTGCTGGTCGTAGGCCCCGCTGCCCAGGCGCTCGCGGTTGCCATCGAGGGTTTCCAACGCCTCGTCGAAGGCCTGCTCGACGGCATCGAACGCCGCCCGGTGGGCTGCCCGCAATACCGGCACCCAGAAGTCGCGCTGGCTGATGTACAGCACACGCGCCTCGGTCGATTCGGCGTTGAGCACGGCCAGGTAGGCCCGCTCGATCGCTTGCGGGGGCACCGAGGCAATGGCGCTGAACAACATATGGCGCGGCTGCCCGATCAGGTTCAACCGCGTGGCCAGGCCCGTGCGATATGCCAGGCTGACCTCGACCTCCTCTTCGGCATGGGCACCGCGCTGCCAGCGGCCATCGGCGTAACGGGCCTCGATATCGGCCTGGGCTAGGGCCAGCACGGTATCGAGGCGGAACAGGCGCTGGGCGAGCAACAAGCGCTCGCCGCGCGTGGCAAGGGGGTCACCTCCCTGGGTAGCGTGCACGACCTGGGCGCGCACTTCGAGGGTGCTGAAGCAGTTGGCGATATTGTCAGCGCAGGCACGCGGCTCGTCGGCCAGCGCGAACAGCTCCTGGCGCAGGCGTTGTTCGGCAAGCAGGGCATCGATCATCCCCCACACCCTGGCGCCGATGCCTGCTGGGGCCACGCGAAACTCGGCGGTGTGGACCAGCCCCGTGAGCACGTTGAAGAATGCCTCGCTACCGGGCTCGTGCTGCAACCGGTCCCAGGCCTCGGCACGCGCAATCTGTTCCGCTTCTGCCTGCGTTGCCAGCCACTGCCGCCTGGCCTCGGCCAGGTCCGACAAGCCCTCGGGCGCTGCAGTGGGAACACGCTCGGGAAGGTACAGTTGCTCAAGTTGCGCGGCAGGGATTGCGTTGCCGCGCACGTTGAGGGTTTGCCGTAACTGCAAGGGCGCATCGAGCAGGGTTTGTGGGAAGTCAACGATGTGGTTGTCACGCAGGTCGGCGTATTCCAGTTGCGCGCACCATTGCAGGCCACGGGGTACGGCCTGAAGGCCGGTACGGCGCAGGCGCAGGTCGCGCAGGCGCAGCAGTGCCGACACATCCAGGCCCACCCTGCCCAAGGTGTTTTCACTGAGGTCAAGGGTACGCAGCTGAGACCTGCTGGCCAGTACCGATACCTGGGCAGCTGTCAGTCGCATGCGGTTGCGCTGCAGGTTCAAGTGCCGCAACTCAGGCATGCCCAGCAGCCCGTCGGGCAGGGCGCCTAACTGGTTGTTGCTCAGGTCCAGGTGGCGCAAGCCGGTGAAGCGGCCGAGAAACCCTGCCGGCACACTGCCCAGGCGAAGCCCTACCAGGGTCAGGTCCGTAACATGGGCAAAATCGGTATTGGCCGGTAGTGCCGGCAGCTGCGCCACCGGGATCGCGATGATGCTCAGGCGTAAACCGACGATGCTGCCGTCTGCATCCATTTGCTGTTCGCCTTCGAAGCGCCAGGCCCGGCGCAGGGCGTGGGCGACATGATAGCGGTCGGCCTGGGCACGCCCCTGGGCCTCGCCGGTCCAGCGCGCAAGGCTTTCATCCAGTGCCTGGTACTGCAGCTCCTGGAGCAGCAGACTGTGAAACGGCGAAGGGGTGTCGTCGGTGAGGATCAGCAGGTAGCGCTCGACATCGGCATCATCCAGCGAGGGGTATAAAGCGCGAATCCGCTCGCGCAGGGTTCGCCGGGGGGCTGATGCTGCCGGGCGCTTGCTGGCCTGCCCTCCCAGCAGGTAGCCCAGCCGGCCATCGGCCAGGCGCCGCATGGGCGCGCCCATAGGCCTGGCCTCACGCCAGCCCAGCAACCTCAACTGCGCTTGCGAGGTGTCGGGCAACCAGCCCTGCAGCGCAGCACGAAGCTGCTCGGGTGCCTGTGCCCCGCTCCATCCGCGGAGGGTTTGGTAGCTGGCGGGCAAGCAGGCTGCCAGCACCTCGCACAGCCCTTGAGGTTCGGCCACTGCCAGGGTGCTGGGCAGGCCGCGTGAGTCATACAGTGCGAACTGGCCGTCCAGCCACACCAACACCTGTGTCTGCTGCCCCGGCGCCTCGGGCAGCAAGCGCTCCTGCAAGGCGCCCAGTGCCGACTGCGCACGCAACTCAAGGTTGACCTGGGACTGGCTCAGGCCATTACGGCGCAGCAGTGCAAACGCCAGGGCTACGCCTTCCGGCCGGTAGCTGCTACGCAGGTAGAGCGTTTCACGGGTGCGGGTCAGGCGTGCCAGTTGCAAGGCACCCCGAGCGCGCTCGGCGAGTGCCAGCGGTACCCGCGCCTGCGCCTGCATGGGTTCGCGCAAGGCCATGCTGGCCTGGTTGAGCACATCCACGGCGTAGGCATCCGGCAAAGAAGGAAAGTCACGTTTGAGCAGCGCCAGCAGCGGCTCTGTTGGCAAGTATCGCGCCGAGAAATGCTCGAACATGGGCCCGCGCAAGGCCTGAGCTTCCTGCTTCACATTGTCCAGCTGAACCTGCAGGGGTTCGCCTTGCAGGCCAAGCCGGTCCACGCACCATTGCAGCAGTTCGGTATCGTCCGGCTGGCCAAGGAACGCCTCGATCCGGGCATCCACGGCAAAGCGCTCCAGGGTGTCACGCAGCTGCACCGGCAGCCGCCGCCCCTCGACCAGCAGACCACGCAGATAAACCTCGTCGATATCCGCCACCCTTAGAATCTGCGTCACCCGCTCGGCATCCAGCGTGCTCGCGGCAGGCCACAGCCGTGCCAGCAACAGCTGCATACCCTGCCACTCCAATGGCCGCTCACTGGCAAGCCACCAGGCCCGCTCGCCATTGCCACGCAACGCCGGCCCGTACCTGCCGGGGCCATCACGGTGCAGCAGGCGCCAGGTGCCAGCATCGTCCTGGCGCACCCGGTACAGCGCAGCGCCCTGGCGCCACCAGCAGTGGCTGCCATCGGTCAGCAGACCATCGTCGCGCTCGATCAAGTGCACTGAAGGTTGGGTTTGCTGATACGGCGCCAGGTCGTTGCGCCACAGCCGTGCCTGGCCCGCCGGGTTGCGGACCGGCTCCAGTTGCTCGACGAACGCGCTGCGCACGGCGTATGCACCCCCTGCCACCACGCCAGCCGATGCCAGCGACAGCGCCACCTGGAGCAAATGCTGCAGCGCTTCGTGCTGGTGGCCCAGGCTCCAATCGTTGGCCCCCTCGAACACCTCGCCCAACAACTGCCCGACCGCGTCCGCCAGCAGCAAGGCGCCCAGCGCTGGCACGAACAGGCCCGCCAGGTTGAGCAGTGCCAGCCCGGCAGACTGCAGCGTGCGCAAACGCTCTGCCGCGGCTTCGCTGTCCGCCTGCGCGGTGGGCACCGCGAGGTAGGCGGCATCGGCCTTGATGCGAGCCACGTGCCACTGCGCCAGTTGCACGAAGAGGTTGGCGGGGGCCTGTGCCCGGCGCGGTTGCAGGTCGGGTGCATCATCCTGCAAACGGGTCGCCAGCAACGCCAGGCACTGCGCCCGCTCGGCCAGGCCGACACGGCGGGCAAAGGCACCTCGGGCGTGTTCATCCGCCAGCGCCCCGGCCAGCGCGCGGTTGGCCTCATCCCAATCGTTGTAGTACCGCAGCGGGCGCTGTGGATCATCCGGCCAGTAAAGCATTACGCCCTGCAGCAGCTCGGGGTTCAAGACGACACTGCCGCCCGGTGCCCAGGTGCCAAGCAGCTCAAGGCACAATGCACCGTCCACGCGGCAGCCCAGTACCTCGACACCCCCCACTGCCACACGGCGGCTCAGCGGGTGGGTAGGTTGCACACCGCTGGCGAGCTGGCGCAGCATCTTCAGGTTCTCGCCTTGCACCTGCCCTTTTAGCGCAGCCACCTCGATCGCCAGCGAAAGCTCCAGGCGCTTGTCCTCGGCCAGGGCATGCTCGAACGGGCCGTTCAGCACGTCGGCCAAGTGCTGCTGGTAGGCTTTGCCCACATCCACACGCCGGCACGCCTCGACGATGTCATCCACCTGGGTATCGACCACGCGATCATCCTGCCCCGGCTCAACCGGTGGGCTGACCAACGCGGTCTGCTCGAAGAAGGACTCGCGTGGCTTGAAGTTCTGCATCAATTTCTGCAGCGCCGGCATGCGCACGAAATAGGATGAAAAGTCAGGCAGGCCCAGCGGGCTGGTGCGCAGGTGCCGGCGCTCTTCGCGCCATACCAAGGTGCTCAGGGCAACCGGCAGGTTCAGCTCAGCCTCAAGCCGCCTGCGGGCAAAGTCATCCAGCGGCTGTACCTGCGCAGAAACGCGGTTGATTTCGCGCTGGCTGGCCAATCGCGCGGTGACCCGCGCGCGCAGGGCTGCAAGGGATTGGGCGCTGGCATTGGCAAGCCAGGCGGGGAGTTGCTGGCCGATGAATCGCTCGGTGATACGTGGCGAGCCAGGGGTACGGGAGGGAGGCATGCGGGGTTCTCTCTGGATGGATAAAACCCAAGCTTGCAAGCCTCCCCCGCCAGGTGGCAGCAGGCAGGCTCACCCAGCGTGCTTGCCCGCCTGCGCCGCCAACGCTTCACGGGTCAAACGCAGCGTCAAGGCCTGCTGGGCCTGCAGCAGGCGCCTTGCCAGGGCGTTGGCCTGCTGCAGGTACTGCGACTCCTCCATCGTGCTCGAACTGGCATCCAATGCCTCCATCTGCAGCTGGATCGGTGCCTTCAGCGCCTCGTAATCCGAGGCATGGCGTTGCCACAAGTAGGCCTGCCAGAAATCGCGCTGGCTGACGTACTCGGCCAGGGCATCGCTGGCCTCGACCTTGCGCACATCCTCCAGGGCGGCCTGCAGCTTGGCCGCGTCGATACCCGCCAGGCGCTGAAACTGCAGGGTGCGCGGTTGCCCCGGCAACTCCAGTTCCCGGGCAAGGCCCGTGCGCAGGGCCAGGCTGACTTCCACCTCGTCCACGCTCACGCCCCTGGCGCGCTGCGCGCTCATTTCGTTGCGCGCCAACTGCTCGACCCGGTCCAGACGGAACAACCGCCGCGCCAAATGCAACCGCGCCGAGCCGTCGACATCCCCGCCGGCAACCACCTTGGCCACCTCTACGCGCACCTCTAGGGCCGCAAAGCAGGAGGCGATGCTGTCGGCACAGGTTCTCGACTCACTGGCCAGCATCAGAATGTCGCCGCGCAGCACGCTGTCCTCGCACAAGGCGTCGACCATCGCCCAAAGCCGCCGGGCAATGTCTTCCCTGGCCCGGCGAAAATCACTGGTGCTGGTCAACTCATCCAGCAACTCGAAAAACTGCTCGTGCCTGGGCTCATCCAGCAAGGCTTGCCATTGCTGGGCACGCTGGGCGCGCTCGGCTTCAGGCGCCGTGGCCAGCCACGCCTCACGGGCTCGCTCCAGGCTGCCAGGAACAGGCTCGCCGCCCACCCCTGAAAAACTGCTGCCCACCAGCCGGCGATGGATCGCCAGTGGCAGCGGATTACCGTCCACCATCAGGGCGCGGCGCAGCGCGTAGGAAGCACTGAGGACAGGTTCGCCAACAGTCGTCAGCAGGTTGTTGCGCAGGTCGGCAACTTCGATGAACACGCAGCGCTGCAACCCAGGGGGCACCTGCGTCAGCTGGCACCGGCGCAGGCGTAGTTCGCGCAGCGCACGCAGGCCACCCAGCTCGGGAGCGGCAGCGGCCAACGGGTTCTCGCTCAGGTCCAGCACCCGCAACTGGCTCAGCCTGCCCAGCCGGGCAATGGCCTGAGCCGAGAGCTGGATACGGTTATGACGCAGGCGCAAGTCGCGTAAATGCGGCAACTGCCCAAGGCCTTCGGGCAACTGCGCCAGCGCATTGTTGGCCAGGCTCAGGTACGACACCTGGGAAAAACAGCGCAGAAAATTCACTGGCAGCGTGCGCAACCCCAGGTTATCCAGTGCCAGCTCCCCGACATGGGAGAAGTCCGCACCCGCTGGCAGTTCCGGCAGGCTCTGCAGCGGCAGGTCGTACAGCTCCAGGCGCACCGTGCGCGGCCCTTCACTCATCAACCAGCCGCCGAACTGACGCCAGCAACCCCGCAAGCGGTTCGCAACCAACGAGCGGGCCGCACGCCCGGTAGCCCGTGTGGCGCCGCTCACCCAGGTATCGAGCCCTTGCGACAAACGCTCGAAGGCTTGTTCCTGACGCAGCAGCATCGTGAAGACCGATGTTGGGGTGCCCTGCAAACGCAGCAGGTAACGTTGTACATCCTGATCGGCCATGCCGGGGTACAACGCCCGCACCCGTTCACGCAGCACGGCGGCACGCGGTGCGCCACGGCCACTGAGCGGGTAGCCGAAGCGCCCATCGGCTAACCGGTAACCCGCCTGAAACCAGGGCTTGGGCGGGGCCATCGCCAACAACCTGGCCAGTGTCGGCTGATCCACCGGCAGCCACTGCTCCAGGGCCTGCAACACCGCTTGCGGGCTCTGCCAGGCCAACCGGGCGAGCTGAGCGGGTGGCAGGCTGGCCAATAGCGCCTGGGGCAACCCGGCCGGCTCTGCCAGCGCCCGAGGCAATTGCGATGCATCGCGGCCCTGCACACTGATACGGCCCTCATCCAGCACCCAGGTCGTCGCCTCGATGCCTTGAGCCTGTGGGCGCAGGCTTGCAAGCAGCGCACCGCTGGGCGAACCCATGCGCACCTGCAGGTTGAACGACAGCGGTAACTGCCCATGCTCACGCAAGAGTGCGAACACCAGTTGCAACGAATCCGAGTTGCACCGCCCCTGTAGATAAAGCCCTTCAAGCGCCCGGCTAAGGCGTGCGCCGCGGCTTAGCTGGCGGGCATGCTCGGCCACCCGCAGTGGCACCCTTGCAGCTTGCTCCATGCGCGAGCGCTCTGCTTCGCTGGCTTGGCCCAATACCTCCAGGGCATGGGCCCGGGGCAAATGCGCAAAGTCGCGTTGCAAGGTGGCCAGCAAAGGGTCGTCTCCCAGGTAGTTGCTGGCGAAGTGATCGAACAGCCGCGCGTGCCACAGGCCTTGCCGTTGCAGCAGGTCACGGTGCAAGGCTGTTTCACTGAACTCTGGCCAATCGACCTGGGTGGCACACCAGTTCAGCAGGCTTTGCTCGGCGTGCGCGCCCTGCCCTTGCCGCAAAGCGCGGAAGAAGGCCTGTAGCCGGGTGTCGGTGCTGAAGCGCTCCAGGGTGTCGCGCAGGCCAGCGGTAAGCGGGCGGTTCTCCACCAGCAGCCCGCGCAGGAACGCTTCGTCCACGCCGGCCACGCGCGCCACACGCTGCAAGCTGGCAGCGTCCATGCCTTCGGCACGCGGCCACAGGCGCCGTAACAACATCGCCGCCCCTTGCCACTCCAGCGGACGTTCCTGGCGCAAGCGCCAGCCACATTGCCCATTGAATTCCAGCGCTGGCCGGTAGGCCTCGGCGCGCTGGTTATGCACCAGCCACCAGGCCTGCTGCTCTGGTGCCTGCTGCACTTCATGGTACTGGCCATCCCGCTGCCACCAGTTGCGCCCTTCACTGTGCCACAAGCCGTTTTCAAGGCGGGCCGCCGACGGTGCCAGGGCCGGCACCTGGTAGCCCGTCAAATCACCGTCCCATAGCCGCGCCGCCCCCGAGGGCAGGGTCACCGGCTGCAGGCGATCGATTTTCGCACTGGGCACGAAGCCGCGTGCAACCACGCTGCCACCCGCTGCTACCGCAGCCGTCACTGCCAGGTCTTCGGCAACGCCCAGCATGTGCTCCAGCGCTTCCTGCCGATGGCCGTGGGACCAGGCCTCTGCCCCCTCGTACACACTCATGAGCAGCCGTACCACCTGCCTGGCCAGGAGCAATTGCCCCAGGCCAGGCAGGAACCCACCCACCAGGTTCAGCACCTGCAAACCTGCCGTTTCGAACGCCTGCCTGCGCGCCTCACTGGCAGCGCGGTCCACGTCCTGGGTGGGCACCAACAGCAAACGGGCATCCTCACGGGCGCGGGCCGCATGCTGGCGCGCCAGGGCGGTGAACGCATCGCCGGCCATGGCCTGCAGCTTTGCCGCCGGATCGGTGACAGGGTCCTGCAGGCGCTTGGCCAGCGTGCCCATGAATGCCGCCCGCTGGGCCAGGGCAATGCGGTTGAGGAACCCATCCCGATAGGCCGTAGCGTGCCATTCACGGCCCAACGCCTGGCCCAGTGCCGCCCAGTTGTCGGCCCCGCGCAACACCTGCGCGGGGTCGTTGCCAAGGTAGACGATCACCCGCTTGACCTCACCGGCCTGGTCGCATACCTCGAACGCCAGCGCGCCGTGTACAAGGCACGCCAACACCTCAAGCAAGCCGATGCGCAGCTGCTCGCCCTGGGGATGGCTTGGCCATTGCCCCTGGGCAAACTGGCGCAACATAAGGGCATCCGCCTGGCTGACCTGGCCCTGCAATTCGGCCAGTTCGGCTGCCAGGCGCAAACTGTCACGGGTATCCTGCGCCAGCAGGCGCTCGAATGTGCCCGTCAGGGCCTGGTCCAGCGCTTGCTGGTAACGCTGGCCGATGTCCAGGCTTCTGCACGTGTCGACGATGACGTCGAGTTGGTCGTACAACACGGCTTCGCTGGCATCGCTGCGCACCAGTGCCGTGCCTTGGTAAAACGTCGCGCCTGCCTCGAAGTTCTGCATCAAGCGCTGCACACCTGGCTGGCGCAACACGACGCGCTCCTCGATGGGTAGCGTGCGGTTGCCATCGGGCTTTACCGTGAAGCGCCGGCGTACCTCCAGCCAGGTGCTGTCGGCCAAGGCCAGCTGCGTTTGGCTGCGCCAGCGTAGCTCACGCTGCAAACCCTCCAGGGCAAATTGCCCAAGGTCTGGAATGCCGGCATAGGCAGCGTGCAAGGCCAATTGGCTCGCCTGGTGGGCCTGGAAGGCATCGCGCAGGCGATTGATCTGGGGCGCCGTCGCCTGCCGGAGCCAAGGCGGCAGTTGCTCAGCGATGAAAGCGTCAACGGGATGGGCAGAGGGGGTAACAGAAGGGGGCACCATGGGGGCTTCCTCGGCAAGAAAGCGCAGCACAGTCCGCCAGGAGGGCAACCGGCTGGAAGCTGGAAAGCTGCCCAGGCACCGGTGCCTGGGCTTGCCGAGGTCAGTTGGCCAATGCCTCGCGGGTCAGGCGCAACGCCAGCGCCTCAACCGCCGCTTGCCGTTCCATGGCCAGTTCATTGGCTGCCCGCAGGTAATCACCGCTGTCCGGGTGGGCACCGTCCAGTGCGTCCAGGCGCGCCCAGAACGGCGCCTCGACCTCGTTGAACGCCGCGCCATGTTCGCTGCGCAAGCTTTCCAGCCAGAAATCACGCTGGCTGATGTAACGCGGCAGCGCATCGCTGGCTTCAGCCAGGCGAACCCTGGCTGCAGCAGCATCCAGCTGCTCCCGGGTTACACCAGCGGTGGCCTCGAAGTGCATCGTGCGCGGCTGGCCTGGCAGTTCCAGCTCACTGGCCAGGCCCGTGCGGTAGGCCAGGCTGATCTCGATTTCATCCACGCTCTGGCCGCTGGCCTGGCGAGCCTGTATCTCGGCACGGGCGATGCCCTCGACCTGATCCAGGCGGAACAACCGCGTGGCCAGGCGCAGGCGGGCGCTGCGGGCCGCTATCGGCTCACGCTCGCGCAGGGCCTGGGCCACGTACAGCCGTACCTCCAGGGCGCTGAAGCACGACGCGACACTGTCCACGCAGGTGCGCGGGTTGCCCGCCAGGGCGAACAGTTCCTCACGCAGCTCGGTATCGCTGCCCGCATCCTCCAGCATGACCCACACCCTGCGCCGCAGGTCGGCCGGGAGCAGGCGGAAATCCCGGGTGCCCGTCAGTTCCGCCAGCAGCTGAAACAGGTTGCCGCTGCCCGCTTCGGCATGCAGCCTGTCCCACAGCTCGCCCCTGCTGCGCAGTACCTGCTGTGAGGCGCCCTCCAGCCAGGCTGCGCGGGCGGCGGCCAGCCGGGTCGCAGCGCCCTCGGCCGGCACCTGCGCAGCAGGCGTCAGGCCCAGGTGCTGGCGGATCGCCAGTGGCAGAGGGTTGCCCTGCAGCACCAGTGCCCGCCGCCACTGGGGCGGGGCATCCAGTATCGCCTGCGGCATGCTCGCCAGGTGGTTGTCGCGCAGGTCGGCCAGCTCCAGCTGCCCGCACCACTGCAGGTCGGCCGGGACGGTCAACAGGTTGGCGCAGCGCAGGTTGAGTTCACGCAGCCGGGCCAGTGGGCGCAGGTGCAGGCTGATGGCGCCCAGGGGGTTGAAGCTCAGGTCGAGCACGCGCAGTTGGGCCAGGTTGGCCAGCGTCGTTGCACTGCCCGTGCTCATGCGGATCTGGTTCCCGGCCAGGCGCAGGTTGCGCAGTTCGCGCAGTTGGCCGATGTCCGTCGGCACGCTGGTCAAGGCATTTTCGCCCAGGTTCAACCAGCGCAACTGCGGGAAGCTGCGCAAGAACCCTTCAGGCACCTGCTCCAAGCTCAAGCCGGTCAGGGTCAGCTCGGCGACATGGCCGAAGTCGGTGCCGGCAGGCAGGTCGGGCAGGCTGCGCAAGGCCATGTCGCGCAGCCTCAGGCTCATGCCTTGCGGCACATCCCTTTGGTCGACAATGCGTTCGCCAACCAACTGCCAGCTGCGCCGCAGCTGCCGGGCGGCACGCCGGCGCAGCGCCTTGGTTTCGCCGCTGCGTGCACGGTCGGCCCACACATCCAGGGCTCGCTTGAGGCTTCGATACTGCTGCTCCTGCATGAGCAGCGTGCGAAACGCCGAGCCGGGCTGCTCCAGCAAGAGGCTCAGGTAGAGCTGCACCTCGTCCTCATTGAACGCCGGGTACAAGCCGCGAATTCGCGCGCGCAGCAGGTTGTGTGAAACGTTGTCGCCCGGCACGCGGCCACTGAGCAGGTAGCCTACCCGGCCATCAGCGAGGCGCCGCATGGGGCTATGGGGTACGCCAGCGTCCTGCAGGCCCAGCAGTTGCAGCAGCGCTGCACGGTTGCTGGGCGCCCAGCGTTGCAGGTCATTGCGCAGCTGCTGCTCGGCTGCAGCCCCCACCCAGCCCAACCGGGCACGGTCTTCCGGAGCCAGGCAGGCCAGCAGGGCCTCGGGTAGCCCGTAGGGCCCTTCCCCTGTGCCCGGCCCGCCAGGCAGGCTGAACTCGCCCCCCGACCTCACCAGCACCCTGACGGCCACCCCAGGCCCTGGCGTGTGCAGGCTGGCGAGCAACTCACCCGTTACCGATCCCTCGCGCAGCTCCACTGCCACGGCCGCCGGCCAGCGGCCAGGTTGTGCCAGCAGCGCGAACACCAACCTGGCTTGGTCCGGGCGATAGCTGCCCTTGAGGAACAGGCCCTCGCGCACCCGCGTCAACTGCGCGAGCTGCAACAAGCGGCGCGCCCGTTGGGCCACCGCCAGGGGTATGCGTGCACGCGAGCGCATCATCACCCGTTGCTCGGTGCTGATCTGCCCGAGCAGGTGCAGGGCGTAAGGTTTGGGCAGGCCGGGAAAGTCCCGCTGCAGCAGGGACAGTTGCGGGTCATCCGCCAGATGGCGGCTGGCAAAGTGTTCGAACAGCCGCCCCCGCAGGTACAGCGCTTCCAGCGTGAAGGTGTCGCGCTGCGTCTGCAAGCCAAGGTCCTGAATGCCCAGGTCATCCACGCACCATTGCCAAAGCTCGGTATCAGCCACGTGCTCGCCAAGGGCGGACAGAAACCGGTCTACCCTGGCATCCACGGCAAAGCGCTCCAGTGTGTCACGCAGCGCTACCGGCAATGGGCGGTTTTCCACCAGCAGGCCACGCAACTGTAGCTCATCCACGTCAGCCACCCGAAGCACCTGGGCAACTTGTTCCTCGTCCAGCGCCTGCGCAGGCGGCCACAGGCGCCCCAACAGGTGCCCCGCACCCTGCCACTCCAGTGGCCGCTCATGGGCCATGCGCCAGGCCCGTTCACCGTTGTACTCCAGGGCCGGGCCATAGGCCCGTGGCTGACGGGCATCGAGCAAGCGCCACGGGCCTTCGGCAGTGGTCGCGCGCACCCGATAGTACACACCCTGGTGCAGCCACCATTGGCTGGAGCCATCGCTGAACAGGCCATTTTCCAGTTCGACCAACCCTGCTGGCGGGGCCGGGTCCTGGTAGGCGCCCAGGTCATTGGCCCACAAACGCAGCTCACCCACATCGGTGACCACCGGTTCCAGCCCTTGCACCCAAGGGCTGCGAGCAAAGGCCGTGGCCACCCCCTTGGCGCCACCGAGCACGGCGGCGCTGACCGCGACCGTCTCGGCCACGCCCAGCACATGCTCCAGTGCCTCGTGCTGATGGCCCCGGGCCCAATGGGAAACCCCTTCACAGATTTGCCCCAGGGTTCGCCGCACCATGTCCGCCAGCAGCAGGCTGCCCACCCCCGGCACGTACAACCCGGCCAGGTTGACCAGCGTCAGGCCCGCCGAGGCCAGTTGCGCCAGGCGTTCGGAGGTTTGCCGCGCCTGCACCTGGGCGGTGGGCACCGCAAGAAAGCGGGCATCGTCACGTATACGGTTGATCCGCAGGCTGGCCAAGCTCGCGAACAGTGAACCTTCCAGGTAGGCAGGCGCCGGGGCGAGGTCTGGCGCGGCATCCAGCAGGCGCTTGCCCAGGGTTTCAAGAAAGGCGCCCCGATCCTGCAAGGCAACACGCGCAAGCAACAATGCCCGCTTTTTCGGGTCGTTCATCCATTGCAGCAAGGTCGCATTGACTGCACCCCAGCTCGCCAGGTGCAGCACGGGTTGCAGCGGGTCGTCGGGCAAGCACAGCAGCACCGCGTTCACCTGCGTGCGCACGCCGATACCGCCAAGGTTGGGCAGCCACGAGCCACTGAGTTCGACCAGCCACATGCCGGACAATGTGCTGCCCAACAACTGCAGCTCGGCACAGCGTATGCCCGGGCTATCGATGTGGGTCGGCACCTGCCCGGCCCCCAGCGCACGCAACACCCCTAATTCATCGGCTGGCAACGAGCGCCGCGTGGCGGCAACCTCGGTCATCACCTGGAACGTGCAGCGTATGTGCTCGGTAAGGTCGTGGGTGAAATCGCCGCTGAACAGCTGCTGCAGGTGGTCCTGGTATCGTTTGCCCGCATCGACCTGGCGGCACAGTGCCACAACCTGGTCAGATGCCTTGGTGATGACCTGTTCTTCGGCTCCGGTTGCGGCATCTGCCGGGTACACCAAGGCGGTTTCGCTATAGAACGACTCACCCGCCTTGAAGTTCTGCATCAGCACCTGCAGCGCAGGCACCGTTACGAAGTACGAATCCCCCGTGGGCAGCTCGCCTGGCTTGACGACAAAGGTTCGCCGCTCTTCCCGCCAGCAGGCCAGGGCCAGGTCGATGTCCAGCCCCATCTCGCGGCTGATGTGTGACTGCAGCAAGCCCCGGACGAAATCGTCTGGCGCCAGCAGGCGCTCGTACACGCTCGCTACCTTGCGCAGGCTTTGCATGTGCGCGGCAAACGCACGGCGCAGGGTGGCCAGCTGGGCAGGGGGCGCCGCCTTCAGCCAGGGCGGCAGGATCTCGCCGATGAACTGGTCGGTGGCCTGTTCGATTTTGCTGGGTAATGTGGTTGTAGGCATTGCGGATAACCCCTGGAGGAAACCCGCAACGCTGGGCCATCGGCAGGCCGCGAAGCAGAGGGAATCAGTGACTGCATTGCCGCGCCAGGATCAACGCACGGTAGTGCCCGGGGTTGCAGCCGAACCACTTGCGAAACGCCTTGTAGAACGAGCTGCTGTCGGCAAACCCCAGGCGTTCGGCCACCTCCCCCATGGCCAGCTCCGGGGTGGCCAGCCAGGCGATCGCCAACTCCCGGCGCACGCTGTCCTTGAGCCCCTGGTAGGTCTGCCCTTCCTCGGCCAGGCGCCTGCGCAAGGTCGATGCCGACAGGCACAGGCGCTGTGCCAGAAGCTCGGCATCGGGCCACAGGCTGGGCGGCTGCTGTGACAGGTCGTGGCGAATACGCCGGCCCAGGCTGGCCGGGTCGCGGTACTTGACCAGGATGTTGCCCGGCGCTTCGGCCAGAAAGCGCTGCAGTTCTTCTTCCGTGCGCCGCAGCGGCACGTCCAGGCAGTCGGCGGCAATGATCATGCGGCTGCGCGGGCGCTGGAACTGCAGGTTCTCGGAAAACATCACCCGGTAGTCGTCGCAAAAGGGCGGCTCGGCGCAGCGCAGTTCGATGGCCAGAATCGGAATGCGCCGGCCCGCCAGCCAGCAGGCGACGCCGTGCACGATCATCCAGAAGGTGAAGTAGGTAAAGGCCCGGCGCGGTGCATCGCGGGGCTCGTTGATCACCACCTCGGCCAGGCTCTGCTGGCGCACCAAGCCAGGCTGCAGGTCTTCGAGCATCAGCGACAGGAAACCCAGCGCGGTTTCCAGCCCCGCGCCCAGGGTCGGCTGGGCCATGCTCGCCCGGCACATGAAGGCCAGGCTGCCGCTGCGCAGGCCGCGCGGGTCCATGGCGAAGAACTCATCGTTGCAGCGCCGCGCCAGCAGGCGCCAGAGCCGGGCGTAGGCGTCGGCGCTGACCCTTGCCGCAGGCAAGTGCAATTGCTCGACGGCTATCCCGGCCCTCGCCAGCAAGCCACGGTCGGGCTCGCCGGCGGGGCAGGTTTGCAACAGCGCTTCGCGCACCAGCTGCATGGAAATGGTGTCTTTCTCGCTCATCGACGGTCCTGTCGGCTCAATGCCGGGCATCTTAGACCGCCCTGGGCGCCACGGCCATCACAGGCCGGCCGCCAAACCCAGGAACGCCTGAATCAGGCGCAACTCGCGGCGGCGCTCCAGGCAACCGATCAGGTGCTGGTTGACCAGGCCTTCGCCCACCAACGGCCGCGCCACCACCCGTGGGTCGTTGGCCACCTCGGTGGACGACACCACGCCGATGCCCAACTGCGAAGCCACCGCCTCGGTAACCGCTTCACGGCTGTCCAGCTCAAGCAGCACGCGCGGCTGCACGGCGGCCTTGGCGCAGGCCTTGTCGAAGGTGCGCCGGGTGGTGGAGCTGGGCTCGCGCAGCACCATGATCTGCTGGTGCAGCTCGGCCAGCGGCAGGTCGTGCTCGCCACTGGCCCAGGCATGCCCGGCTGGCAGCAAGGCGCACAGCCGCGACTCGCACAGGGCCTGCAGGTGCAGGCCCTTGCGCGGCTCGATTTCGGTCAGCACGGCCACGTCGGCGTGCTCGCTGAGCAGCGCGGCCAGGGTTTCCTGGGCATTGCCCAGGCGCAGGTTGACGGTGATGCCCGGGTAGCGCTCGCGCAGCAGCGCCAGCATCGGCATGACCCGGTGCGGGCCGTCGGCGGCCACCTCCAGGCGCCCGGTCAGCAGCTGGCGATTGGCTTCGAGCATGGCCTGGGCCTCCTCGGCCAGGCCAAACATGGCGCGGGTGATCGCCGCCAGGCGCGTGCCTTCCTCGGTCAATTCCACCCGCCGGGCGGTGCGCCGCAACAGGGTGATCTGGTAGTGCTCCTCCAGTGCCTTGACGTGCCCGGTCACCGCCGGCTGGCTGATGAACAGGCGCGCGGCGGCGCGGGTAAAGCTGCCCTCACGGGCGACGGCATCGAAGGCGCGTAGCTGGAACAGGTTCATTCGTATCGGCCTGACTTATAGCTCGGATAACAATAAACAATTTGATTGATAGCAGCCGCAATTGCAACCTAGGCCCCGTAGTTTCAGCCCACCGCTTGTGAGGAATAACGGAATGAGCAACGCCCCGATTCTGCTGACCCCAGGTCCATTGACCACATCAATCCGCACCCGCCAAGCCATGCTGGTGGACTGGGGCTCCTGGGACCGCGACTTCAACCAGCTGACCGCCAGCGTCTGCGAGCAACTGCTGGCAATCATCGACGGCAGCGCCAGCCACCACTGCGTGCCCCTGCAAGGCAGCGGCACCTTCGCCGTGGAAGCGGCCATCGGCACCCTGGTGCCACGCGACGGCAAGGTGCTGGTGCTGATCAACGGCGCCTACGGCCAGCGCCTGGCGAAGATCTGCAAGGTGCTCGGCCGCACCTACAGCACCTTCGAAACCGCCGAAGACCAGCCCACCACCGCCGCCGATGTCGACCGCCTGCTGGCCGCCGACCCGGCCATCACCCACGTGGCGCTGATCCACTGCGAAACCAGCACCGGCATCCTCAACCCGCTGCCGGACATTGCCCAGGTCATCAAACGCCACGGCAAGCGCCTGATCATCGACGCCATGAGTTCGTTCGGCGCACTGCCCATCGATGCCCGCGAGATTCCCTTCGAGGCACTGATCGCAGCCTCTGGCAAGTGCCTGGAAGGCGTGCCCGGCATGGGCTTCGTGTTTGCCGAGAAAACCGCCCTGGCCGCCGCCGAAGGCAATGCCCACTCCCTGGCCATGGACCTGCACGACCAGCATGCCTACATGGCCAAGACCGGCCAGTGGCGCTTCACCCCGCCTACCCACGTGGTCGCCGCCCTGCACGAAGCGCTGCAACAGTACAACGAGGAAGGTGGCCTGCCGGCTCGCCACCAGCGCTATGCCGACAACTGCAAGACCCTGCTCGACGGCATGGCCGCCATTGGCCTGCGCAGCTTCCTGCCCGCCGAGATCCAGGCGCCGATCATCGTCACCTTCCACGCCCCGAACAACCCGCGCTACCAGTTCAAGGACTTCTACGAGCGGGTCAAGGCCAAGGGTTTCATCCTCTACCCCGGCAAGCTGACCCAGGTGGAAACCTTCCGCGTCGGCTGCATCGGCGTAGTAGGTGCCGATGGCATGCAAGCCGCCGTGAATGCCGTGGCCGCGGTGCTGCGGGAAATGGAAGTGCTGGACATCTAACCCCTTTGCCCACCCGAATTCAGGAAAACGCGCACATGAACTACAGCAACCCTACCCAGCTGCAAGCCGCCATCCTTGACTGGGCCGGCACCGTGGTCGACTTCGGCTCCTTCGCCCCTACCCAGATCTTCGTCGAGGCGTTCGCCGAGTTCGACGTGCAAGTGTCCATCGAAGAGGCCCGGGGCCCAATGGGCATGGGCAAGTGGGACCACATCCGCACCCTGTGCGACGTGCCGGAAATTGCCGAGCGCTACCGCAAGGTGTTTGGCCGCACGCCGACCGACGATGACGTCACCGCCATCTACAACCGCTTCATGCCCCTGCAAATCGAGAAGATCGCCGTGCACTCGGCGCTGATTCCCGGCGCCCTGGACACCCTGACCGGCCTGCGTCAGGACGGCCTGAAGATCGGCTCGTGCTCGGGCTACCCAAAGGTGGTGATGGACAAGGTGGTGGAGCTGGCGGCGAACAACGGCTACGTCGCCGACCACGTGGTGGCCACCGACGAAACCCCCAATGGCCGCCCATGGCCGGCCCAGGCCCTGGCCAACGTGATTGCCTTGGGGATCGATGACGTGGCGGCGTGCGTGAAGGTCGACGACACCGTGCCGGGCATCCTCGAAGGCCGCCGTGCCGGGATGTGGACCGTGGCACTGGTGTGCTCGGGCAACGCCCTGGGGCTGACCTGGGAAGGCTACCGCGCCTTGAGCGCGGAAAAGCTGGAAAGCGAGCGCAAGCGCATTCACCAGCTGTTTGCCGGGTCGCGGCCGCACTACCTGATCGACACCATCAACGAGTTGCCGGAAGTGATTGCCGACATCAACCGCCGCTTGGCCAAGGGTGAGATGCCGCAGGCGTTCTGATTGATCGGTGCAGGGCCATTCGCGGGGCAAGCCCGCTCCTACACAGGGCGGTGAACTACCTGTAGGAGCGGGCTTGCCCCGCGAATGCGTCGGGTCAGGTAACAACGATCAATCAGACCGCCCGGTTCAACTTCACCCAGGACGCAAACTTGTCGATAAACCCTTGCAGGAACGGCCGGGTCTTGTCATTGAGCTTGCCAGCCTCGTCGAACAGCGTGGCCGCGCCACCGATGTACGCCTCGGGCATCTGCATGCACGGCATGTCGAGAAACACCAGTGACTGGCGCAGCGCATGATTGGCACCAAAGCCGCCAATGGCCCCCGGCGACACACTGGCCACCGCGGCTGGCTTGCCGCTCCAGGCACTTTGCCCATAGGGCCGCGAGCCCACGTCGATGGCATTCTTCAGGCCACCGGGCACCGAGCGGTTGTACTCCGGGGTCAGGAACAGCACCGCATCGCTGCGGCGGATCTCGTCGCGAAAGCGCTTCCACGCCTCGGGCACACCTTCGGCCTCGACATCTTCGTTGTACAGCGGCAGGTCGCCGATCTCGACGATTTTCAGGGCAAGGCTGGACGGCGCCAGCTCCGAAAGTGCGCGGGCCACCTTGCGGTTGTAGGAATCCTTGCGCAAGCTGCCGACGACGACCGCTACCGAATACACCTGGCTCATGGCGATTTCCAACCTTTGCTGGGGAAAGGGACGTCAGTAGTTATAGATGACCGTTCCTCGGCACCTGGGTTTTTTTTCCGCAAGGCGAAAACTTCCAGGTATCTTTCACGGTCTATCCCTGCAGACATTTCCTACGTAATTCAGAGGTTTTCACCCAAATGGCAGCAGTAATGGTCGGCCAATTCCACGCCCGTGACGCCGAAGGCCGTATCTACCCCGTCCACGAATTCCAGGAGTCCACCCTCCAGGCCGACGGCAGTATCCAGGGCGCCCCGATCACCACCTATCGCCTGGCCATCGGCGACCGCGTCAACCACCTGGGTGAAGACCGCTTCGAGCTGGCGCAGTCGGGCGTCGAGATCATTCGCATTCCTTGATGCAGTCCACCGTGTACTGGCCCCACTCGTTCTGCAGGCCGTGCACATCGGCGACGAAGCCTGGGAAACCACGGTTGAACGCCCGGGCGAACGCCAGGTAGTCGAGGATCGAGCGGGTCGCTTCGGTGAACCGCTCGCCCGGCATTATCAACGGGATGCCAGGTGGATAAGGCACCAGCATCACGGCCGCAACCCGGCCTGACAGGGCCTCGATCGGCACCGCCTCCACCTCCCCCCGCACTATCTGGTCATAGGCCTGCGCTGGGCTCTGGGCCACCTCCGGCAAACGGCTGAACAGGCGCTTGAGCTGCTTGGCCGTGGCATTGCTGCGGTAGCATTCATGCAACTGGCCGCACAGGTCACGCAGGCCCAACCCCTGGTAACGCGCAGCGTCCACCGCGACAACGCTGGGCAGGCAGCTCGCCAGTGCGGTATTGGCGTCGTAATGGCGCTTGAACTCCAGCAGCTCGGTCAGCAGCGTGCTCCATTTGCCCTTGGTGATGCCCATCGAGAACAGCACCAGGAAGCTGTACAGGCCCGTCTTCTCCACCACCAGCCCACGCTCCCACAGGAACTTGCTGACCACCGCCGCAGGAATGCCACGCTCGCCCAGCACCCCGTCGGCACTGAGCCCCGGCATCACCAGGGTGACCTTGAGCGGGTCGAGCAGCACATAGCCTTCGGCCACCTCGCCAAAGCCATGCCAGGGCGCCCCCGGTTGCAGTTGCCAATCCTGGGCTGCCAGGCGGTGGATACCTTCGGTGGCCGGCGGCTGCCAGATGCTGAACCACCAGTCGTCGGCAGCAATGTGCTCGCGCAGGTTGGCCAGGGCGCGGCGAAAGCTCAAGGCCTCG
This sequence comes from Pantoea sp. Tr-811, assembly GCF_011752535.1. NCBI lineage: Bacteria > Pseudomonadati > Pseudomonadota > Gammaproteobacteria > Enterobacterales > Erwiniaceae > Pantoea > Pantoea sp. Tr-811. The sequence goes on from NZ_VWXJ01000007.1 coordinate 51,313, forward strand.
TCGAACATTTCCTGCAGCAGCGAACGCCCCGCCGGGCCTTCCATCATGGTCGACGCCACGTCCAGCGAGGCAAGGATGCTGTACTGCGGCGAGGTGGAGATGTGCATCATGAAGGCTTCGTTGAAGCGGTCGCGGTCCAGCTGACGCTGGGCCCCGTCCTGCACGTGAATCATCGACGCCTGGCTGAACGCCGCCAGCAGCTTGTGGGTGGAATGGGTGCTGAACACCAGCGGGCTGTCGCCGCTGCAGGCGGTGCCCATGGCGAAGCGCCCTTCGAAGAAATCATGGAATGCGGCGTAGGCGAACCAGGCCTCGTCGAAGTGCAGCACCTCGACACTGGCGCCCAGGGCCTGCTTGATCAGCCCGGCGTGGTAGCACAGGCCGTCGTAGGTCGAGTTGGTCACCACCGCCAGTTTGATCCGCGGCTCGCGGCCCCTGGCCAGCGGGTTGGCCTGGATCTTCGCCTGGATCGACGCGGGGCTGAACTCGCTGAGCGGGATGGGGCCGATGATGCCCAGCTCGTTGCGTTCCGGGCACAGGTACAAAGGGATGGCCCCGGTCATGATGATCGCGTGGACCACCGACTTGTGGCAGTTGCGGTCGACCAGCACCAGGTCGTCGCGCGCGACCATCGCGTGCCAGACGATCTTGTTGGCGGTGGAAGTGCCATTGATGACGAAGAAGGTGTGGTCGGCGCCGAAGTTGCGCGCAGCGCGAGCCTCGGCTTCTGCCAGAGGGCCGGTATGGTCGAGCAGCGAACCCAGCTCCGGCACCGACACCGACAGGTCCGAGCGCAGGGTGTTTTCCCCGAAGAATTGGTGAAACGCCTGCCCCACCGGGCTCTTGCGGTAGGCCACGCCACCGCCGTGGCCGGGGGTGTGCCGGGAATAGTTGGACTGCGCGGTGTGCTGCACCAGGGCCTTGAAAAACGGTGGCAGCAGGCCGTCGAGGTAGTTGTGCGCGGCGCGGGCCACTTGCCGGGCGAGAAACGGCACGGTGTCTGCGAACAGGTAGAGGATGCCGCGCAGCTGGTTCAGCTCGCTCATGGCCTCGGCAGGGGCGTTTTCCAGGGTGACCTGCTCGCCCAGGGCGAAAATCGGCAGGTTGGGTGCACGCAGGCGGGCCAGGCGGATCAGCTCGGCCATGTTCTGCAGCAGGTGGGTGTTGTCGCCGGCGCCTTCGGCGGCGATCAGCATGCAGGCCAGGCCATGGTGGGTGGTGGCGACCAAGCGCGCCTCGGCGTGGTCGGCGGCCTTGATAACGGCAAAGCCGTCCTGGCTCAGTTCATCGGCAATGCCCCGCACGCGCTCGCCAGCGACGCTGTCGGCCTTGATGGCGCGGTGCACGATGAGAATCGGGAACTTGAGGTCCTTGTACATCCGGCTACTACCCCCGCAGGACTGGTTGTCCTATTGAGGGTAGTAGAGCGTTGTGTTGCCTGTGCGGGCCCTATCGCGAGCTGGAGCCGGCGTAATTTCCTGTAGGAGCGGGCTTGCCCCGCGAACACCGGCGCGGCCGGTGCCATGCACCGCGTCGCTTGCTTCGCGGGGCAAGCCCGCTCCTACAGGATTATCTTTTCAATCAGAGGCGAACCCTTCAACCCGCAGGCGTCTCGGTCAAGGCCTGCCACATCGAAGCCCCCCCCGCCGACTTGGCCACTGCCGCCAACCGCTCGGCATGGGCCTCCAGTTCCTCGGCCGAGGCCATGATCACCCGCCCCGGCGCCCGCCCGACAATCCGGCGGATCTCGCTGCCTGTCCCGCCCTGGCCATCCCCCTCACCGTCGGCCCCATGCCCTGCCAGCGACAGGCTGGTCTGGCCACCGGTCATTGCCAGGTAGACGTCAGCCAGCAACTCGGAGTCGAGCAGTGCGCCGTGCAGTTCACGGCCGGAGTTGTCGATGTCGTAGCGTTTGCACAACGCATCGAGGCTGTTGCGCTGCCCCGGGTGGCGGGCACGGGCCAGCAACAGGGTATCGAGGATGGTGCAGTGGTTGGCGATATCGGCCCGGTCGGCCTGCCCCAGCAAGGCGAACTCGTTGTTGATGAAGCCAACGTCGAACGCTGCGTTGTGGATGACCAGGGTGGCGCCCTGGATGAAGTCGAAGAACTCCTCGGCCACATCGGCAAAGCGCGGCTTGCCGACCAGGAACGCATCGGTGATGCCGTGGACGTTGATCGCCCCCTCGTCACTTTCGCGGTCGGGTTGCAGGTAGACGTGGAAATGCCGCCCGGTCAGGCGTCGGCCCATGACCTCGACACAGCCGATCTCGATGATCCGGTGGCCTTCGCTGACCGGCATACCAGTGGTTTCGGTATCGAGAATGACCAAGCGTTTATCTTGCTGCTGCTCCACGCGGGGCGCTCCAACTTGCATCAGTTACAAAGGCGCTGAGTATACCCCAAGCGCATCAGCGCTTGGCGCGCACTTCCTCGACTCCACGGTTGGCCAACTGGTCGGCACGCTCGTTGCCCGGGTGGCCGATATGCCCGCGCACCCACTTCCAGGTGACCTTGTGGCGGTTGACCTGCTCGTCGAGCAGCTGCCACAGGTCGGCATTTTTCACCGGTTCCTTGGCGGCGGTCTTCCAGCCGCGCTTCTTCCAGTTGGCCATCCATTCGTTGATGCCCTTCATCACGTACTGCGAGTCGGTGGTCAGCACCACCTCGCACTCACGCTTGAGCGCCATCAGCCCCTGGATTGCGGCCATCAGTTCCATGCGGTTGTTGGTGGTTTCGCGCTCGCCGCCCCACAGTTCCTTCTCGACACCCTTGAAGACCAGCAGGACACCCCAGCCGCCTGGGCCGGGGTTGCCCTTGCAGGCGCCATCGGTATACATCTCGACGCTTTCGCTCATGTACCACTCATGTTCAGTGCTTTTCGGTATCCGGGTTGACGGCAGTGCGGTTGACCTTGGCCAACGGCAGGGGCAGCAGCTTGCCCATCGGTTCGCGGCGCACCTGGCGCAGCGGCCGCAGGCCGACCACCATCTTGCGCGCCACCAGCAGGTAGACCCCGCCGCCAGCACCTTGCCAGCCCCCCGCCACCCGCTCCCAGCCTGCCAGGCGTTGCTGCCAGGCCGGTGAAGTGAGCGGCGGACGATAGCACCCGAAGCGGCGTTTCTCCAGCGCGAAGCCCAGCAGGTTGAGCCAGTCGCCCACCCGCGAGGGCGAGATGCAGCGCGCCTTGCGCAGGGCCCCGTGGCTGAAGAAATGGCGCAGGCCCCAGCCGCTCCAGGGGTTGATGCCGACGATCAGGAGGTGCCCGCCGGGGCGCACCGCGCTGGCCGCCTCACGCAGCAAGCCGTGGGGTGACAGGCTGAAGTCCAGGCCATGCTGCAGCACCACCACGTCGGCGGCGTGCTCGCCCAGCGGCCAGGCCTGCTCCTCACACACGATTTCCACCCCTGGCAGCGGCGCGCCAAGGCGAACGTTGCGCTGCACCTGGGGCGCGCTGGGCGGGGCTTCGGCGCACGGGCCGTAGTGCACGAGGTAGCCGCCGAAGAAGCGCCCGAGCTCTTCTTCCAGCAGTTTTTCCTCCTCCTTGAGCATCAGCTGGCCGAGTGGGCCGTTGAACCACTCACGGGCCAGGCTGATCAGCTCGACCCAATCCGGGTCGGCCTGGGCAAAGGCTTGGTCGGTCATTGCGCTCTCCCTCGAAGGTTCATTCACCGCGCCATCGCGGCTAAGATGCCTTCATGTGCCACGCTAGGCGATACGGATCCGCACCATGATACAGATCGACGCTCTCCCCGCTTTCTCCGACAACTACATCTGGTTGTTACAGGATACTGCCAAACGCCGCTGCGCGGTTGTCGACCCGGGCGATGCCGGCCCGGTGGAAGCCTGGCTGGCGGCCCACCCGGGCTGGGCGCTGGAAACCATCCTGGTGACCCACCACCACAACGACCATGTCGGCGGCGTGGAACGCCTCAAGCACCTGAGCGGCGCACGGGTGCTGGGCCCGGCCCACGAGCGCATCCCAGGCCGCGACCAAGCCCTGGACGACGGCGACCGGGTCAACGTGCTGGGCGTCGATTTCCAGGTGCTGGCGGTGCCTGGGCACACCCTGGGGCACATTGCCTTCTACAGCGATCAACCCGCAACACCCGTGCTGTTCAGCGGCGATACCCTGTTCGCCGCCGGCTGCGGGCGCATGTTCGAAGGCACGCCCGAGCAGATGCAGCCGGCCCTCGCCCGCCTGGCCGCGCTGCCCGCGCACACCGAGGTGTACTGCGCCCACGAATACACCTTGAGCAACCTGCGCTTCGCCAAGGCGGTGGAGCCCTCTAACCCGCACGTCCTGCAGCGTTTCGAGGATGTTACCCGGCTGCGCGCCGACAATCGCATCACCTTGCCATCAACGATTGGCCTGGAGCGCCAGACCAACCCCTTCCTGCGTACTTCTGAAACATTAGTTAAACAAAAAGCAGACGAATGGAAGGGCCAGCCAAACGACTCGCAGGTCGCTGTTTTTGCTGCTTTGAGGTCTTGGAAAGACACCTTCTGATAACCTCAAGATATATCGCAGAGGGCTGACAACGGTTGACCCAGGCGGGTGCGGTTCCTAGAATCGCCGAAATTTTTTGCCCGGACACCCCTGCCCGCCGATGTCTTCCCGTAGCCGCAGAACCGCTCATTCAGTCGCCCTGACGCGCCTGGCCCAAATCAGTGCGCTGGCGCTGGCCGCCACCCTGGTGGGCTGCCAGAGCACCCGTCAGGTCGACGAAGCCGACAGCGTTCGCGCGCATACCTACCAGGCGCGGATCAAGCACAAGCCTTCGCCGCTGGCGGTGAAGCCGGCCGAACCGCCGCAGGACGTGTGGGAGCGCATGCGCCGGGGCTTTGCCCTGCAAGACAGCATCGACGTCAACCCGCGCATCGAGCAGCAGCGCCTGTGGTTCGCCAGCAACCCGTCATTCCTGGAAAATGCCGGCGAACGCGGCAGCCTCTACCTGCACTATATTGTCGAGCGCCTTGAAGAACGGGACATGCCGCTGGAGCTGGCGCTGCTGCCCGCCATCGAAAGTGCCTACAACCCAATGGCCTATTCGCGGGCAAGCGCGGCAGGGATGTGGCAGTTCATGCCCGCCACCGGCCGCCACTTCAACCTGCGGCAAACCAACTTCTACGATGGCCGTCGCGACATCACCGCCTCGACCAACGCCGCGCTGGACTACCTGACCCGCCTGCACGACATGTTCAACGGCGACTGGCTGCTGGCCCTGGCTGCCTACAACGCCGGTGAAGGCACCGTCAGCCGCGCCATGGAGCGCAATGAAAAGCTCGGCCTGCCGACCGATTACTGGAACCTGCCGCTGCCCCAGGAAACCCGCGACTACGTGCCCAAGCTGCTGGCCCTGTCGCAGGTGGTGTCCACGCCAGATGCCTACGGCGTGAACCTGACCCCAATTGCCAACGAGCCCTATTTCGAGGCGGTGGCCATCAACGACCGCCTCGATCTGACTCGCGTGGCGGCCTTTGCCAACATCGACGAAGACGAACTGCTGCAACTGAACCCGGCGTTCAAGAAGCGCATGACCGTGGATGGGCCCAAGCAACTGCTGGTGCCCACCGCCAAGGCGCAACTGCTGAGCAACAGCCTGTCCAACCTCAAGCCCGAGCAATTGGTGAGCCTGCAGCCGAACAAGGCCGTGTTCGCCGCTGCCGTGGCCGAAGGCAAGGCGCCGGCAGCGCGCAGCTACCGAGTCAAGCGTGGCGACAACCTGAGCAGCATTGCCCAGGCCAACCGGGTGTCGGTGAAGGACATCCAACGCTGGAACAAGCTGCCGGGCAACCGTGTCAAGGCTGGCCAGGTACTGGCCCTGCGCGGCGGCAATGCACCGAGCGCCGCCGGCAACCGCGTGGCGGCGGCGGGCAAGCGCTCCACCCAGTACAAGGTACGCAAGGGTGATTCGCTTTATCTTGTAGCCAAACGTTTCAACGTCGAGATGCAACACCTCAAGCGCTGGAACCCGCGCAGCGGCCATGCACTCAAGCCAGGCCAGACCCTGACCGTTTACCTGTCGCATTGATAGGCGCCCTGGGGCTGCCTTGCAGCCCATTCGCGGGACAAGCCCGCTCCTACAGAGGTTGAAGCTACCTGTAGGAGCGGGCTTGTCCCGCGAATGGGCCTGAAAAAACCTCACTCGACTTCCCCCAAAGCGCCTCTTTTTCCAACCCCACCAAGCTGTTACTGTACCCCGACCCAAGCCCAACGCCCCTGGATCGGATGCCGACTTGATACGTCCCCTCCTGCTGACCCTCAGCCTGGCCTTGAGCTTCCCCGCCGTCGCGATGGTGAGCGAAAGCCACGGATACGCGCAGTTCGGCACGCTCAAGTACCCAGCCACCTTCACCCACTTCGACTGGGTCAACCCGCAAGCGCCCAAGGGCGGCACCTTGCGGGCGATGGCGTTCGGCACCTTCGACACGCTCAACCCCTACACCTTCAAGGGCACCAGCCCCGTCACCACGCCGAACTTCCTGCAATACGGCGTCAGCGAGCTGAACGAAACGCTGATGGTCGGCACCGGCCAGTACGACCCCTCCGGTGATGAGCCCACCTCCAGCTACGGCCTGATTGCCCGCAGCGTGGAATACAGCGAGGACCGCAGCTGGGTGGTGTTCAACCTGCGCCCGGAAGCGCGCTGGCATGACGGCACGCCGATCACCGCCGCGGACGTTGCGTTCACCTACCGCACCTTGCTCAAGCAGGGCCACCCGATCTACCGCACCAACCTGCAGGAAGTGCAGCGCGTCGATGTGCTCGGCCCGCTGCGCATCCGCTTCGTGTTCAAACGCGCCGGCAACCCGCTGCTGATCCTGCGCCTGGGCGAGATGCCGGTACTGCCCAAGCATTACTGGCAGAAGCGCGACTTCGAGGCCACCACCTTCGAGCCGCCCCTGGGCAGCGGGCCGTACCGCATCACCCAGGTAGAGCCGGGCCGGCGCCTGGTGTTCGAGCGGGTGAAGAACTACTGGGGCAAGGACTTGCCGGTAAACCGCGGCAAGTACAACTTCAACCGCGTCGAATACGAGTTCTACCGCGATGCCACCGTGGCCTTCGAAGCCTTCAAGGCTGGCGAGTTCGACATCTACATCGAGCACCAGGCGAAGAACTGGGCCAATGGCTACAACTTCCCGGCCGTGCGCCGTGGCCAGGTGATCAAGGCGCAGATCCCGCACCAGATCCCCACGCAAACCCAGGGCCTGTTCATGAACAGCCGGCGGGCCACCTTCAGCGACCCCCGGGTACGCCAGGCGCTGGGCCTGATGCTCGACTTCGAGTGGACCAACCGGGCGCTGTTCAGCAGCGCCTACCGCCGCGCGACCAGCTATTACCCCAACAGCGAGTTCGCCGCCTCCGGCCTGCCCACCGGCAAGGAATGGCTGCTGCTGGCACCGTTTCGCGACCAGTTGCCCGACCAGCTGTTCACCCAGCCCTACCAGGTCAGCCACACCGACGGGCGCGGTATCGGCCGGCAAACCCTGCGCCAGGCCCTGGGCCTGCTCAACCAGGCCGGCTGGAAGCTCGACGGCCAGCGCCTGGTCGACGCCAAGGGCCAGCAACTGCGCCTGGAGCTGCTGCTGGTGAACCCCAGCCTCGAACGCATCCTGCAACCTTATGTCGAAAATCTGGCCAGCATCGGCATCGATGCGCGCTTGCGCACCGTGGACCGCGCCCAGTACAAACAACGCCTGGACCAATTCGACTTCGACATGATCCTGATGACCCTGAACCAGACGCTGAGCCCGGGCCTGGAGCAATGGCTGTACTTCCACTCAAGCCAGGCCGCCATCAAAGGCAGCAAGAACTATGCTGGGGTCAAGGACCCGGTGGTCGACCACCTGCTCGACACCTTGCTCGCCGCGCGCACCCGCGACGACCAGGTCGCCGCCGCCCGCGCCCTGGACCGCGTGCTTTCATGGCAGTACTACATGATCCCCAACTGGTACCTCGACAACCATCGCCTGGCCTACCGCAACCGGTTCGCCTTCGTCACCACGCCGCCCTACACCCTGGGGCTGAACAGCTGGTGGATAAAGCCTTCGGAGAAAGCCCAATGAAGCCAACGCATCGCCTGGCCTGCAGCCTGCTGTTCGCCTGCCTGAGCCTGCCCGCGCTGGCCGCGCCGCAACACGCGCTGACGCTCTATGACGAGCCACCGAAATACCCGGCCGACTTCAAGCACTTCGACTACGTGAACCCCGACGCGCCCAAGGGCGGCACCTTTCGCCAGTCCAGCTTCGGCGGCTTCGACAGCCTCAACCCGTTCATCAACAAGGGCGTCTCGGCCGACAACGTCAGCATCATCTACGACACCCTGATGCGCCAAAGCCAGGACGAGCCGTTCACCGAGTACGGCCTGGTCGCCGGCAAGATCGAAAAAGCCCCCGACAACAGCTGGGTGCGTTTCTACCTGCGCCCCGAAGCGCGCTTTCATGATGGCCACCCGATACGCGCCGAAGACGTGGTGTTCACCTTCAACGCCCTGATCAAGGACGGCGCGCCGCTGTACCGCCAATACTACGGCGATGTCGCCGAAGCGGTCGCTGAAGACCCGCTGCGGGTGCTGTTCAGGTTCAAGCACAAGAACAACCGCGAACTGCCGCTGATTCTTGGCCAACTGCCAGTGCTGCCCAAGCACTGGTATGAAAACCGCGAGTTCAACCGCGGCAACCTGGAAATCCCGTTGGGCAGCGGCCCGTACAAGGTGGCCGAGGTCAAGGCCGGGCGCACCATCCGCTACGAGCGGGTCAAGGACTACTGGGCCAAGGACCTGCCGATCAACCGCGGCTTCTACAACTTCGATGCCATGACCTTCGACTCCTACCGCGACACCGCCGTCGCCCTGGAAGCCTTGAAGGCCGGCGCTTTCGACTACGCCCTGGAAGTCAGCGCAAAGAATTGGGCCACCGCCTACAACGTGCCGGCGGTGCGCGAGGGCCGCCTGATCAAGGAAGAGTTGCCCAACGGCAACCCCACCGGCATGCAGGGCTTCGTCTTCAACATCCGCCGCCCCCTGTTCCAGGACGTGCGCGTGCGCGAGGCCCTGAGCCAGCTGCTGGACTACGAATGGACCAACAAGCAGCTGTTCAACGGCGCCTACACCCGTACCGGCAGCTATTTCGAAAACTCTGAAATGGCCGCCCACGGCCTGCCCAGCGCCAGCGAGCTGAAAATCCTCGAACCGCTGCGCGGCAAGATCCCCGAGCAGGCCTTCACCGAGGCCTTCCACAACCCGGTCAGCGACGCCAGCGGGATGATCCGCGAGCAACAGCGCAAGGCCTACAAGCTGCTGCAGGAAGCGGGCTGGAAAATCGTCGACGACAAGATGGTCGATGCCCAGGGCAAGCCGGTGGTGATCGAATTCCTGCTGGCGCAAACCGAGTTCGAGCGCATTCTGCTGCCGTTCAAGCGCAACCTCGCCGACCTTGGCATTGACCTGAACATTCGCCGCGTCGACGTTTCCCAGTACATCACCCGCCTGCGCTCGCGCGACTACGACATGATCGTCGGCGGCTTCGCCCAGTCCAACTCGCCCGGCAACGAGCAGCGTGAATACTGGAGCAGCGCCGCCGCCGACAACCCCGGCAGCCGCAACTTCATCGGCCTGCGCGATCCGGCCATCGACCAGTTGGTGGAAGAGCTGATCAACGCCGATTCACGCCAGAGCCTGATCGACCACTGCCGGGCGCTGGACCGCGTGCTGCTGTGGGGGTACTACGTGATCCCCAACTGGCACATCAAGACCTGGCGCGTGGCCTACTGGAACCACATCGGCCACCCGAAGGTGTCGCCCAAGTACGACGTCGGCATCGACACCTGGTGGATCAAGCCCGGTGTAACGCCGGCGGTCAGCCAACCGCCTGCGCAAGAGGCCCAATGACATGCTGGCCTATATCCTGCGCCGCCTGCTGCTGATCATCCCGACCCTGTTCGGCATCCTGATCATCAACTTCATCATCGTCCAGGCCGCCCCCGGCGGCCCGGTGGAACAGATGATCGCCAAGCTCGAAGGCTTCGAAGGCGCCACCAGCCGCATTGCCGGCGGCGGCGCCGAGGTTTCCGTGGCCGGCTCCAACTACCGTGGCGCACAAGGCCTGGACCCGGCGCTGATCGCCGAAATCGAGCACATGTACGGCTTCGACAAGTCGGCGCCCGAGCGGCTGTGGATCATGATCAAGAACTACGCCACGCTGGATTTCGGCGACAGCTTCTTTCGCGACGCCAAGGTCATCGACCTGATCGTCGAGAAGATGCCGGTGTCGATCTCGCTGGGGCTGTGGAGCACGCTGATCATGTACCTGGTGTCGATCCCCCTGGGCATCGCCAAGGCCGTGCGCCATGGCAGCCACTTCGACGTCTGGACCAGCTCGGCGATCATCGTCGGCTACGCCATTCCGGCGTTCCTGTTCGCCATCCTGCTGATCGTGCTGTTCGCCGGCGGCAGTTACTTCGACTGGTTCCCGCTGCGCGGCCTGACGTCAAACAACTTTGACGAGCTGTCCAACACCGGCAAGGTGCTGGATTACTTCTGGCACCTGGTGCTGCCCATCACCGCACTGGTGATCGGCAACTTCGCCACCATGACGCTGCTGACCAAGAACAGCTTCCTCGACGAGATCAACAAGCAGTACGTGGTAACCGCCAAGGCCAAGGGCCTGAGCCGGCCGCGGGTGCTGTACGGCCACGTGTTCCGCAACGCCATGCTGCTGGTGATCGCCGGTTTCCCTTCGGCCTTCATCGGCATCTTCTTCACAGGTTCGCTGCTGATCGAGGTGATTTTCAGCCTCGACGGCCTGGGCTTGATGAGTTTCGAGGCGGCCATCAACCGCGATTACCCGGTGGTCTTCGGCACCCTGTTCATCTTCACCCTGCTCGGGCTGGTGGTGAAACTGATCGGCGACCTGACCTACACCCTGGTCGATCCACGCATCGACTTCGCCAGCCGGGAGCACTGACATGGCCCTGTCCCCTCTCAACCGCCGGCGCTTCGAGCGCTTCAAGGCCAACCGCCGTGGCTGGTGGTCGCTGTGGCTGTTCCTGATCCTGTTCGGGCTGAGCCTGGGCGCGGAGCTGATCGCCAACGACAAGCCCATTGCCGTGCGCTACGAAGGTTCGTGGTACTTCCCGGCATTCAAGCGCTACCCGGAAACGGCCTTTGGCGGTGAATTCCCACTGGAAGCCAACTACAAAAGCCCCTACATCCGCGAGCTGCTGGCCAAGAAAGACAGCTTCGTGCTGTGGGCGCCGATCCCGTTCAGCTACCAGAGCATCAACTACGACCTGCGTGTGCCGGCCCCGGCGCCGCCCTCGGCGGACAACTGGCTGGGCACCGACGACCAGGGCCGCGATGTGCTGGCGCGGGTGATCTATGGTTTTCGCGTGTCGGTTCTGTTCGCCCTGACCCTCACCGTGCTCAGCTCCATCGTCGGCGTGATCGCCGGTGCCTTGCAGGGCTTCTACGGTGGCTGGGTAGACCTTGCCGGGCAGCGCTTCCTGGAAATCTGGTCGGGGCTGCCGGTGCTGTACCTGCTGATCATTCTCGCAAGCTTCGTGCAGCCCAACTTCTGGTGGCTGCTGGGGATCATGCTGCTGTTCTCGTGGATGAGCCTGGTGGACGTGGTGCGCGCCGAGTTCCTGCGCGGGCGCAACCTGGAATACGTGCGCGCCGCCCGCGCCCTGGGGATGCGCAATGGCGCGATCATGTACCGGCATATCCTGCCCAACGCCATGATCTCGACCATGACCTTCATGCCCTTCATCCTCACCGGTGCCATCGGCACCCTCACCGCACTGGATTTCCTGGGCTTCGGCCTGCCGCCAGGCGCCCCGTCGCTGGGCGAGCTGGTGGCCCAGGGCAAATCCAACCTGCAAGCCCCGTGGCTGGGCATCAGCGCCTTTGCCGTGCTGGCGATCATGCTGAGCCTGCTGGTGTTCATCGGCGAATCGGCCCGTGATGCCTTCGACCCGAGGAAGTGATATGAGCGAACAGAACCTGATCGAAGTGCGCGACCTGGCGGTGGAGTTCGTTACCGGCGAGCAGGTCAACCGGGTGGTCGACGGCATCAGCTTCGACATCCGCAAGGGCGAAACCCTGGCCCTGGTTGGCGAAAGCGGCTCGGGCAAGTCGGTGACCGCCCACTCGATCCTGCGCCTGCTACCCTACCCCCTGGCCCGCCACCCCAGCGGCAGCATCACTTATGAAGGCAAAGACCTGCTGCAGCAGAGCGAGAAGGCCATGCAGCGCATTCGCGGCAACCGCATCGCGATGATCTTCCAGGAACCGATGACCTCGCTGAACCCGCTGCACAGCATCGAGAAGCAGATCAACGAAATCCTGCTGCTGCACAAGGGCCTGACCGGCAAGCAAGCCACCGCGCGCAGCCTGGAGCTGCTGGAGCTGGTCGGCATTCCCGAGCCGCACAAGCGCCTGAAAGCGCTGCCCCATGAACTGTCCGGCGGGCAGCGCCAGCGAGTGATGATCGCCATGGCCCTGGCCAACGAGCCGGAGTTGCTGATTGCCGACGAGCCGACCACGGCGCTGGACGTGACCGTGCAGTTGAAAATCCTCGACCTGCTGAAAGCGTTGCAGGCGCGCCTGGGCATGGCGCTGCTGCTGATCAGCCACGACCTCAACCTGGTGCGGCGCATCGCCCATCGGGTCTGCGTGATGCAGCGCGGGCAGATCGTCGAGCAGGCCGACTGCGCCACGTTGTTCAGCGCGCCGCAACACCCGTACACGCAGATGCTGATCAATGCCGAGCCCAGCGGCTTGCCGGCGCATAACCCGGTGGGGGCGCCGCTGCTGGAGGTGAATGACCTGAAAGTATGGTTCCCGATCAAGAAAGGGCTACTGCGCAAGACGGTCGACCATGTGAAGGCGGTGGACGGCATCAACTTCAGCCTGCCCCAGGGGCAGACGCTGGGCATCGTCGGCGAGTCCGGCTCGGGCAAGTCGACCCTGGGCCTGGCGATTCTGCGGTTGATCTCCAGCCAGGGCGCCATCCGCTTCCACGGGCAGCAGCTCGAAGGGATGAACCAGAAGGAAGTGCGGCCGCTGCGGCGGGAAATGCAGGTCGTGTTCCAGGACCCCTTCGGCAGCCTGAGCCCGCGCATGTGTGTGGCGGACATCGTTGGCGAGGGGTTGCGGATTCACAAGATCGGCACGGTTCAAGAGCAAGAGGCAGCGATTATTGCGGCGCTGGAGGAAGTAGGGTTGGACCCGCGCACCCGCCACCGCTACCCGCATGAGTTTTCCGGTGGCCAGCGCCAGCGCATCGCCATTGCCCGGGCATTGGTGTTGAAGCCGGCACTGATTCTGCTGGATGAACCCACCTCGGCGCTGGACCGCACGGTGCAGCGGCAGGTGGTGGAGTTGTTGCGCAACCTGCAGGCCAAGTACAACCTCACCTACCTCTTCATCAGCCACGACCTGGCGGTGGTCAAGGCGTTGAGCCACCAGCTGATGGTAATCAAGCATGGGCATGTGGTGGAGCAAGGGGATGCGCGGGAAGTCTTCCATGCGCCGCAGCATGCTTATACAAAGCAACTGCTGGAGGCAGCGTTTTTGCGGGACGTTTGAAGCATCAAGAATCAGATTTAACGGCTGGTTTGTAGTCCATTTCCCAAAGATGCTCTGGGCGCTCTTTTTCCGTTGCGGCTGTCTGGGTGGAGACCTAGTCTCGGACCTTGCCCTGATGCTCAGGTGATGTAATGCCTGTTCCGGCCCTTTCGCGGGACAAGTCAGGTCGCCGCACCGCCGCTCCACAGGGGATCGCGTCCGTCTGTAGGAGCGGCGGTGCAGCGATCCGACTTGCCCCCGCGAAGAAATCACCGCACTGTTTCGTTTATTGCGATTTTCGAATATTTCGAATATAACTCCAGCTAGGCTGCTGCTGAGCGCATCAGCACTTCCCTTGATACCGTTCTGGAGACACCCATGCCCACTACCGACTTTTCTCGCAACATGATCCCCGATGAGAAAGAGATTGCTGCGGCTGTCGAATCGAGCCGAACGCTAGCCGCCTTCCTCTCGACCCAATCAGGAACCCAACGGATTGAGCTGTTCAATGAGGAGAACCAGCGCCAAATCGTTGAGGTACCCACTTTTGCGCTGCGTTTGTTCGGTGAAATCCTGAGTGAGTTGGCGCTGGGCAACGCTGTCAAAGTCGTTCCCATTCACGCCGAGCTGACCACCCAGGAGGCCGCAGACCTGCTGAACGTGTCTCGCCCGCACCTGGTAAAGCTTCTGGATGAAGCGGTGATTCCTCACACCAAGACGGGCCGCCATCGTCGAGTCAAATTCTCTGACCTGGTTACCTATAAAGACAAGCGCGACGAAATCAGTCGCTCCGCGATGGACGCGCTGGCCGCACAAGCTCAGGACTTGAGAATGGGTTACGAATGAAGCACTCGCCCTTCACAGCCTTTTATGACGCCAACGTACTGTATCCAGCCCCCCTGCGCGACTTCCTCATGAACCTCGCACTGACTGGCATTTACCGCGCTCGCTGGTCAGCGAAGATTCATGAGGAATGGAAACGCAATCTCTTGCTCAATCGAACAGACCTGACCCGCTCCCAGGTGGATCGCACATCAGAACTGATGGATGCAGCGGTCCCTGACGCACTCGTCACGGATTACGAAGCGCTGGTCAACGGGCTCGACCTACCAGATGAGGACGACCGCCATGTGCTCGCAGCAGCAATCAAATGCAACGCCTCAGTGATCGTCACCTTCAACCTCAAGGACTTTCCCCCTTCCACACTTGGCAATTTCGACATCGAGCCTCTGCACCCGGATGACTTCATCGCTGATTTGTGGGATCTGGATAAAGCGGCAGTTCTTGAAGCCGCTCAGCGCCAGCGGCAATCCCTGAGAAAACCGCCCCATGGCGTGCAGGAGTACCTGAATAAGCTGCTTCAGCAGAAGTTGCCCGAAACGGTCAAATTGCTTTCAGAATTCAAGTTCCTTCTTTAAGCAACTTTGGCCATCTACGCATGCGCGTACCAGGGTGCCCTGGAATCCGTGTGAACATGCGCCTGCTTACCGGGCTTGAACGCCGTATCCAGCGTCCCCAGCGCGATGGATATCCAATCTGAATAATCTCCCTGCGACCGCGACCAGAACAGGTTCGACCCACACCGTGAACAGAACTCACGCCGCACCGCATCCGAAGACGCATAGACGCTGATCGCATCCGCCCCACTGACCACCTGCAACGCCGACCGGGGCACGCTGCCATAACTGGCAAACGCCGCACCATGGCCTTTGCGGCATTGGCTGCAATGGCAATGGCTCACCGCCTTCGGCGCGCAAAGCAACGTGTAGCGCACCGCGCCACACAGGCAACTTCCCTCATACACCTGCGTCATGGTTCAACCCTTCCTGGGAAACCGCCAAGCTTACCCGCGACGGCTTGACCGGCGCCAACTGCACGATCGCCCAAGCCACCTCAAGTACTAGAAAAGCCCACAACAAACCAGACGCCCCGTGCAACAGGGCATACCACTGCCAACTGGCAAACAGCACCCTCCCCACCGCGTCGTAGCGCCCGAACCGCTGCAGCGGATGGCGTATCCTCAACCAGGCCCAAACGCACACGATCGACCCCATCAGGTTGGCCATCAGCATATGCGTCGGGCCGAACGCCGGAATCTGCCCGTGCAAGCCCCAGGTGGCGTGCAGCGTGCCGAGCGCGTCGTGCAACAGGGCGAAGGTCCACGGCGTGGCAAAGCCTGCCGTGACGATCAGGTCGTAAAGGCCGCTGGCACGGACCAGCTTGCGGTATTGGGCCCTGCTCCACATGGTGATTGCTCCTCTGGTTTCAATGAAGCGAGCAGGCTAAAGCCTGGGGTATGCTCCAAGGTCAAGCCCGTACAAGGAGAAAACCGTGCGAATTGGTGAATTGGCCCAGGCCTGCGAAGTAAGCCGCGACACCTTGCGCTTCTATGAGGAGCGCGGGTTGATCCAGGCGCGGCGCCTGGCCAATGGTTATCGCGACTACCCGCAGGAGACGGTGCAGTTGGTAGGGTTTATTCGCACGGCGCAGCAGCTGGGGTTCAGCCTGGGGGAAATTGGTAGCAACGTGGCTCAATTGTGGCAGGCAGAAGCCCCCGATCAGGCGGTGGAAGGGTTGCTGCGCGACAAGCTGGCGCTGGTGGAACAGCGGGTGGAGGCATTACTGCAACTGCGCGCCGTGTTGCTGCAACGCCTGCAGATGGCCTGCCCATTACGCCCCGCCCCCAACCCCAACCCCAACCTGTAGGAGCGAGCAAAGCTCGCGATGCGATGTCACCCCCAAGCCAACTAATCATCAAAAAATCTGATCACGATCATCTTTCATCATCAGTTAAATCGGGAATAAAGTCGCCTCTGTCACCCATGCACCCACGGTAGAGCCCATGCCCAACCAACACCTGCCCGCCTTCCCTGCCCTCGACACGCTGATCCAGCGCGCCGGCCTGCCCAGCCCCGTGCTCGGCGAAGCCCAGGCCCACGCCCTGCTCAAGGCGCATTACGGTCTGCACGGGGAGTTGTCGGCAATGGGCAGCCAGCAGGACCTGAACTACCGCGTGAACACGGCCCAAGGGCGCTTCGTGCTCAAGGCCTGCCACGGCAGCTACGCCGAGGCCGAGCTGCAGGCCCAGCACGCCGCCCTCGCCTACCTGCGTGAACAAGGCCTGCCCGTGCCCAGCGTGCAACCGGCCAGCAACGGCGAAACCCTGCTGGCCCTGGAGATCGACGGCCAACCGCTGCGGGTGCGCCTGCTCAGCTACATCGACGGCCAGCCACTGACCCGCCTCAAGCACCTGCCCGCACGCCTGGTAGCCGAGCAGGGCAAGCTCTGCGCGCAACTCGGCAACGCGCTGGCAGGTTTCGACCACCCAGGCCTTGTGCGTACCCTGCAATGGGACCCGCAACATGCCCAGGCGCTGATCGCGCACCTGCTGCCGGTGCTGCAGGACGCTGCGCAACGCACCCGCATCACACAGGCCGCGCATTTGGCCAACGCGCGCCTGGCCCCCTTGGCGCAGCGCCTGCCAACCCAGGCCGTACACCTGGACATCACCGACGACAACACCGTGTGGGCCCGCGACGACCAACGCCAATGGCAATTGCAAGGGGTGATCGACTTCGGCGACCTGTCGCGCACCTGGCGCATCGCCGACCTCTCGGTAACCTGCGCAGCCTTGCTGCACCACGCCGAGGGCGACCCGCTGCGTATCCTGCCGGCAGTCAGCGCCTACCAGGCCCTCAACCCACTGACCGAAGCCGAACTGCGTGCCTTGTGGCCGCTGGTCGTCAACCGTGCGGCGGTGCTGGTGCTGAGCAGCGCGCAGCAATTGGCCGTGGACCCTGACAACCAGTACACCCGCGACAATGTCGCCCATGAGTGGGAAATTTTCGATACCGCCACGGCCGTGCCGTTCGCCTTGATGGAGGTGGCCATTCTCCAGGCGGCCGGCCTGCAAGCCGACGTCGCCGACCTGATGGGCTGCGCCGCCCTGCTTCCTGAGTTGGCCGGGCAACCCGTCGGGCGCGTCGACCTGGGCGTGCTCAGTGCCCACTGCGAAGCCGGCAACTGGGAACAGGCAGGCTTCGACCAGCACCTGTTGAGCGCGCAACCTGCGCCGGCCTGCAGCCTGCACGGCCAGTATCGCCTGTCACAAACCCATATCGATCGCCCTGAAGAACCTGCGACCTGCGCGCTGGGCGTAGAGCTGCATGTGCCCAATGGCAGCCCCGTTCAGGCGCCAGAAGCGGGCACCTGGCAACGCCACGGCGACGGCCGCGGTTGCCTGCGCACCTCACACTGGGCCTTGTGGTTGCACGGCCTGGAGGATGCCCCGGCGGATGGCCAGGCGGTGGAGAAAGAGCAACCCCTGGGCAGCAGCTGCGGCTTTCTCAGTGTCCAGCTGTGCCTGGACACCGGCATCCAGCCGCCGTTCTTCGCCACACCGTCCCACGCTGCCGCCTGGCTGGCCCTGTGCCCGTCACCTGCGGCGTTGCTGGGGATCGATTGCGATGCCGAACCACTGGCCGACCCGCAGGCCCTGCTGGCCCGGCGCGACGCCAGCTTCGCCCGCTCGCAGAAGCATTACTACGCCCAGCCGCCGCAGATCGAACGCGGCTGGCGCAACTACCTGATCGACCTGCAGGGCCGTTCCTACCTGGACATGCTCAACAACGTCGCCGTGCTTGGCCACGGGCACCCACGCATGGCCGCTGAAGCGGCGCGCCAGTGGTCGCTGCTCAATACCAACTCGCGTTTTCACTATGCCGCCATCACCGAATTCTCCGAGCGCCTGCTAACGCTTGCGCCCGAGGGCTTCGACCGGGTGTTCATGGTCAACAGCGGCACCGAGGCCAACGACCTGGCCATCCGCCTGGCCTGGGCCTACAGCGGCGGGCGTGACCTGTTGAGCGTGCTGGAGGCCTACCATGGCTGGTCGGTGGCCACCGACGCCATTTCCACCTCCATCGCCGACAACCCGCAGGCCCTGGAAACCCGCCCGGACTGGGTGCACCCGGTCGAGGCGCCGAACACCTTCCGTGGCCGCTTGCGCGGCGCCGACACCGCCGCCGGCTACCTGCGCGACGTCGACGCCAAGCTGGCCGACCTCGACGCCCGTGGCCGCCAGCTGGCCGGCATCATTTGCGAGCCGGTGTATGGCAATGCCGGGGGCATCTCGCTGCCGGCGGGCTACCTGCGCGAGGCCTACGCCAAGGTCCGTGCGCGCGGTGGGGTGTGCATCGCCGATGAGGTGCAGGTCGGCTATGGCCGCCTGGGCGAGTTCTTCTGGGGTTTCGAGGAACAGGGCGTGGTGCCGGACATCATCACCATGGCCAAGGGCATGGGCAACGGCCAGCCGCTGGGCGTGGTCATCACCCGCCGCGAGATTGCCGAGGCGCTGGAGGCCGAGGGCTACTTCTTCTCGTCGGCTGGCGGCAGCCCGGTGAGCTGCCGCATCGGCATGGCCGTGCTCGATGTGATGCAGGAAGAAGGCCTGTGGGACAACGCCCGAGACACCGGGCGCTATTTCAAGGCACGCCTGCAGGCGCTGGTCGACAAGCACCCGCTGGCCGGCGCGGCCCATGGCTCGGGGTTCTACCTGGGGCTTGAGCTGGTGCGCGACCGTGAAACGTTGGAGCCGGCTACCGAGGAAACCATGGCCCTGTGCGACCGCCTGCGTGAGCTGGGGATTTTCATGCAGCCGACGGGGGATTACCTGAACATTCTCAAGATCAAGCCGCCGATGTGCACGACGCGGGCCAGTGTCGACTACTTCGTCGACAGCATTGACCGGGTGTTGGGGGAAGGGTTGTAGCGTTTGGTTTGGGATGTTTGGCGCCTGGGAGATCGAGCGCCGCACGGGCGGCGCTTCGCGAGCTGCGCTCGCTCCTACGGGGATCTGCGCTGTCCTGGTAGGCGCGCAGCGGCGCTCAATCCATTACTCTCAATCACCCCAACCCCAGGCGCGAGCACCATGGCCTTCACCAGCGACTCCCTGACCATCTTCCTCGCCGTGCTGGAAGCCGGCTCGTTCTCCGCCGCCGCCCGCAAGCTGGGCCGCGTGCCGTCAGCCGTGAGCATGGCCATCGCGCAACTGGAGGCGGAACTGGACCTCGCCCTGTTCGACCGCGCCACCCGCAAAGCCCTACCCACCAGCGCCGCATTGGCCCTGGAGCCCCAGGCGCGCCAGGTGATCTGCCAACTCAACCTGCTCGACGCCCAGGCCCTGCAACTGCACCAAGGGCTGGAAAAACGCCTGACCATCGCCATGGCCCCCGAGCTGCAAACCGGCCGCTGGAGCCAGCCGCTGGAAACCCTGGCCAGGGAATTTCCCAGCCTGGAAATCGAAGTGCGCTCGGCCACCCAGACCGAAGCGGTGCGCTTGCTGCATGAAGGCAGCGTGCAACTGGCGCTGGTGTTCGAACGGCCAGGCATCGATGAGCGCGAATCCTTTCTCGAAGCTGGCAGCCAACTGCTGGTAGCCGTCGCCTCGCCGCGCCACCCTGCTGGCAGCAACAGCGGCATGCCCATGCCGGAGGAAGCGTTCGCCGAACAGCGGCAGATCATCGTGGCCTCGGGCAAGGCGACCGGCTCGGACCCACGCATGGTGCTGTCGCGGCGCATCTGGTTGACCGACAGCTACCTGGCGACCCTGGACCTGGTGCAATCCGGCTTGGGCTGGGCCTACCTACCGCAGCCGTTGGTGGAGCCATTGATCGCCTCGGGGGCGCTGGCCGAAGTGCGTTTCAACAACATGGCCAGCCGCTTGCGGCTGTGGGTGGATATCATCTGGCTCAAGCCAAGACCGCTGGGGTTGGGTGCCAGGCGTTACCTGGAAGTGATGCGCCAGCTGTTCGAAAAGGAACCACCAAGAGCCTGAATGCACACGCGCCTACACGATCATCAGGCCGGCGCCACCAGGCGATAGCCCACTCCCGCCTCGGTAATGATGAACCGTGGCGCCGTCGGGTCATCGCCCAGCTTTTGCCGCAAATGCCCCACCACGATCCGCAGGTAATGGGTATCGTCCACATGGGTCGGCCCCCAGATGTCCTTGAGCAGCTGCTGCTGGGTAATCACCCGCCCCGGGTGCCCCGCCAGTTGCGCCAGCAGCGCGTACTCCTTGCGCGTCAGTGCAACCTCCACGCCGTCCAGCGTCACTTTGCGAAAGGCAAAGTCCACCCGCAAAGGCCCGAAGCTCGCCGTCACTTCGCTGCCGCCCGACTGCGGCACCTGGCGTAGCAAGGCCCTCACCCTGGCAAGGAATTCCTGGATGCCGAACGGCTTGGTCACATAGTCGTTGGCACCGCCATCCAGGGCATCGACCTTCTGCACCTCGCTGGCCCGCACCGACAGCACCAGCACCGGCACCGCGCTCCATTCGCGCAGCTCGCGCAGCACCTGCTGGCCGTCCATGTCGGGCAGGCCGAGGTCGAGCACCACCAGGTCCGGCTTGGCCAGGGCCGCCTGGGCCAACCCCTCGCCGCCGGTGGCCGCCTCGATCACCTTGTAGCCCTGGGAGCTCAGGCTGATGCGCAGGAACTTGCGGATCTGCGGTTCGTCATCGATGACCAACAAGGTGGCGGACTGGCTCATGGGCTTTCGCTTTCGGCTTCAGGTTGCGGGGGCAGAGGCAAGCATAGAGTGATGCAGGTGCCGTGGCCATCGATGCCTTCACCGACCAGAATCTGCCCGCCATGGGCTCCGATCATGCCCTGGCAGATCGCCAGGCCCAGGCCGGTGCCCTGGCCGCCGCGGTCGCCACGGGCAGCGGTGTAGAACATGTCGAAGATCTTCTCGCGCTCGGCCACCGGAATGCCCGGGCCTTGGTCGCTGACGGCGAAATGCAGTTGCTCGCCGTGCACGGCGAGCTGCAGCTCAAGGCGCCCCTGGGCTGGGGAAAAGCGTGCGGCGTTTTCCAGCACATTGATCAGCGCCTGCTCGATCAGCGCGGCGTGCACGAACAGCAGCGGCAGCTCAGCGGGCACCTCGGTGTGCACGCGCAGGGGCGCAAGCACCGCGCGCAGGCGGTTCAAGGCGCTGCCGACGATATCGGCCGGGGCCACCCAGTCGCGGGCAAGCTTCAGGCCGCCATGGCCCAGGCGGGTCATGTCGAGCAGGTTCTGGATGTAGCGGTCCAGGCGCTCGGCTTCGTTGCGGGTGCCTTCGAGCAGTTCACGGCGGTCTTCCACGGGAATGGCCTCGCCCAGCGCCAGCAGGCTGTCGATGCTGCCACGCATGGCCGTCAGCGGCGTGCGCAGGTCATGGGACACCGAGGCCAACAGGGCGCTGCGCAACTGCTCGGTTTCGCCGTGCAGGCGCGCCGCTTCAAGCTGCTCGGCCAGGCGCGCCCGGGCCAGGGCCTGGGCCAGCGGTTGGCCAAGCGCCATCAGCAGGCGCCTGCGCTGGGCGCTCAGCGGCTCGCCAGAACGTGGGCGCACGCCAAGCAGTGCCAGCGGCTGCTCATCGACCGCCAGCGGCCACCACCACCAGCGGCCATTGGGCAAGGTGTCGCTGCCGTGGCCGGCGGCCTGGCCATGCTGCCAGGCCCACTCGGCGGCGGCGCGCTCGTTGTCGCTCAAGGCCTGGGCTTCGCCGCTGGCCAGCTGCAGCAGGCCTTCAGTGTTGCGCTCCAGCAGGCACACCTGCACGTCCTTCCAGCCATTGAGGTGGCGGCCAGCAGCGTTGAACACCGCCTGGCGGTCGGTGGCCACGGTCAGCCGGCGGGACAGGTCGAGCAGTTGGTTGGTCTGCGCCTGGGTTTCGCGCAGGGCCTGCAGCTGGCTGCGCTGGCGGGCGGCAAGGTTGCCGGTAAGGGCCGCCATCAGCAGGAAGAACACCAGCGTCAGCACGTCTTCCTCGCGCTGGATGCTGAACGAGAAATTCGGGGGAATGAACAGGAAGTCGTAGGCCAGGAACGACAGCGCCGCACAGGCCAGTGCCGGGCCCAGGCTGCTGCGCACGGCCACCAGCAGCACGGCGGCGAGGAACACCAACGAGATGTTCGGCAGCGCCAGCACGCTGGCCACTGCCCAGGCCAGGCCCGCAGCCAGCCCGGTAGCCAGCAGCGCCAGCAGATAGTGGCGCCAGACCCACACCCGGCTCACCGCCGCCCGCGCCGGGCGCGCCTGGCTGTCGCGGTCGAGCACGTTGATCTCCAGCCCATGGCTTTCACGTAGCAGCCGGGTGGCAACGCCTGCACCGAACAGGCGCCGGCGCAAGCGGTCGCGCGACTGCCCCACCAGCACCAGGCTGGCGCGCCGTTCAGCGGCGTGCTGGATCAACGTGCGGGCCACTTCGCCTGCACGCAGCACCACCACTTCACCACCCAAGCGCTCAGCCAGCTGCTGCGCTGCCTGCAGGCGCTGGCGGGCAGCTTCGTCGCGCAGCCGGCCGTTGTCCACATGCACCAGGCTCCAGGGCAGGTGACGGCGCAGGGCGACACGGCTGGCGTGGCGCACCAGGCGCTCGGCTTGTTCATCGCCGTCCACCCCGACCAGCAGGCGCCCGCGCAGGGCCGGCGCTGCTTCACCGCGCAGGCGGTAACCATGGGCCAGGTCGGCGTCCACCTGCGCGGCGGCGGTCTGCATGGCCAGCTCGCGCAGGGCGGTGAGGTTGGTTGGCGAGAAGAACGCATCGATGGCGGCGCGCGCCTGCTCCGGCACGTACACCTTGCCTTCGCGCAGGCGCTCAAGCAGTTCACGTGGCGGCAGGTCGATCAGGACCAGCTCGAAGGCCTCCTGCAGCACCCAATCCGGCAGGGTTTCGCGCACCTGCACGCCGGTGATGCCGCGAACTTTGTCGTTGAGGCTTTCCAGGTGCTGGACATTGACCGTGGTGTACACGTCGATGCCGGCGGCGAGCAGTTCCTGCACGTCCTGCCAGCGTTTGGCATGGCGGCTGCCGGGGGCGTTGGTGTGGGCCAGCTCGTCGACCAGGGCCAGGGCCGGGGCGGCCTTGAGCAGGCCATCCAGGTCCATTTCCTCAAGGGTGACACCGCGGTACTCGCTGCGCAGCAGGGGTTGCTGGAGCAAGCCGCCGAGCAGGGCCTCGGTTTCGGCCCGGCCGTGGGTTTCGACCACCGCCGCCAGCACCTGCACGCCCTGGCGTTGCTGGGCGTGGGCGGCCTGGAGCATGGCGAAGGTCTTGCCCACGCCGGGGGCGGCGCCGAGAAAGACCTTCAGGCGGCCGCGGCCAGCACGCGGGAGGGTGGCCAGCAGTGCGTCGGCGCGGGTGGAATCATTCATGTTCGATCCTTAGATGTGCACAGGCTTCTTGGGCCTCATCGCGAGCTTCGCTCGCCCCTACGGGGGCATGTGTTCACCGGTAGGAGCGAGCGAAGCTCGCGATGAGGCCCGCAAGGCCGGCCCTTCAAAGCCGCTCAAGCGCCTGGTTCAACGCCAGCACATTGACCACTGGCGGCCCGATCAATGGGTGGAGGGTGGCTTGTTCCAGCAAGGCTTGCAAGCGCGCCTGGGGCACCTGCCGCGCTGCCGCCACGCGCGGAATCTGATACGCCACGGCTTCAGGCGGCAGGTGCGGGTCCAGGCCGCTGCCCGAGGTGGTCAGCAAGGCCTGGGGCACCGGCCCCAGCGCCGCCTGGTACAGCGCCGCGGCATCGCCCTTGACCCGCTCGGCCAAGGCCGGGTTGCTCGGCGCCAGGTTGCTCGCGCTGCTGGCCACGGTGGCGTAGGCACCTGCCGAGGGCCGCGCATGGAACCAGCCATCGCCCTGGAAATCCTGGGCGATCAGCGCCGACCCACGCACCTGCCCTTGTTCATCGCGCACCAGGCTGCCATTGGCCTGCTCGGGGAACGCCAACTGGGCAACCCCGGTCACGGCCAGTGGGTACAGCGCGCCGGTGACCACGGTCATCAGCACAATCAGGCTCAAGGCCGGGCGTACATAGGTGTTCATGGTGGCCTCCTCAGACCAGGTGCAAGGCAGTGAGCAGCAGGTCGATCAGCTTGATCCCGGCAAACGGCACGACGATGCCGCCCACCCCATAGATCAACAGGTTGCGCCGCAGCAGGTGCGCCGCGCTCGCCGCCTGCACGCGCACACCGCGCAGCGCCAGCGGAATCAGCACGACGATGATCAGCGCGTTGAACACGATGGCCGACAGGATCGCGCTCTGCGGGCTGGCCAAGTGCATCAGGTTGAGCACGCCCAGTTGCGGGTAGATGGCGGCGAACAACGCCGGCAGGATGGCGAAATACTTGGCCACGTCGTTGGCAATGGAGAAGGTGGTGAGTGCGCCACGGGTCACCAGCAGCTCCTTGCCCACCTGCACCACATCCAGCAGCTTGGTCGGGTCGCTGTCCAGGTCGACCATGTTGGCCGCCTCGCGCGCCGCCTGGGTGCCATCGTTCATGGCCATGCCGACGTCGGCCTGGGCCAGCGCCGGGGCGTCGTTGGCGCCGTCGCCACACATCGCCACCAGGCGGCCATCGTTCTGTTCCTGGCGAATGCGCGCCAGCTTCTTCTCCGGGGTGGCTTCGGCAAGCACGTCGTCAACACCGGCCTCGGCGGCGATGGCAGCGGCGGTCAGCGGGTTGTCGCCGGTGACCATCACCGTGCGAATACCCAGCTTGCGCAGTTCGGCGAAGCGTTCGCGGATGCCGGGCTTGACCACGTCCTTGAGGTGGATCACGCCCAACAGGCGCCTGTCCAGGCACACCAGCAGGGGCGTGCCGCCGCTCTGGGCGATGCGCTCCACTTCACGGGCCAGGGCGGCCGGCATCTCCAGGCGCTGCATGCCGACGAAGGCCAGCAGCGCATCGACGGCGCCCTTGCGGTAGCGGTGCTGCTGGAAGTCGATGCCCGACAGGCGCGTTTCGGCGCTGAAGGCGATGGCCGTGTACTGCCCAGGCGCCGGCTCGGTGAAATCGTGCAACTGGCGCAGGTACTCGACCACCGACTTGCCTTCGGCAGTGTCATCGGCCAGGGAGGCGAGCAAGGCGCCCTCCCCCAGCTCCCGGGCAGTGACGCCAGGGGCGGCGTGCAGGGCGCTGCAGCGGCGGTTGCCAAAGGTGATGGTGCCGGTCTTGTCGAGCATCAGCGTGTGCACGTCGCCAGCCGCCTCGACCGCACGGCCGGAGCGGGCGATCACGTTGAGCCGCACCAGGCGGTCCATGCCGGCGATGCCGATGGCCGAAAGCAGGCCGCCGATGGTGGTCGGGATCAACGTGACCAGCAGCGCGGCGAGAAAGATCAGCGGCAGGCTGCCACCGGCGAAATGGGCGAAGGGCTGCAGGGTCACCACCACGATCAGGAAGATCAGGGTCAGGCCGATCAGCAGGATATCCAGGGCGATTTCGTTCGGGGTTTTCTGCCGTTTGGCGCCTTCGACCAGGGCGATCATGCGGTCCAGGGTGGACTCGCCGGGGTTGCTGGTGATGCGGATCAGCAGCCAGTCGGACACCAGCCGGGTATTGCCGGTCACCGCCGAGCGGTCGCCACCGGACTCACGAATGACCGGCGCCGACTCACCGGTGATGGCCGCCTCGTTGACCGCCGCGATGCCTTCGAGCACCTCGCCGTCAGCGGGGATCATCTCACCGGCCACCACGCGCACCACATCGTCCTTGCGCAGCGACGTGGCCAGGACGGTTTCGAAGCTGCCATCGCGCTTGCGCCGCTGCGCCGTCAGCCCCTGGCTGCCGGCCTTGAGGCTGTCGGCGCGGGCCTTGCCGCGGCCTTCGGCCAGTGCTTCGGCGAAGTTGGCGAACAACACGGTAAACCACAGCCACAGGGCGATCTGCGCCGCCACGCCGCTGCTGACGCCGTTGCCGGGGGCAAAGCACAGGGCCGTGGTGAGCACCGCGGTCAGGGCCACCACCAGCATGACCGGCGCGCGCTTGAGCTGGCGCGGGTCGAGTTTGACGAAGGCCTGCACCAGCGCCGGGCGCCACAGGGCGGCGAAGCGGGTCTGGTCCTTGGCAGCGTGGGGCGCGTTCATATCGGGAAGGGGCATGTTCATGGATGATTCCTCAGAAACCTAGGCTCAACTGCTCGGCAATCGGCCCAAGGGCCAGGGTCGGCAGGAAGGTCAGGCCACCCACCAGCAGGATGGTCACCAGCAACAGGCTGGCGAACAGCGGGCCGTGGGTGGGAAAGCTGTTCAGGCCCTGGGGCGCGCTGTTCTTGGCCGCCAAACTGCCGGCCAGGGCGAGAACCGGCAGGATGTAGCCGAAGCGGCCGATCAGCATGGCCAGGCCGATCATCAGGTTGTGAAACACCGTGTTAGCGCCGAAACCTGCGAACGCCGACCCGTTGTTGGCAGTGGCCGAGGTGTAGGCATACAGCAGCTGGCTGAAGCCATGGGCACCAGGGTTGCTTACCGCCCCTGCCGGGCCCGGCAGGCTGGCGGCGATGGCGCCGAGCACCAGCACGCCGACCGGCATCACCAGCAAGGTTGCCACCAACAGTTGCACCTCCCGCGCCTGCAGCTTCTTGCCCAGGTATTCCGGGGTGCGGCCGATCATCAACCCGGCCAGGAACACCGCGATCAGCACGAACAGCAGCATGCCGTAGAGCCCTGCGCCAACCCCGCCGAAAATCACTTCGCCGACCATCATGTTGACCAGCGCGACCATGCCGGTCAGCGGGTTGAGGCTGTCGTGCATGGCGTTGACCGAGCCGTTGGAAGCCGCCGTGGTGGTGACCGTCCACAGCACCGAGCCGGTGGTGCCAAAGCGGCTTTCCTTGCCTTCCATGGGCGGTGCCTGTTGCACCTGGGCGCTTGCCAGTGCCGGGTTCGGCTGGTACTCCGCCCACAGCGCAGTGGCGCCGCCGAGCAGGAACAGGGCCAGCATGCAGGCGATGATCGCGCGGCTCTGGCGCAGGTCCTTGACGTAGTGGCCGAAGGTGAACACCAGCGCCACCGGAATCAGGATGATCGACGCCACCTCGAACAGGTTGCTCCAGGCGGTGGGGTTTTCGAACGGATGGGCCGAGTTGACGCCGAAGAAGCCACCGCCGTTGGTGCCCAGTTGCTTGATGGCGATCTGGCTGGCGGCCGGGCCCAGTGGGATGACCTGGTCGGCGCCCTGCAGGGTTACGGCATGGGCATAGTCGGCGAAGGTTTGCGGCACGCCCTGCCACACCAGCAGCAGTGCCAGCAGCAGGCACAGCGGCAGCAGCCCGTAGAGCGTGGCGCGGGTCATGTCGACCCAGAAGTTGCCCAGGCTGGTGGTCGAGCGCCGGGCAATGCCACGGCACAGGGCAACCAGCACGGCAAGGCCGGTGGCGGCGCTGACGAAATTCTGCACAGTCAGGCCGAGCATCTGGCTCAGGTAGCTGACCGAGGCTTCACCGCTGTAGGCCTGCCAGTTGGTGTTGGTGACGAAGCTCACCGCCGTGTTGAAGGCCAGCGACCATTCCTGGCCAGGCAGGTGCTGCGGGTTCAGGGGCAGGTAGCCTTGCAGCAGCAGCACGGCGAATAGCAGCAGGAAGCCGGCCAGGTTGAAGGCCAGCAGGGCCAGGGTGTATTGCTTCCAGTTCTGCGCCTGTTCGGCGCGTACCCCGGCCAGGCGATAGCAGCCCCGCTCCAGCGGCCCGAGCAGCGGCGTCAGCCAGGTGCGCTGGCCTTCCATGACCTTGTAGTAGAAGCGCCCAAGCCAGGGTGCCGGCAGCAGCACGATGGCGAAGAAGGCCAGTAGCAATGCGTAGTCGTAACTGTGCATGGCGGCTCCCTAGCTGCGATCGGCGCGCAGCAGCGCCACCAGCAGGTATACCGCCAAGGCCACTGCCAACAGCAGTGACAGACCGTCGAGCATGTACATGATTGCAACTCCCCTGTTCGCGGTTTCTTACCGCTTTGGGGGAATTGTCCGAGGGTGGGGCGTAAAGGGGCGAGATGGGCGGGTTGGGGTAGGAATAAAGAATGCGTAAAAATCGAAGGTGGGGTTGTCTGGGCCGGCCTCTTCGCGGGGCAAGCCCGCGCCTACACGCGAAGAGGCCGCCACAGGTTACTGCCGAGCCTGCTCTGAGTGCCTGCTCCAATCCAGCAGCAGGCTATACCCCACCGCCAGCAAGGTCGGCCCGATGAACAGGCCGATGAAGCCAAAGGCGATCAACCCGCCAAACACCCCCAGCAACACGATCACCAGCGGCAGGTTGCCGCCGCGGCTGATCAGGTAAGGCTTGAGCACATTGTCCACACCGCTGATGACGAACGTGCCCCAGATGCCCAGGAACACCGCCATCCCGTACTCGCCCTTCCACGCTAGCCAGCCGGTCGCGGGGATCCACGCCAACGGCGGCCCCATCGGGATCAGGCTGAGCATGAAGGTCACCAGCCCCAGCACGATGGCACCGGGCACACCGGCGATCAGGAAGCCGATCAGCGCCAGCAGGGCCTGCGCCGCCGCCGTACCGATCACCCCGTTGACCACACGCTGCACGGTACCGGCCACCAGGTCCAGGTAGTAATCGGCGCGCTCGCCCACCAACCGCTGCAGCAGGCGCAGCACGAAGGCCGACAGGCGCGGGCCGTCGCGGTAGAAGAAGAACACGAACACCAGGCTCAGGGTCAGTTCCAGTATGCCGCTGCCGATCTGCGCGCTGCGTGCCAGCAGCCAATTGCCGACCTGGCCCAGGTAGGGCTTGGCCGTGGCCAGCAAGGCCGCGCCCTGCTGGTCGAGCGATTGCCAGCCACTGACCAGGCGCTCGCCAACCAAGGGAATGCTGCCGAGCCAGTCGGGGGCATCGGGCAGGCCGTCGACTTGCACATCGCGCACGAACGCGGTGGCATCGCGAATGTGGTCGGCCAGGTTGAAGCCCAGCCACACCAGCGGCAGCGCCACGATCAGGATCCAGGCCGTGGTCAGCAGGCTGGCAGCGAGGGTTTCACGCCCGCCCAGCAGGCGCGTGAGCAAGCGCATCAACGGCCAGCTGGCGAAAGCCAGGATAGCCCCCCACAGCAGGGCGGAAATGAACGGCGCCATTACCCACAGCGCGGCGCCCAGCAGTGCCAGCAGCAGAATCTGGATCAGCAGGCGGTCATTGTTGACCATCATGGGGCTCACTCAACGGATCAGTTCCAGGTGCAGGCCATCGGTCGGCGCGCTGCCCACCTCAAGCCGGCCGTCACGCACGCCAGCCTTGAGCAGTTGCTCGCGCCAGGCCTCGGCCTGGGCGCCGCTCAGGCTCGCGCGCAAGGTGCTGTCGAGGTTCAGGCTGCGCGCCAGCAGCGCCACCCAGTTGGCCTGTGGCTCGGCAAGGTCAGGGTAGTCGAGCTTGCCGGTGTCGCGCATCTCGCGCAGCACCGTGGCGGCGGTGGGCAGTATGTCGCCCAGCGCACTGGCGGCGACGAACTCTTCGACATGCAGGTAGGCACGGCGGTTGCCACGGGTAACGCTGTACAGCGCGACCAGGGTATCGGCTTGCTCGGCCGACCGGCGCAGCAGGATGAACGCCTGTTGCTCGTCGCCACCGTTGAGGCGGGCGTTGGCGAACACGTCGTTGGCCCACAGGCTGGCCTCGCCGCAGTCGCGGCCCTGGCACCAGAACAACGGGTAGCCGCCATCATGCTGAAGGGCTTCGCGGGCACTGGTGAAGGCTTCGCGGGCGGTGCGCTCGACGGGCAGTTCATAGGTTACCGAGCTGACCAGGCCGCGGCTCTCGACCTTGTCCTCGACCCGCAGCCGGCCGCTGATCTTGCGCAGCGGGCCCAGTGGGTACACGCGCTCCTGCTCCACGGCCGGGCGTTCGTCCACCACTTTGCCATCGACCGGAACCGGCAGGGTGCCGGCCAGCAGCAGCGGGCTGGCCAGCGCCAGGCAGGCCGCGAAGGCCAGGCGCAGGGTTGTGGGCGCGCTCATCGGCGGCCCAGGCGGCGCTCAGCGCCGAAGTGAAGCTCCAGGATGTCTGGCAGTTGCATGGTTGTCTCCCTGTTCAACCCGCCAAGCCTCGGCACTTGGCCGATGCAAGTCAAGCAAAGCCAAGGAAGCGATTGAAACAGTCTGCGACAAGGGCCGCGCCTGCCTCGTCATTCAAGTGCAGGTGATGGCCGCCGGGCAGCACCGTCTGCTGGAAGGGTAGCTGCTCCAGCAGCTCGGTGTGCCGCGCCAGCATGCCATCGGCCGCCACCACCAGGCTGGCCGGGCAACCCACCCGGCGCACGTAGGCCATGGCCTGGGCCTGGCTCAGGCGCAGCGGCGAAGGCAGGGTCAGGCGGCTGTCGCTGCGCCAGCTATAGCCCCCGGGCACCGGCATCAGCCCACGCTGGGCCAACAGTTCGGCAGCCTCGCGGCTGACCGCGACCATGCCCTTCATGCGCGCCTGCACACCCTCCTCGACAGTGGCGTACACCGTCTTGCGCTTGCCATCCAGGCGCAATTGGGCCTGCAGGGCCATGCCCAGGCGCTCGCCGGCGTCCTGCTCGGCGCCGGTGGGCGGAATAACCCCGTCGATCAGCAGCAGGTGGCTGACCCGCTCGGGCAAGGCGCCGGCCAGCTGCACGGAAATAATCGCCCCCAGCGAATGCCCGAGCAGGGCAAACCGGCTCCAGCCCAGCTGCTCGGCAACGCGCAGTACATCATGGGCGTAGTCGGGCAAGGCGTAGCCGGCACCCGGCGGGCGGTGCTCGGAATAGCCATGCCCGGCCAGGTCGAGCGCAACAATGCGCAGGCCCTTCAAGCGTGGCGCCAGCCGGGCAAAACTGTTGGCGTTGTCCAGCCAGCCGTGCAGGGCGATCACCGGCAGGCCATCTGCCGGGCCGAACAGGTGCGCCGCCAGTTCGATATGCCCGAGGTTCAGGCGGGTTTCCTCGACGTGCGCGCTCATGCCTGGCTCCAGCGGTCGAACAGGCCCTTGATCAGGCTGGCGGTGTCGGTGGGCCGCTCCAACGGGAACATGTGCCCGCCCGGGACGCTGTGGTACTCGCCCCGGGGCATGCTGCGCACCGCCAGTGCATGGTGGCGGCGGATAACGTTGCTGCGCTCGCCGCGCACCATCGCCAACGGCACTTGCAGCTGGCGGGCCGGTGCCGGGCTGGTGTGGGGGATGTTGCGGTAGATGCTGATTTCGGTGGCCGGGTCGAAGCGCAGGCGCAAGCCTTCATTGGCCGCCTGTAAGCCATGTTCCAGGTAGGCCTCCAGGCAATCGGGGTCGAATTGGCGGAACAGCGACTTGCTGGCGAAGTAGTCGCGGGCGCTGTCGCGGTCAGCGAATGCCTCGCGCCGGCCCAGGGTGCGCCCGGCCGGGGTGATGCGGTCGATGAAGCCAAAGCGCTTGGCGGTGCGCAGCAGCCACTGGTCGGCGCGGGTGAGCACCGGTGAATCGAGCATGACCACGCCACGGTAATACTCGGGCCGGCGCAAGGCCGCGTGCAGGTGCAACACACCGCCCAGGGAATGGCCAACGCCCCACACCGGCGCCTCTTGTTGCGCCAGGTGGTGCAGCAGTTCGTCCACCAGTTGTTGCCAGTTCTCGCCCACCGGGAAGCGTGGGTCATGGCCATGCTGCTCCAGGTGCCCTACCCGGTAGTCCGGCGCCAGGGCCGCGAACAGCTTGCCGTAGGTTGCAGACGGAAAGCCGTTGGCATGGGCGAAGAAAATCTGCTGCGACATGGCGGCGAGTCCGGGCCAAGGGATGATGGCCCATTGTCAGCGCTGGCGGGTCACTCGGCAACGTCTGGAAAGGTCATCGGCAAGGGCGATCAGGTCATGCCTGGGCGTCGAAACTGCCCAGCGAGCGGCGCAGGCAGGCTTGCATGCAGGCCAGTTGCCCTTCCAGGGCCTCACGGGCCAGGCGCTGGTCTTGCGGGGGCAGTTGCAGGCGGCGCAGGGTCAGGCAACTGGCTTGCAGCAAGTGGGCGAGCTGCTGGCAGGCTTCCTGCAACGTCTGCAGGTCGTTGGCGGCCTGCGCGGCGGGCGCGCCCTGCAACCTGCCCAGCAATTGGTAGAGCTTGGCGTCCGCCCCTTCGCGCAGCAGGCTGTATTGGGCAAAGTCCAGGGCAATACCGTTGTGGACCTTGTCCACCGTCGGTTGCAGGTCCATCGAGCCCACCAGTTCCAAGCGCCGCCCAAACATTCATCGCACCTCGGCCCAGTCATGTACCTGTCATGTGGGGCCAAGGCTAGCAATGGATCCAAAGTCCCGGCAACTGACAGAAATGCCAGTTGCAATGGCCTCAGGGGGCGTGGTGGAGGTGGTGCAGGGTCATCAGCCCGGCCAGCGGCCAGTCACCCTCAAGCACGGCCAGGCTGGCGGTGCCCATGGGCGCCGCCTGCTGCACATGGCCATGTTCGAGCAGGCCCACCAGCGCCCCCACCAACGGCTGGTGGCTGACCAGTAACACATGCTCAAGGCCCAGGCGTTCGAGCTGCCCGAGCACCTGCTGCACGTTGCTTTCCGGGGTCAGCCAGGGCACGGTGCGCACCGGCTCGGCGAAGCCCAAGGTGTCATGCACCAGGGCCGCCGTCTGCTGGACGCGCACGAAGGGGCTGGCATAGATCGCCTGCAACGGTTGGCCGAGCAGGTGCGCGGCGCTGTGCAGCACTTGCTCGCGGCCATGGCCGGTCAGGCGCCGTTCGGCATCGGTATTGGCCCGCGGCTCGGCCTCGCCATGGCGCAGCACCCACAGCTTCACAGCTTCGGCTCCTCGTCACGCACTGGGTGCGGCGCCGGAGCCACGGCATGGGGCGCCTCGCCTTCCGGGGCACGCGGGGTTGGCCAGTCGGCGAACGGCCAGGGTTTCTGGTCGGTGTGGAAGCTGCCGAAGCGGCCGATCTGTGCCAGGTACTGGCTCAGGCTGTCGCCAAAGTTCATCAGGCTGGCGCTGGGCGCAGCGTAGATCAGGCGGTAGACCAGTTGCACCAGCACCAGGCCACCCAGCAGCAGTTCGGCCAGCTGCCAGACCACCAGGAACACCAGCATCCACAGCACCCGCAGGATGATCGACTCGCGCTGGGCGCGCTCTGGGGTATCGTTCATGTTTCGCTCCTTGCTCGGGGCTTTCAGTTGAAGCCGCTGATGGAAATGAAGTCGACGTCGGTCTTGGGTTCGGCGCGCATCAGGTGCTCGATCACCTGGTTCAACGTGCGGCCTTCGAACAGGATGGCGTGCAGGCCAGCCACCAGCGGCATGTACACCTGCACCTCCTGGGCCTTGGCCTTGAGCACCTTGAGGGTATTGACCCCTTCGGCCACTTCGCCCAGGCGGCTGACGGCCTGTTCCAGGGTCAGGCCCTGGCCGAGGGCATGGCCCACCTGGTAGTTGCGGCTCTTGGGCGAGGAGCAGGTGACGATCAGGTCACCGACCCCGGCCAGGCCCAGGAAGGTCATGGGGTTGGCGCCCTGGCTCACGGCGAAGCGGGTCATCTCGGCCAGGGCGCGGGTAATCAGCATGCTCTTGGTGTTCTCACCCATGCCCAGGGCAACGGCCATGCCGGCGATGATGGCATAGACGTTTTTCAGCGCCCCGCCCAGCTCGACGCCAAAGCGGTCGGCACTGGCATAGACGCGGAAGGTGCGGCCATGCAACACGGCCTGCACGCGCTGGCACAGGGCCTCGTCTTCGCTGGCGACCACGGTGGCGGTCAGCGCATGCTCGGCGATCTCACGGGCCAGGTTGGGGCCGGACAGCACGCCGATGCGTGCCTGGGGGGCGATTTCTTCAAGGATCTGGCTCATCAGCTTGAAGCTCTGCGCCTCGATGCCCTTGGTCAGGCTGACCAGGCACTTGCCGCTCAGCAGGTCGGCGTGGGGCGCCAGCACGCTGCGCAGGGCACTGGAGGGCAAGGCGACGAAAATCAGGTCGCTCGCTTGCAGGGTGGCCAGCAGGTCGTTGACCGGCTCGACACCGTCCAGCAGGCGGATACCCTTGAGGTAGCGCGGGTTCTCGCGGTTGACGCGCATTGCCTCGGCTTGTTCGGGGTCGCGCATCCATTGGCGCACTGGCACGCCGTTCTCGGCCAGTAGGTTCGCCACGGCGGTGCCGAAGCTGCCGCCTCCCAGAACTGCAACAGGTTGCTGTTCAGTCATAATCGATCCGTTAAAGCCATTAGTGAAGTGGCGACCCGTTCATTATACGGGTCGTCTGCTACAGAGCCAGTGTCGGGGTGGTTGCAAGGGTTTGCCTTGGGATTGGCGGTGCCTGGGAGATCGAGCGCCGCCCGCGCGGCGCATCGCGAGCTGCGCTCGCTCCTACGTTTGTTTTTGGCCAGTAACGCCTGTGGCAGCCGCGCGCGGCCGTCGCGCCATGCGCCAGGGCGCTCGCGCGCAAATCCCCCAGGACTCACTGGCCCGAAACAAACGTAGGAGCGAGCGCAGCTCGCGAAGCGCCGCGCGGGCGGCGCTCGATATACGCCCCACTGCAAATCCCAAGGCAGGCCCCCCCCCAACCCAATCACCATTCCAAGCCGCAAAACCGCCGCAGATCACTGGCAAAACCCCCACGGTCAGTTACCATGCCTGTTTCAAACCTGAGACAAGGCTGTCCTGTGTTCCCTGGCTCGCCCCCTTACCCTCGCCTGCTGCTGCTGACCGCCCTGCTCGGTGGCTCGGCCGTGGCCGATGACTTGTTCATCGACAACACCGACCTGCCGCAGGTTCTGACCGCCACGCGCCTGAAACAATCCCCGGCGGCGGTTCCCGGCAGCATGACCGTGCTCGACAGCGAGCTGATTCGCGCCAGCGGTGCCCGTGACATCCCCGAGCTGCTGCGCCTGGTGCCGGGCATGATGATCGGCTACGGCGCCGGCAACCAGCCAACCGTCAACTACCATGGCAGCAACGTCAACGACGCCCGGCGCATGCAGGTACTGATCGACGGCCGCTCGGTGTACCGCGCAGGCCTGGCCACGGTGGACTGGAGCGACATCCCGGTGGCCATCGAGGATATCGAGCGCATCGAGGTGTTCCGCGGCCCCAACACCGTCAGCTACGGCGCCAACGCGCTGATGGCGGTGGTCAACATCCTCACCCGCAACCCGGCCGACAGCCACGGCACGCGCATGAAGCTGACCCGCGGCCAGGACGGCATCAACGATTACTACCTCAGCCACGGCTTCGGCTGGGAAGGTGGCGACCTGCGCCTGTCGGTGTCAGGCCAGCAGGACGATGGTTTCGACAAGAACCAGCTCGGCCAGGACTACCGCGACAGCCGCCGCCTGAACCGCTTCAATCTCAGCGTCAGCCACACCCTGGCGCCAGACCAGACCCTGGAATGGCAACTGGCGGCCAAGGAAGGCAGCAACCAGCGCCCCTACACCTACCAGGCGGTGTTCCCCTTCGTCACCCAACGGGGCGACAACGCCGACGTCGACGCCAAGGACTACGCCGGGTCGGTGCGCTGGAGCATCGACTTCAACCCTGAGCACAGCCTGTACGTGCAAGGTTCGGCGCAGCACTTCGACCGCCAGCAAGTGTGGCGCGCCTGTGACGCGGCGCTGTCGTTCAGCCCCGAGCTGACCCGCCTGTGGCAAATGAACCCGGATTACGCCGAAAAAGTCGCCCGCGGGGCCAACAACCCGCCCAGCAGCAGCAACCCCGAGGAACAGGCGCTGGTCGATGCGATCAAGAACCAGTGGAACAACCTGGGTGGCAGCAACGTGGTCTGCGGCGATGTCGACCAAAGCACCCGGGAATCGCGCTACGACCTGGAAATCCAGGACACCCTGAGCCTCACCGACAGCCTGCGCCTGCTCAGCGGCATGAACTACCGCTATGATCGGGCCAATTCGCAAACCTATTTCAACGGCAGCATCGACGACCAGACCTGGCGCCTGTTCAGCCAGCTGGAGTGGCGGGCCGATGAGCACTGGATCGTCCAGGGCGGGGCGATGTTCGAGAACTCGCAGCTGTCGGGCAGCTCGCTGACCCCGCGCATGGCGGTGAACTACCTGATTACCCCGCGCCACGGCCTGCGCGCGGTGTACTCCGAGGCGGTGCGTTCGCCCGACATGTTCGAGAACAACGTCAACTGGAGCTACACCGTTCGCAACCTGACCCCAACCGCGTTCGGCCAGAGCAACGCCCAGTATTTCGTCAAGACCCGCGGCCCAGGCAACCTCGACCAGGAGCGCATGCGCTCGCGCGAGCTTGGCTACAACGGCTATTTCAGCGATATCGACCTGAGCATGGATGTGAAGCTGTTCTACGACGAGATCACGGGAATGATCAGCGAGCCGCTGAAGAACAACCAGTACATCGCCAGCAATGCCAACAAGGCCCGCTTCAGCGGCAGCGAAGCGCAGTTCGACTGGCGCGCGAGCCAGCGCGACCGCCTGCGCCTGACCTACGCCTACGTCGATGCCTGGGCCAGCAACCCCGCCGACCGCCGCCTCAGCGCCCGCAACAGCGGCTCGGCCGGGTGGATGCGCGAGTGGGGCGAGGGCTGGTCGAGCGCGCTGTTCTACTACGGCGACGATGCCCTCAACCAGTACCGTTACGAGCGTGTCGACCTGCGCGTGGCCAAGCGCTTTCGTATCCAGGGCAGCACCCTGGAGCTGGCGGCGCTGTGGCAGCAACGCCTGGACGACCAGCCCACCACGGTCGAGCAGAACCTCTACGACAGCCGCCACCGCCTGAGCGTGAGTGCGGAGCTGGAGTTCTGATGGCCCGTCTGCTGCGCCTGTTGCTGTTCTGCCTGCTGCCGTTGGGTTCGCTGTCTGCCAGTGAAATCCTGCTGGTCGGTGGCGAAGACCAGCCAGGCATCCGCAGCTTCGTCGCCGCCCTTGAAAGCCGCCGCAGCCACGACCAGGTGCGCTTCCAGACGGTCGACAGCCTGCCCCACCCCGGCCAGCTCAAGGCCGACCTGCGCCTGGTGCTGCTCGACAGCACGGCGCTGGACTGGCGCCTGCACGAAACGGCCGGCCCACCTGCGCTGGCCATGCGCATCAGCCGGGTGCAGGCCGAGCAGCGCCTGGGAAAGTCACGCCCCGGCTACCTGACCTTGCTATGGAGCGACCCGCCGCTGGCCCGCCAGCTGCGCCTGGCCCGCTACCTGCTGCCGCAGGCCCAGCGCATCGGCGTGCTGTATGGCGAGCACAGCCACTTCCTGCTGGATGAACTGCGCCAGGCAGCGCGGCCACTGGGCCTGGAAATCGTTGCCCAGGACTGGCCCGACCAGCGCGACAGCCGCCCGCTGCAGCACCTGCTGGCCAGCAGTGACGTGCTGCTGGGCATCGATGACCCCGACCTGTTCAACTCCAATACGGCGAAGAACGTACTGCTCAGCAGCTACGGCCGGCAAATGGCGCTGATTGGCCCCAATGCCGGCTTCGTCCGCGCCGGCGCCCTGGCCAGCACCTTCAGCGACCAAGGCGACTGGCTGGCGGTGCTCGACCAGTTGCTCGACCAGCCGCCGGCACGCTGGCCGCGCAGCTTGTACCCTGCACGCTATGGCGTCAGCGGCAACCAGCAGGTGGCGCGCGCCCTGGGGCTCGAACCCATCGATCCGAACGCCACTGCCAAGGCCCTGGCCGAAGGAGAACCCACCCCATGAGCAAACGCCTGAGCTGGGATATCCACACCCGTACCCAGATCATCAGCCTAGGCCCGGCGCTGCTGCTGACCTTGCTGTTGATCAGCTTCTTCACCTTCGTGCGCATCCAGGACTTGCGCCAGGAGCTCAACCATACCGGGCAACTGATCGCCAACCAGCTGGCACCGGCCTCCGAGTACGGCGTCATATCCGGTAACAATGAAGTGCTCGAAGGCCTGATGCGCGCCACCCTGAGCATCCCCCACGTGCGTTTCCTGGAAGTGCAGGACAGCCGCAACCATATCCTGGTCTATGTCGAGCAGTCCGATGAAAGCAGCAACCGCGCCCAGCAGGTGGAAGTGTTCCAGGCGCCCATCCGCCTGCAGCAAATCCGCCTGGACAACGACTTCCTGCAGCAAGGCCGGCCAACCACACCGGCCATTGGCGATGACTACCTGGGCCGGGTGATCGTGGGCATGTCCGACGATGCCTTCAGCCAGCGCCAGCAGGAAATCGTCATCAAGGCTGCCATCCTGGCGCTGTTCGCCCTGCTGTTCACCTTCCTGCTCGCGCGCCGCCTGGCCATGAGCCTGGCCAAGCCGATCAGCGACATGGGCCACGCGGTCAAGGCCATCCAGGAGGGCGAATACAACGCGCCGCTGCCGGTGGTCGACGACAGCGAGTTGGGCCACCTGGCACGCCACATCAACAACCTCGCCGCCGCCCTCGACCAGGCCAGCGCGGAACAGAAGCAAGCCATCGCCGAGCTGATCCAGGCCCGTGAGGAAGCCGAGCAGGCCAACGGTGCGAAGTCGGAATTCCTGGCGATGATGAGCCACGAGCTGCGCACGCCCATGAACGGTGTGCTGGGCATGCTGCAACTGCTGGAAACCACCCAGCTGACCAGCGAGCAGGCCGACTACACGGCCGTGGCCAGCGAGTCCACCGGGCACCTGTTGAAGGTAATCAACGACATCCTCGACTTCTCGCGCATCGAACGCACCACCCTGCAACTGGAGCACATCGACTTCAACCTCGGCGAGCTGATCGCCAGCAGCGTGCAGTCGTTCCAGCACAGCGCCCAGCAACGCGGCCTGGAGTTGCACCTGCAACTGCCCGGCGGCGACACGCCAACCCTGGTCACCGGCGACCCGACGCGGATCCGCCAGATCCTGCTGAACCTGGTGGGCAACGCGCTGAAGTTCACCGAACGCGGCCAGGTGCAGGTGGAGGCCCGCTGGCAACTGCTCGACCGTGGCATGCTGTGGCTTTCCTGCAGCGTGCGCGACACCGGCATCGGCATCGACAGCGAGCGCCTGGAAATGATGTTCGTGGCTTTCCAGCAGGCCGACAGCTCGATTTCCCGGCGCTACGGCGGCACCGGCCTGGGCCTGTCGATCGCGCGCACCCTGGCCGAGCGCATGGGCGGCAAGCTGCGCGGCGAGAGCCGCGAAGGCCTGGGCTCGACCTTTACCCTGGAAATGCCGCTGCCCTTGGCCAGCAATGCACCGGACGAGCTGCCTGGCACGCCACCGGCCAGCGTATCGGTCGATGCCGGCACGCGGATCCTGCTGGTGGAGGACAATCCGGTCAATCAAAGCGTCATCGAAGCCATGCTGCGCAGCCTGGGGCTTGAGGTCAGCGTCGCCCATGACGGCCTGCAGGCCGTGGAACATGCAGGTTCGCAGCGCTTCGCCGCGGTGCTGATGGACTGCCGCCTGCCGCAGATCGACGGCTACGAGGCCACTCGGCGCATCCGCCAGCTACCCGGTGGCGGACAATTGCCGATCATCGCCCTGACCGCCAACGCCCTGCAGGGCGACCGCGAGCGCTGCATGGCCGCAGGCATGAACGATTACCTGAGCAAACCGTTCCGGCGCACCGAGCTGCAGCGGGTGTTGCAACGATGGTTACCCGGCCAGACAGCCGCGACTGGCGATAAATGCTAAAGTGCGGCAGTCTTAAAGACTGGACAGAACCTTCGTCGGCCCTGAAAATAGACGTTTCAGTGCACACCTGTACTTCTTTTGCCAGGTGCACTGTGACTTTCACCACAACGCAATAGTCTACCTGTAGGCTGCCGCCCTGGACTCATCTCGGGCCGGACGGGAAGATTCATCCCCTGCCACAGGGGGTTATTGAGGAGCTCGCATGACCAAACAACACGCCTTTACTCGGGAAGACCTGCTGCGCTGCAGTCGCGGTGAGCTGTTCGGCCCAGGTAATGCGCAACTGCCCGCGCCGAACATGCTGATGGTCGATCGCATCACCCACATCAGCGAAGAAGGCGGCAAGTACGGCAAAGGTGAATTGGTCGCCGAGCTGGATATCACCCCGGACCTGTGGTTCTTCGCCTGCCATTTCGAAGGCGACCCGGTCATGCCAGGCTGCCTGGGCCTCGACGCCATGTGGCAGCTGGTCGGTTTCTTCCTCGGTTGGCAGGGCCTGCCAGGCCGTGGCCGCGCGCTGGGCTCGGGCGAAGTGAAGTTCTTCGGCCAGGTACTGCCTACCGCCAAGACCGTCACCTACAACATTCACATCAAGCGCGTCCTGAAGGGCAAGCTGAACATGGCCATCGCCGATGGCTCGGTCAGCGTCGACGGCCGCGAGATCTACACCGCCGAAGGCCTGCGGGTCGGCGTGTTCACCTCCACTGACAATTTCTAAGGGTTATTCGCATGCGCCGCGTCGTTATCACTGGTCTGGGCATCGTATCGTGCCTGGGCAATGACAAAGCTACCGTCACCGAAAACCTGCGCAACAGCCGTCCGGGTATCCGCTACAACCCGGAATACAAGGAAATGGGGCTGCGTAGCCAGGTTTCCGGGTCCATCGACCTCAACCTCGAAGAATTGATCGACCGCAAGGTCTACCGCTTCGTCGGCCACGCCGCTGCCTACGCCTACCTGGCGATGCAGGACGCGATCAAGGATTCCGGCCTGACCGAAGAGCAGATCTCCAACCCGCGTACCGGCCTGGTGGCAGGTTCCGGCGGCGCCTCGACCCTGAACCAGATGGAAGCGCTGGACACCCTGCGCGAGAAAGGCGTCAAGCGCGTTGGCCCGTACCGCGTCACCCGCACCATGGGCAGCACCGTGTCGGCTTGCCTGGCCACGCCGTTCAAGATCAAGGGTATCAACTACTCGATCTCGTCGGCCTGCGCCACTTCCGCGCACTGCATCGGCACCGCCCTGGAGCAGATCCAGTGGGGCAAGCAGGACATCGTCTTCGCCGGTGGCGGTGAAGAAGAGCACTGGAGCCAGTCGTTCCTGTTCGATGCCATGGGCGCCCTGTCGACCAAGCGCAACGAAACCCCGGAACTGGCCTCGCGTGCCTACGACGCCGACCGTGACGGCTTCGTGATCGCTGGCGGCGGCGGCATGGTAGTGGTCGAGGAACTCGAACACGCCCTGGCCCGTGGCGCGAAGATCTACGCCGAAATCGTCGGCTACGGCGCAACCTCCGACGGCTACGACATGGTCGCCCCGAGCGGCGAAGGCGCCATCCGCTGCATGCAGCAGGCGCTGTCCACCGTCGACACCCCGATCGACTATCTGAACACCCACGGCACCTCGACGCCGGTGGGCGACGTAGCCGAGATGAAGGGCGTGCGCGAAGTGTTCGGCGCCAAGGCACCGAAGATCAGCTCGACCAAGAGCCTGTCGGGCCACTCGCTGGGCGCCGCGGGCGTGCACGAGGCGATCTACTGCCTGCTGATGATGGAAAACAACTTCATCGCCGGCTCCGCCAACATCGACGAGCTGGACCCGGAAGTTGCGGACCTGCCGATCGTGCGCAAGACCGAAGACGCCAAGCTCACCACCGTGATGAGCAACAGCTTCGGCTTCGGCGGCACCAACGCCACCCTGGTGCTCAAGCGCTGGGAAGGCAAGTAAGGCGCTGCTGCGGTAACTGAAAACGCCCCGACTGGTTCGGGGCGTTTTTGTTGGTGTTGCTTGTACCGGCGCCAGCCACCGCGTCGCCTGCTTCGCGGCAAGCCGCTTCTATGGAACAAATCATAACTATCTGATTTAACGGATATTTCTGTAGGAGCGGGCTTGCCCCGCGAAGCAGGCGGCGCGGTGCATGGCACCGGCTTCGCCGGTGTTCGCGGGGCAAGCCCGCTCCTACAGGGGATCGCGGCGCGCTTGCGGGCAATATTGCCTGCACAGCGGTTCAGCAATGTTTGGCGACGCGCTATGCTGTTTGCCTACCCTGCCCTGCCCGGAGCCCACCATGAGCAGCCCCCTGGTCATCCGCCCACGCGCCGAATCGGTGGAGGGGCAGCCGATCTTGCGCCCGCTGCCCTCGGCGCAGTGCCGCAGCGTTGGCCCGTTCGTGTTCTTCGACCATATGCTGGAAACCGACTACGCCCCGGGCCATGGCATGGACATCCGCCAACACCCGCATATCGGCCTGTCGACCCTGACCTACCTGTTCGAAGGGGCGATATTGCACAAGGACAGCCTGGGCTCGGAGCAGCGCGTGCTGCCTGGGGACGTGAGCTGGATGACCGCCGGGCGAGGTGTGGCGCATGTCGAGCGCACCCCCGCCGACGCCCTGGCCCACGGCTCGCGCTTGCATGGGCTACAGGTGTGGCTGGCGTCGCCGCAGGCACTGGAACAGGGTGAGCCGCACTACAGCCATCACCCGGCAGCGAGCTTGCCGGTCAGCGACAGCCTGGGGGTGCGGATCTGCATGATTGCCGGCACCGGCTTCTGCCTGCAGTCACCGGTGCCAGTACTCTCCCCTACCCTGTATGCGCAGGTGCAGATGCAGGCAGCAACCACCCTGATGGTGCCGGCCGAACATGCACAGCGGGCGCTGTACCTGCTCGATGGTGAATTGCTGATGGGCGATGAGCCCGTCGAGGCGTGCAGCCTGGTGGTGCTGCCTGAGGGCGAGGAGGTGACGCTG
This sequence comes from Pantoea sp. Tr-811, assembly GCF_011752535.1. Taxonomy (NCBI): domain Bacteria; kingdom Pseudomonadati; phylum Pseudomonadota; class Gammaproteobacteria; order Enterobacterales; family Erwiniaceae; genus Pantoea; species Pantoea sp. Tr-811. Next base: position 94,187 of record NZ_VWXJ01000007.1, read on the forward strand.
TATGCCGAAGAACAGAGCCAGCTGGTGCTGATTGGCGGGGCGCCACTGGATGGGCCGCGGCGGATGAACTGGAATTTCGTGGCCAGCGACCCGCAGCTGATCGAACGGGCGCGGGTACGGTGGGCGGCGGGGGATTGGCCTCGGGTGCCGGGGGAAACGGCGAGGATCGAGTTGCCTCGCTGAGCGTGGGGCCGCATTGCGGCCCATCGCGGGGCAAGCCCGCTCCTACACAGCGAATGGGCCGCAAAGCGGCCCCCTGCGATCTCAACGCGGGAACACGTCGCTCAGCAGGTTATGCATGGCCCGGAATGCCCGCTCCGAGGTGCGGCGGTCATACTGCATCTTGCCCGGCACATTGGCATGCGGGTCGGTGAACGAATGCACCGCGCCACCGTAGCTCACCAACTGCCAGTCCACCTTGGCCGCGTTCATCTCAGCTTCAAACGCCGGCAATTGCTCCTGGGGCACCAACGGGTCCGAGGCGCCGTGCAGTACCAGCACAGAGCCCTTGATGCGCTTGGCATCCTCAGGGTTCGGCGTATCCAGCGTGCCGTGGAACGACACCGCAGCCTTCAGGTCGGCGCCGGTACGCGCCAACTCCAGGGCGCAGCAGCCACCGAAGCAGAAACCGAACGCCGCCACCTGGCCAGGCTCCAGCAGCGCCTTGGACTGGCCCAACAGCTGCGACAGGGCTTCCTGCATGCGCTTGCGCAGTTCGCCGCGGTCGTTTTTCAACGGCATCATCGCCGCCCCGGCTTCTTCGGCGCTGGACGGCCGCACCGATTGCCCGTACAGGTCGGCAATCAGCACCACATAACCTTTCTCGGCCACTTCCTTGGCGATGCGCTCGGCGCCTTCGCCAATGCCCATCCAGTTCGGTGCCATCACCAGCCCCGGGCGGCTCAGCGCGCCGGGCTCGTACACCAGGCGGCTTTCATAGGTCTTGCCGGACAGGTGATAGACCAGCGATTCGACGATTACTTTGCTCATCAAGCACTCCTTAGGCACTTTTTCTTAAAAAGCCCGCCATGAAAAAAGCCCGCCGAAGCGGGCTTTCCTTTGCATCAACTCAAGCAGACAGCTCGACCAGCAGCTTGTTCAGGCGACGAACGTAGGCAGCAGGGTCTTTCAGGCTGTCACCGGCCGCCAGTGCGGCCTGATCGAAGAGAATGTGCGACAGCTCGGCGAAGCGGTCTTCGCTCTGCTCGTGGTCCAGCTTCTCGATCAACGGGTGAGTCGGGTTGAATTCGAAGATCGGCTTGGAGTCCGGCACCTTCTGCCCGCTGGCTTCGAGGATCTGGCGCATTTGCAGGCCCAGGTCCTGTTCGCCGATGGCGAGGATGGCCGGCGAGTCGGTCAGGCGGTGCGACACGCGCACTTCGGCAACGCTGTCACCCAGCGCCGCTTTCAGACGCTCGACCAGGCCTTCCTTGTCCTTGGCGACTTCTTCCTGGGCTTTCTTGTCCTCTTCGGAGTCCAGCTTGCCCAGGTCCAGATCGCCACGGGCGACGTCGACGAAGGCCTTGCCATCGAACTCGTTGAGGTAGCTCATCAGCCACTCGTCGATGCGGTCGGTCAGCAGCAGCACCTCGATGCCTTTCTTGCGGAAGACTTCCAGGTGCGGGCTGTTCTTGACCTGCGCGTACGACTCGCCGGTGAGGTAGTAGATCTTGTCCTGGCCTTCCTTGGCGCGGGCCAGGTAGTCGGCCAGGGCGACGCTCTGCTCGCCGCTATCGTCCTGGGTGGAGGCGAAGCGCAGCAGGCCGGCGATCTTCTCCTTGTTGGCGAAATCTTCAGCCGGGCCTTCCTTCAGCACCTGGCCGAAGTTTTTCCAGAAGCCTTTGTATTGCTCAGGCTCGTTCTTCGCCAGCTTCTCCAGCATGTCCAGCACGCGCTTGGTCAGCGCGGTCTTCATCGAATCGATGATCGGGTCTTTCTGCAGAATTTCGCGAGACACGTTCAGCGACAGGTCGTTGGAGTCGACCACACCCTTGATGAAGCGCAGGTACAGCGGCAGGAACGACTCGGCCTGGTCCATGATGAACACGCGCTGCACATACAGCTTCAGGCCGCGTGGCGCTTCGCGCTGGTACAGGTCGAACGGCGCACGGGCCGGCACGTACAGCAGCGAGTTGTACTCCAGCTTGCCTTCGACCTTGTTGTGGCTCCAGGCCAGCGGGTTCTCGAAGTCATGGCCGATGTGCTTGTAGAACTCCTGGTACTCCTCGTCCTTCACCTCGGAACGCGAGCGGGTCCACAGGGCGCTGGCACGGTTGACGGTTTCCCATTCCTGCGCCGGGGCTTCTTCACCTTCGGCGGCCTCGGCCTGTTCCTTGGGCAGTTCGATCGGCAGGGCGATGTGGTCGGAGTACTTCTTCACCACATTGCGCAGGCGCCAGCCATCGGCGAACTCCAGCTCGTCCTTTTTCAGGTGCAGGACGATGCGGGTGCCGCGCTGCGGCTTGTCGATCGTGGCGACTTCGAATTCGCCCTCGCCCTTGGACGACCAGTGCACGCCTTCGGCAGCCGGCTGGCCGGCGCGACGGCTGTAGACGTCGACCTTGTCGGCGACGATGAATGCCGAGTAGAAGCCCACGCCGAACTGGCCGATCAGGTGCGAGTCCTTCTTCTGGTCACCGGTGAGGTTCTTCATGAAGTCGGCGGTGCCGGACTTGGCGATGGTGCCCAGGTGGGCAATGACGTCTTCGCGGCTCATGCCGATGCCGTTGTCCTCAAGGGTCACGGTACCGGCGTCCTTGTCGAAGCTCAGGCGGATCTTCAGGTCGGCATCGTCCTCGAACAGCTCTGGCTTGGCCAGGGCCTCGAAACGCAGCTTGTCGGCGGCGTCGGAGGCGTTGGAGACCAGCTCACGCAGGAAGATCTCCTTGTTCGAGTACAGCGAATGGATCATGAGGTGCAGCAGTTGCTTCACCTCGGTCTGGAAGCCCAGCGTTTCTTTTTGAGTCTCCACACTCATGGTCTTCAAAACTCCGATCTGATGGCAGTGGCGCCTGGCGGCCGACATGGCCTGCTTTAACGGCGGATGTCATGCAGATGGGGGCTGCCCAGACGATTTCAAGGGCTTTTGCGGCTCGATCTTGAAATGCGCACGGGCAGTGGCGATCGGCGCCTGGCGATCACCCTGCCAGGCGGTGATCGCCACGTTGGTCACGCGCCGGCCCTGGCGCCACAGCTGGCACTGGGCGTAGGTGTCGCGAACGTGCCCGGCGCGCAGGTAGTCGATGGAGAAATCGATGATCTTGGGGATGCTCATGCTTTCGCTGTAGATCAGCAGGTACAGCGCCGCCGAAAGCTCCATGAAACCCGCAATAACGCCGCCGTGGATGGCCGGCAGCAACGGGTTGCCGATGTTGTCGGCGCTGGCCGGCAGGCGGAACAGCAGGTCGTCATCCTGGCGCTGGCACTCGATGCCGATCAGCCCGGCATAGGGGATCAGTGCCAGCAGGGGGCGGTAGTCTCCGGCTGCATGGGCGGCGCTCAGTTGCTGGCGAACCTCTTCAGGGATCATGCCTTGCCCTCCTTCAGGCTGTTGCCGAAACGAATCCCACCCTGGATGTCGTGGCCCAGGCGCATGAAGGTGCCCACCACCTGGCAGATCGGCTGCTCGGGGTCGTCCTGGTAGGCGCTGCCGCGGGTGAAAATCACGTCGCGGGTCACCCGATAGCACTGGGCATGGCCGAAGATGGGCTTGCCGGCCTCGGCCGGGTGCATGTAGTCGATGCGCAGGTCCAGGGTCGGGCACACTTCGAAGCGCGGCAGCACGCACAGGGTGGCCATGCCGCAGGTGGTGTCCATCAGCGTGGTCAACGCGCCGCCGTGCACCGCGCCGGTTTGCGGGTTACCGACAATCGAGGGTGACCAGGGCAGCTCCAGGGTGATGCCTTGGGCATCGGCCTGGGCCACGCGCATCTGCAACACCTGGCAATGCTTCAACGCCCCCAGGAAACGTTCGGCCATGGCCTGCAAGTTCGAGTCGTTCATACACAGTTTCCCTGCTCACTGCCGAAACGGCATAAAACCCGTAAAAAGTCTATATAGAACGCGGTGTTATATATCTGTAACTGCCGTGGAACTTATCCGCCATGGCTGAACTCGAAGGAACAACTCAGTTATTCCACCAAGGAGAAACAACCCCATGCGTAAACCTTTTGCTTTTGCTCTGATGCTGGCTGCTGCCATGGGCCTGGCTGCTTGCGATAAAGCGAGCGAATACAAAGCCCAGGACGCACAGAAACATGCCGAGCAAGCCCAGGAAAAGATGGGCGAAGCTCAGGATAAAATGAACGACGCCGCCAAGGAAAACGCCGAAGCCGCCAAAGATCAGGCCGAAGCCGAGCAGAAGGCAGCGGAAGAAGCCGCCCCGGCAACGCCGGCGCCGGAAACCGCGCCTGCTACCCCGGCCGAACCTGCCAAGCAGTAATAAGCCAATACAAAAAAACCCGACGCTTGTCGGGTTTTTTTGTGCCTGTGTTTTATCGATTAAACGTTTCAGTTACTTGCACTGGAACTTTCCCTAGGGACATCGGTCGGGGCACTTTCCGTGGGCGTGAATACCATCACGTCCAGCACATCGGAATGAAACTCACGGCGATAAAGAACCAACACCACGCCCACGCTCATCACCATGAACAACCAGGGGCTGATGAACCAGGTCAGCATGGCCATGCCGAAGTAATACGAGCGCAGGCCAAAGTTGAACTGGTTGGCCGCCAGCGACAACACCCGCGCTGCGCGCGAGGCGAATGCCTTGCGCTCCAGTTCATTGACCAGGCGTTCGCCGATCATCGGCGCCGAACCGACCAGCACGGCGGCGAAGTTGTACTGGCGCATGCACCAACTGAAGGTAAAGAAGGCGTAGACGAACACCATCGCCAGGCACAGCAGCTTGATTTCCGACATGCCCTGGGAGGCCTGCTGCACCAGGGGCAGGTCGGCCAGCAGCGACAGGGCGCGGTCCGAGGCGCCGAGCACGGTAAGGATGCCGGCCAGGATAATCAGGGTACTGGAGGCGAAGAACGAGGCGTTGCGTTCAAGGTTGCCGATCACGCTGGCGTCGGCGATGCGGTTGTCGCGCAGCAGCATGCGGCGCATCCAGTCTTCCCGGTACAGGTGCAGCACGCTGGCCAGGCACGCGGTGTCGCGGCCCTTCCAGATGGCATAACGGGTGTAGCCGCCCCAGCAGAGGGCGAACCAGCAGACGGCCAGGAGGTTGTGGAGGTTGCTTTGGATAAAGTTCATGCAGGGTTCCGCAGGGGCCAGGTGCACAAAGAATAGAGTCCGGGGTTCGACGCTGGCCAGTGGCAAAAGGCACAGGGTTTACTGTGAAAATTGCACAATTCGTGCAGGCCTCTTCGCGGGGTAAACCCGCTCCTACAAAATGCGTGCAATACCCTTGTAGGAGCGGGCTTGCCCCGCGAAGAGGCCCACACAGGCAATAAAAAACCCCGCATCCTCTCGGACACGGGGCCTTCGCGTTTCCACCCTTGGCGAGCACCCTTCGGCTTGTGGCCGGTGCCGCCCTCAGGCTTCAACATCATGCCATCAGGCTAACGCCTCACGCGGCTTGCCGAGCATGCGATCGCATGCCACGGCGCCAACCAGCGTTACCACCGACGGCACCAGCCAGGCCAGGCCCTGGTCGCTCAGCGGCAGGTGGGCCATGAAGTCTGGCAGTACGTGGGCAATGCTGCTGCCCTTGATCGCGTCGACCATGCCGAACACCAGCGACACCAGCATCACCGGCGCCAGGATGCGGGTCGGCGAGTTCCACAGTTCCTTCACGAAGCTCAGGCCCACCACCACGATGCACGGCGGGTAGATGGCGGTGAGCACCGGAATCGAGAACATGATCAGCTTGGTCAGGCCCAGGTTGGAGATCAGCAGCGAGAAGCCGGCCAGAATCACCACCAGGGCGCGGTACGACAGCGGCAGGATCTGGCTGAAATACTCGGCGCAGGCGCAGGTCAGGCCCACCGCGGTCACCAGGCACGCCAGGGCGATCAGCACGGCGAGGAAACCGCTGCCCAGGGAGCCGAAGGTGTGTTGCACGTAGGCGTGCAGCACGGCGGCGCCGTTGGTGGCGTTGGCGGCGATCTCGTGGCTGCCGGCACCCAGGCGGAACAGGCTGATGTACACCAGGGCCAGGCCTACACCGGCGATCAGGCCGGCGATGATGGCGTAGCGGGTAATCAACTTCGGCGACTCCACGCCGCGCGAGCGGATGGCGTTGACGATCACGATGCCGAACACCAGGGCACCCAGGGTGTCCATGGTCAGGTAGCCGTCGGAGAAGCCCTTGGAGAAGGCGGCGGCGGCATAGGCCGGCTGCGCTTCACCAATGGTTCCGGCCGGCAGCGCGAAGGCAGCGATGCCCAGCACCGCCAGGGCGATGATCTTCAGCGGCGCGAGGAAGCGGCCGACGGTGTCGAGCAGCTTGCCTGGGTACATGGACACGGCCAGTACCACGGCGAAATACACCAGGCTGTAGATGAACAGCGCAATCGGGCTTTCACCGGTCAGCGGCGCAACGCCCACTTCGAACGACACGGTTGCCGTACGCGGGGTGGCGAACAGCGGGCCGACCGACAGGTAGCACACAGCCGCCAGCAGGCCGCCGAAGAACTTGCCGATCGGGCTGCTCAGCGCGTCCATGCCGCCACCGACCTTGGCCAGAGCGACCACGGTGATGACCGGCAGGCCCACGGCGGTAACCAGGAAGCCCAGGGCCGCCATCCATACGTGCGGGCCAGACTGCAGGCCAACGATAGGCGGGAAGATAATGTTGCCGGCGCCTACGAAAAGCGCAAACGTCATAAAGCCAAGCGCCAGGATATCCTGGCCTTTGAGAACTTTCATTTAGGGTAGTACCACACTGCTGAAATCGGGATTCGAGAGGGGATTTCCCCATGGGTGAGGGAAATGCTGCCCGGCTTGATAGGCCAGACCCGTTTAGCGTGTCGTTCCCTTTTGGGGTACGGGCACAGAGTGAACGCGTAGATTAACCGTTTTACCCGGTAAACGCACTGGCACAGTGCTGCTTGTCCGATGTGCGTACATGTTTGTCGTCTGTATGACCGAAGACAGTAGGAATTATCCTCGGACTGAAACATTTGTCTGTGTGAAAATCCCTATTAAACCTATCGAAAAATCTTTGCTGCCTCGACAACCCTCTTTGCGTAACCCATATCCAAGGGGCGTGCGCCAACCTGGTAGGAGCGAGCGTAGCTCGCGATGGGGCGCGCAGCGGCCCAGGGGTTTCAGCTTCGCAGCACATGATGCCGGGGCTGCTCTGCAGCCCCATCGCGAGCTACGCTCGCTCCTACCAGGTGGGTTAATACCCGAATCCCTGAAACGACAAAGGCCACCCGAAGGTGGCCTCTGTGCGCGTGGGGGGTGTCGCTAAATTACTTCTTGGCTTCCCAGCCAGTCAGCTCGGCCAGGGCCTTGCCGATGTCAGCCAGGGAACGCACGGTCTTCACACCGGCGTCCTGCAGCGCAGCGAACTTCTCGTCCGCAGTGCCTTTGCCGCCGGAGATGATGGCGCCAGCGTGGCCCATGCGCTTGCCCGCAGGTGCGGTAACACCAGCGATGTAGGAAACCACTGGCTTGGTCACGTTAGCCTTGATGTAGGCCGCCGCTTCTTCTTCAGCCGAACCGCCGATCTCACCGATCATGACGATCGCTTCGGTCTTCGGGTCTTCCTGGAACAGCTTCAGGATGTCGATGAAGTTGGAGCCTGGGATCGGGTCGCCACCGATGCCCACGCAGGTCGACTGGCCGAAGCCGGCGTCGGTGGTCTGCTTGACCGCTTCGTAGGTCAGGGTGCCGGAACGCGAAACGATACCGACCTTGCCTGGCAGGTGGATGTGGCCTGGCATGATGCCGATCTTGCACTCGCCCGGGGTGATGACACCTGGGCAGTTAGGGCCGATCAGGGTCACGCCCAGCTCGTCGCACTTGACCTTGGCATCCAGCATGTCCAGGGTAGGAATGCCTTCGGTGATGCAGACGATCAGCTTGATGCCGCCGAAGGCCGCTTCCAGGATCGAGTCCTTGCAGAAAGGAGCCGGAACGTAGATGACCGAAGCGTCAGCGCCGGTAGCTTCCACGGCTTCCTTGACAGTGTTGAACACTGGCAGGCCCAGGTGGGTAGTGCCACCCTTGCCCGGGGTTACGCCGCCGACCATCTTGGTGCCGTAGGCGATGGCTTGTTCGGAGTGGAAAGTACCCTGCGAGCCGGTGAAGCCCTGGCAGATGACTTTGGTATCTTTATTGATCAGAACGCTCATTACTTGCCCTCCGCAGCTTTGACAACTTGTTGAGCAGCGTCGGTCAGGCTGGTGGCCGCAATGATGTTCAAACCGCTTTCTGCCAGTACTTTAGCGCCCAGTTCGGCGTTGTTGCCTTCGAGGCGAACCACAACCGGAACTTTAACGCCGACTTCTTTCACTGCACCGATGATGCCTTCGGCAATCATGTCGCAGCGAACGATGCCGCCGAAGATGTTGACCAGAACGGCCGCGACATTGCTGTCGGACAGAATGATCTTGAACGCTTCGGTAACGCGCTCTTTGGTAGCACCGCCGCCCACGTCGAGGAAGTTGGCTGGCTTGCCGCCGTGCAGGTTGACGATGTCCATGGTACCCATGGCCAGGCCGGCACCGTTGACCATGCAGCCGATGTTGCCTTCCAGGGCAACGTAGTTCAGTTCGAACTTGGCAGCGTGGGCTTCACGGGCGTCGTCCTGCGACGGGTCGTGGAAGGTTTTCAGCTTAGGCTGACGGTACATGGCGTTGGCGTCGATGTTGATCTTGGCATCGAGGCAGTGCAGGTCGCCATCGGCCTTGATCACCAGCGGGTTCACTTCCAGCAGGGCCAGGTCGTGATCCTTGAACAGCTTGGCCAGGCCAACGAAGATCTTGGCGAACTGTTGAACTTGCTTGCCTTCCAGGCCCAGCTGGAACGCCAGCTCACGGCCCTGGAACGGCTGAGCGCCGACCAGCGGGTCGATGGTGGCCTTGAGGATCTTCTCAGGTGTTTCGTGAGCGACTTTCTCGATGTCCACGCCACCTTCGGTGGAGGCCATGAACACGATACGGCGGCTCGAGCGGTCCACTACAGCGCCCAGGTACAGCTCTTTGGCGATGTCAGTGCAGGATTCGACCAGAATCTTGGAGACGGGTTGACCGTTGGCATCAGTCTGGTAGGTAACCAGATTCTTGCCCAACCACTGTGCAGCGAACGCCTTGGCGTCTTCCTTGCTGCGAACCAGCTTGACGCCGCCCGCTTTGCCGCGACCACCGGCGTGAACCTGGGCTTTGACAACCCACTCGGAACCGCCAATCTTGTCGCAGGCTTCTGCAGCTTGCTCAGGGGTATCGACTGCGAAACCCTTGGAAACTGGCAGGCCGTATTCAGCGAACAGCTGCTTACCCTGATACTCGTGAAGATTCATGCTTTTTACCGTCTTCGTTAGGTACTGCGCTTCGGCGCTGCGCCATTGCTGGCGCCGCACCACCTGTGACCGTTAACCCCGGGTTATCCCATGTGGTTCAGTCCGGCGGACGTTCCGCGGTGAGTCATGCACGCAAGACTCACGACGGGCAGCCCGCCGTGGTTTCTTATAATTAACGCTTCTTACGGTTGGCTACGTGAATGGCGCCGCCATTCACTGCCAGCGCTGCTTCATGCAGCGCTTCGGACAGGGTTGGATGGCTGAAGACCATCATGCCCAGGTCCTCGGCACTGGTGCCGAATTCCATTGCGATTGCGCCCTGCTGTACCAGTTCGGCAGCGGACGGGCCAATCACGTGCACACCCAGGACGCGGTCGGTCTTGGCGTCGGCGATGACCTTGACGAAACCACCGGTGTCGTTGGCTGCCATCGCACGGCCGCTGGCCGCGAACGGGAAGGTGCCTACGTTAACCTCAACACCCTCGGCCTTCAAGGCTTGTTCGGTCTTGCCGACCCAAGCGATTTCCGGGTGGGTGTAGATAACCGATGGGATCAGGTCGTAGTTCATCTGGGCCTTGTGGCCCTTGATGCGCTCGACGACCATGATGCCCTCTTCCGAGGCCTTGTGGGCCAGCATCATGCCGCGTACCACGTCGCCGATGGCGTACACGCCCGGCACGCTGGTGGCGCAGTAGTCATCAACGAAGATGTAGCCACGTTCGTCGATGTTCACACCGCTGTCGGCAGCCAGCAGGTCGGTGGTCACCGGGCGACGGCCAACCGCGACGATCAGCTTGTCGAAGGTGATCTTCTGCTCGCCTTCGGCGTTGGTGTAGGTCACTTCGACTTCGTTGCCGTTGACTTTCGAGCCCGTGACGCGCGCACCCAGCTTGATGTCCAGGCCTTGCTTGGTCAGGGTCTTCTGGGCTTCTTTCGACACCGCGGTGTCGGCAGCCATCAGGAAGGTGTCCAGGGCTTCCAGGACGGTGACTTCAGCACCCAGGCGAGCCCATACCGAGCCCAGTTCCAGGCCGATCACGCCAGCGCCGATCACGCCCAGGCGCTTGGGTACCGATTGGAATTCCAGGGCGCCAGTGGAGTCGACGATGACGTTCTGGTCGACCGGAGCCGGCGGAATGTCGATTGGGCGCGAGCCGGAAGCCAGGATCACGTTCTCGGCTTCGATGACTTCGGTGGTGCCATCAGCCTTGGTGACTTCGACTTTCTTGCCAGCCAGCAGCTTGCCGTGGCCCTGGATCGAGGTCACGCCGTTGGCCTTGAACAGGGTGGCAACGCCACCGGTCAGGTTCTTGACGATGCCAGCCTTGCGGCCAACCATCGCGGCCACGTCCATTTTCACTTCGCCAGTGGAAATGCCGTGGACGTTGAAGCTCTCTTTGGCTTCCTTGTACTTCCAGGAGCTGTCCAGCAGCGCCTTGGAGGGGATGCAACCTACGTTCAGGCAGGTGCCGCCCAGGGCCAGCTTGCCCTCGGCGTCGGTGTACTTCTCGATACAGGCAGTCTTCAGACCAAGTTGTGCGGCCTTGATGGCAGCCACATAGCCGCCAGGACCTGCACCAATTACCACTACGTCGAATTTCTGGGTCATAAAAGATTCCTTATCAGCTACAAGCTACAAGCCGCGGACCGCGCGGCATGGCTTCTCGCGAAGCCAGGCCCGGCACGGTACGCAGCCAGAGGGTTAGATGTCCAGCAGCAGGCGAGACGGATCTTCCAGCAGGTTCTTGATGGTGACCAGGAAGGTTACCGCTTCCTTGCCATCGATCAGGCGGTGATCGTACGACAGCGCCAGGTACATCATCGGGCGAATCACCACTTGGCCATTGATGGCCATCGGGCGCTGGATGATGTTGTGCATGCCGAGGATCGCGGCCTGCGGCGGGTTGACGATCGGGGTCGACATCATCGAACCGAAGGTGCCGCCGTTGGTGATGGTGAAGGTGCCACCGGTCATCTCTTCGATGGCCAGCTTGCCGTCACGGGCCTTCTTGCCGAAGGTGGCGATGCCGTTCTCGATTTCAGCCAGGCTCATCGACTCGGCGTTACGCAGAACCGGAACCACCAGGCCACGGTCGCTGGACACGGCAACGCCGACGTCGGCATAGCCGTGGTAGACGATGTCGTTGCCATCGATCGAGGCGTTGACCGCCGGGAAGCGCTTCAGGGCTTCGGTGGCAGCCTTGACGAAGAACGACATGAAGCCCAGGCGTACGCCGTTGTGGGTCTTCTCGAACAGGTCCTTGTACTTCGAACGCAGGGCCATGACTTCGGTCATGTCCACTTCGTTGAAGGTGGTCAGCATGGCCATGTTCGACTGGGCTTCGACCAGGCGCTCGGCGATCTTGGCGCGCAGGCGGGTCATCGGCACGCGCTTCTCGGTGCGGTCGCCGGCGGCGACCACAACTGGGGCAGCAGCAGCGGCAGCGGCAGGCTTGGCAACCGGTGCAGGCGCCGACTTCTTGTTGGCGACGGCAGCGACGACGTCTTCCTTGGTGATGCGACCGCCCTTGCCGGTGCCGGCAACGGTGGCCAGGTCGATGCCGTTTTCTTCAGCCAGCTTGCGTGCGGCTGGGGCAGCGACCGGGTCGTCTTCGCCAGCGTCGGCGGCAGCGGCAGCCGGGGCAGCAGCGGCCGGTGCGGCGGCAGGGGCAGCAGCGGCAGCGCCACCTTCAACGATCGAGCCCAGTACTTCGTCGGACAGGACGGTGTCGCCCTCGCCCTTGACGATCGCGCCCAGCACGCCGTCGGCAGTGGCCAGCACTTCCAGGACGACCTTGTCGGTTTCGATGTCGACGATCAGCTCGTCACGCTTGACGGCTTCGCCCGGCTGCTTGTGCCAGGTGGCAACGGTGCCGTCGGCAACCGATTCCGGGAAGGTTGGGGCTTTGATCTCGATAGCCATTATCTGTGTTTCCTTAAATTCGGTTTCAGGTGCGCGAAGGCGTTAGACAGTGAAGGCGTCTTGCAGCAGTTTTTCCTGCTGTTCGGCGTGCTTCGAAGCGTAACCACAAGCGGGCGCGGCAGATGCGTCGCGGCCGGCGTATTCCAGGACCAGCGCCTTGTTGTGGCGGCCCAGGATACGGCGCATGTGGTGCTGGCTGCTGTACCAGGCGCCCTGGTTCATCGGTTCTTCCTGGCACCATACGGCGTGCTTGAGGTTGCTGTATTGCGCCAGGATTTCGACCAGGTCGTCTTCCGGGAACGGGTACAGCTGCTCCAGACGCAGGATCGCGATGTCTTCGCGGCCTTCGGCACGGCGTTTTTCCAGCAGGTCGTAGTAGACCTTGCCGCTGCACAGGACCAGGCGCTCGACCTTGGCCGGATCGATCGCGTCGATTTCCGGGATCACGGTCTGGAACGAGCCTTCTGCCAGGTCTTCCAGGGTCGAGATGGCCAGCTTGTGGCGCAGCAGCGACTTGGGCGTCAGCACGATCAGCGGCTTGCGCAGCGGACGAATGACCTGACGACGCAGCAGGTGGTAGATCTGTGCCGGGGTGGTCGGTACGCAGACCTGGATGTTGTGCTCGGCGCACAGCTGCAGGTAACGCTCCAGACGCGCGGAGGAGTGCTCCGGCCCCTGCCCTTCATAGCCGTGTGGCAGCAGCATGGTCAGACCGCACAGGCGGCCCCACTTGTGCTCGCCGCTGGTGATGAACTGGTCGATCACCACTTGCGCACCGTTGGCGAAGTCGCCGAACTGGGCTTCCCAGATCACCAGCGCGTTCGGCGTGGTGGTGGAGTAGCCGTATTCGAAGGCCAGTACCGCTTCTTCCGAAAGGAAGGAGTCGTACAGTTCGAACTTCGGCTGGCCCGGGAACAGGTTCTTCAGCGGTACGTAGGTGCTGGCGTCCTTCTGGTTGTGCAGCACCGCGTGACGGTGCGAGAAGGTGCCACGGCCGATGTCCTGGCCGGTCATGCGGATCGGGTGACCTTCGAACTGCAGGGTGGCGTAGGCCATGGTTTCTGCATAACCCCAGTTGATCGGCAAGCCACCGGCTTGCATCTTCTGGCGATCTTCGTAGATCTTCGCGACCTGGCGCTGAACGACGAAGCCTTCCGGCAGCTCCAGCAGCTTGGCCGACAGGTCTTGCAGGGTCTTGAGGTCGAAGCGGGTGTCGTGACGCGCGGTCCAGGCATGGCCCAGGTACGGACGCCAGTCGACGAACAGCTCGCGGTTCGGCTCCTTGACCAGGCTTTTCACCACGTGCAGGCCGTTGTCCAGCGCATTGCGGTACTCGTCGATCTTGGCCTGGGCGCGCTCGGCATCGATGCGGCCAGCCTGGATCAGCGACTCGGCGTACAGCTCGCGGGTGGTGCGCTGCTTGGTGATCTGCTGGTACATCAGCGGCTGGGTGCCGTTCGGCTCGTCGGCCTCGTTGTGGCCGCGGCGACGGTAGCAGACCAGGTCGATGACCACGTCACGCTTGAACTGCATGCGGTAGTCGACGGCCAGCTGGGTCACGAACAGCACGGCTTCCGGGTCGTCGCCATTGACGTGCAGGATCGGCGCCTGAATCATCTTGGCAACGTCGGTGGCGTACTCGGTGGAGCGCGAGTCCAGCGGGTTGCTGATGGTGAAACCGACCTGGTTGTTGATCACGATGTGCACGGTGCCGCCGGTCTTGAAACCGCGGGTCTGCGACATCTGGAAGGTTTCCATGACCACGCCCTGGCCGGCGAAGGCTGCGTCGCCGTGGATCGAGATCGGCAGCACCTTGTCGCCAACGGTGTCGTTGCGACGGTCCTGGCGGGCACGAACCGAACCTTCCACCACTGGCGAGACGATTTCCAGGTGGGAGGGGTTGAATGCCATGGCCAGGTGAACTTCGCCACCGGAGGTCATCACGTTGGAGGAGAAGCCCTGGTGATACTTCACGTCACCGGAGCCCAGCTCGTTCATCTTCTTGCCTTCGAACTCGTCGAACAGCTCGCGCGGGCTCTTGCCGAAGGTGTTGACGAGCACGTTCAGGCGGCCACGGTGGGCCATGCCGATCACGACTTCCTTGGTGCCATAGGAGCCCGAGCGCTGGATCATTTCGTCCAGCATCGGGATCAGGCTTTCGCCACCTTCCAGGCCGAAGCGCTTGGTGCCCGGGTACTTGGTGCCCAGGTATTTTTCCAGGCCTTCACCGGCGGTCACGCGCTCAAGCAGGTGAGCCTGCACGTCGACGGAGAATTCCGGACGGCCGCGCACGCTCTCCAGACGCTGCTGGAACCAGCTGCGCTGCTCGGAATCGACGATGTGGGTGAACTCGGCACCAATGGTGCGACAATATGTCTTCTGGAGTGCCTCTACGATCTCGCGTAGGCTCGCCTCCTCTTTGCCGATGAACAGGTCGCCGGCACGGAAGGTCGTATCAAGATCGGCATTGGTCAAGCCGTAGTGATTGATCGACAGGTCTACAGGCGCAGGTCGCTGCCACAACCCCAACGGGTCGAGCTTGGCAGCCTGATGGCCGCGCATACGATAGGCCTGGATCAGTCGCAGAACTTCAACCTGCTTCTTCTCGTGTTCTGTGCTCACGCTCCCGGCGGACACCGGTTGGGCGCGGCGCTGGTTCTTTGCCAGCAATACGAAATGGTCGCGGATCGTCGAGTGCGATACATCGGTAGCGGTGCTGCCGTCGGCGGGCAACTTCTGGAAGTAAGTGCGCCACTCTTCTGGCACAGCGTTAGGGTCGTGCAGGTAGAGCTCGTAGAGCTCTTCCACATATGCAGCGTTACCACCTGAAAGGTGGGCGCTTTCCCACATGCGCTGCATCACGCTTTCTTGCATGCTTGGTCACCCTCGGTTAGGGGACTGATCGGCGAGAGCCACAGCAAACCTGGAAAAGTCCGAATAAAGCGACTGAACCACGCCACTTGGATCCTGCTGATTTTCCGGGTACCAGCCCGGAAAGCCCCTGCTGGTCTCATATCTTCATAGGTATCGAGCGCGGGCTTTGTGGGCCCTTGCCCAGGTTTTACCTCAGTGCGGGCTCACCACCCGCACCTCGGCTTACTGCAGGTACAACACTTTGTATCAGGTGCCGCTTTGCAGCAGCATGTTACGTACGTGACCGATTGCCTTGGTTGGGTTCAGACCCTTCGGGCAAACGTTGACGCAGTTCATGATCCCGCGGCAGCGGAATACGCTGAACGGGTCATCCAGGGACGCCAGGCGCTCCTGGGTCTTGGTGTCACGGCTGTCGGCCAGGAAGCGATAGGCCTGCAGCAGGGCCGCTGGGCCCAGGAACTTGTCAGGGTTCCACCAGAACGATGGGCAGGACGTCGAGCAGCAGGCGCACAGGATGCACTCGTACAGGCCGTCCAGCTTGTCACGGTCTTCCGGCGATTGCAGGCGCTCGATAGCCGGGGCCGGGGTGTCGTTCTGCAGGAATGGCTTCACCTTCTCGTACTGCCTGTAGAAGATGCTCATGTCGACCACCAGGTCACGAATGACCGGCAGGCCTGGCAGCGGACGCAGCACCAACTTGCCCTTCTTCACCACACCCGACAGCGGGGTGATGCAGGCCAGGCCGTTCTTGCCGTTCATGTTCATGCCGTCGGAACCGCAAACGCCTTCACGGCAGGAGCGACGGTACGAGAAACCTTCGTCCTTTTCCTTGATCAGTGCCAATACATCCAGCACCATCAGGTCCTTGCCGCCGGTATCGACGTCGAACGACTCCATTTTGGGGGCCGAATCGGTGTCCGGGTTGTAACGATAAACTTCGACTTTCAACATAGCAGCCACCCTTAGTAAGTCCGGACTTTTGGTTCGAAGGCAGGAACTGTCTTCGGCGCAAAGTTGACGCCGCGCTTGGCAACGCGCTTCTCACCCGGGTAGTACAGGGTGTGGCACAGCCAGTTTTCGTCGTCACGGTCTTCGAAGTCTTCACGGGCGTGGGCGCCGCGAGACTCTTTACGGGCTTCGGCCGCGATGGCGGTAGCTTCGGCGACTTCCAGCAGGTTCTGCAGCTCCAGCGCTTCGATACGCGCGGTGTTGAAGGCCTGGGACTTGTCGTTGATCTTGACGTTGGCGATGCGGTCACGCAGGCCGGCCAGTTGCTCGATACCCTTCTGCATGTATTCGCCAGTACGGAATACACCGAAGTAGTTCTGCATGCAGCTTTGCAGCTCACGCTTGAGGCTGGCAACGTCTTCGCCGGAAGTGCGCTCGTTGAGCTTGTTCAGGCGGTTCAGGGCAACATCGACGTCGGTGTCGCTGGCGTCGCGGTATTCCACGCCTTCGGACAGCGCCTTCTCCAGGTGCAGGCCGGCAGCACGGCCGAACACCACCAGGTCGAGCAGCGAGTTGCCGCCCAGGCGGTTGGCACCGTGAACCGATACGCACGCCACTTCACCGACGGCGAACAGGCCTGGGATGATGTGGTCGTTGCCTTCGGCGTCCATGGTGATGGCCTGGCCGTGGATGTTGGTGGCAACGCCGCCCATCATGTAGTGGCAGGTTGGAACGACCGGCACCGGCGCGACCACTGGGTCGACGTGGGCGAAGGTCTTGGACAGTTCGCAGATACCTGGCAGGCGGCTGTGCAGCACTTCCTCGCCCAGGTGGTCCAGCTTCAGCAGTACGTGGTCCTTGTTCGGGCCCACGCCGTTGCCGGCGATGATTTCCTTGACCATGGAACGGGCAACCACGTCGCGGCCGGCCAGGTCTTTCGCGTTCGGCGCATAACGCTCCATGAAGCGCTCGCCGTGGGCGTTGATCAGGTAACCACCTTCACCGCGGCAGCCTTCGGTAACCAGTACGCCGGCGCCGGCGATGCCGGTTGGGTGGAACTGCCACATCTCGATGTCTTGCACCGGCACGCCTGCACGCAGGGCCATGCCGATACCGTCACCGGTGTTGATCAGGGCGTTGGTGGTGGAGGCGTAGATACGGCCGGCACCGCCCGTGGCCAGTACGGTGGCCTTGGACTTGATGTACAGGGTTTCGCCGGTTTCGATGCAGATCGCGATCACACCTACGAATGCGCCGTCCTGGTTCTTCACCAGGTCAACGGCATAGTATTCGTTGAGGAAGGTGGTGCCGGCTTTCAGGTTGCCCTGGTACAGGGTGTGCAGCAGCGCGTGACCGGTACGGTCGGAAGCGGCGCAGGTACGGGCGGCCTGGCCACCTTTACCGAAGTCCTTGGACTGGCCGCCGAACGGACGCTGGTAGATACGACCGGTTTCGGTACGCGAGAACGGCAGGCCCATGTGGTCCAGCTCGAAGACCGCAGCCGGGCCTTCCTGACACATGTATTCGATAGCGTCCTGGTCACCGATGTAGTCGGAACCCTTGACGGTATCGTACATGTGCCAGCGCCAGTCGTCGTTCGGGTCGGCCGAAGCGATGGCGCAGGTGATGCCACCCTGGGCCGATACTGTGTGCGAACGGGTCGGGAACACCTTGGTGACCACGGCAGTCTTGTGACCGCCTTGTGCCAGCTGCAGCGCAGCGCGCATGCCGGCGCCGCCGCCACCGATGATGATGGCGTCGAAGGAAATGGTTGGAATGCTAGCCATGGATCAGATACCCCAGAGAATCTGCACACCCCAGACGAAGTAAGCGAACATCGCAACGCCGCATACCGCCTGAGCAAGGAAACGTACCGCCGTCGCCGACTTGCCGATCGCCAGAGGCGTCAGGTAGTCAGTGGTGACGGTCCACATGCCGACCCAGGCGTGAGCGCCCAGGGCAACGAAGGCAAGCAGACTGAAGACACGCATCACATTGTTGGAGAACAGGGCATGCCACTGGGCGTAATCGATGCCAGGGTGCAGCGCAAGGTAGCCGATCAGGAAGATGAAATAAGCCGCGAGCACGACAGCGGAAACGCGCTGCGCCATCCAGTCATAAAGACCCGAACGGGAAAAGTTTGTGACGTTAGTTACCATATCCAGACTCCTGCCAGGACGAACGCCACCAGGGAAAGGGCGACGATGATTTTCGAGCCCAGTCGGCCGCCTTCAAGCGTTTCACCGACACCCATATCCATGATCAGGTGACGGACACCGGCGATCATGTGGTACAGCAAGGCAGACAGGAGGCCCCATGCTACGAACTTGGCCAGCGGGCTGGTCAGGTAATCCTTCACGTCGGCGAAGCCTTCCTCGGAGCCCAGCGACTTGCTCAGCGCAAACAGCATGATGCCCAGGCCAAGGAAGACGATGATGCCGGAGACGCGGTGAAGAAATGACGTAACAGCGGTAATTGGGACTTTGATGGTCCTTAGGTCTAGGTTTACAGGTCGTTGGCTTTTCACGGCTTTTTTCACACTGAAGAGCCCTAGCGAACAGGGCAAGGTTGTTGGTTAGTGTACTGGTCAGGTACCCACCACCCAAGAAGCGCGACCCCCTGATAAGGGCAGGAAAGCCCTTGGGAGTCGGCTGCCGAGTATAGACAGTTAGGCTGCTTATGACAACGTGACGGGCTAGCCCAAATAGCGCATTGCCTTTAGCCAGCAAAAAGCGTAAACGGGCAAGAAATTCCAGAAAAATCAGGCTTCAGAGGGGCTTTCAAGCAGCCTTTAGGCAAATTGACATTCGAATTTACTTCTCTATAGTGGTGCGGGCCCTGCGTGGGGGGCTGTCTGATGATTTCAAGCATTAATAGGAGGCCACATGGCTGACAAAAAAGCGCAGTTGGTCATCGAGGGCGCTGCCCCCGTCGAGCTGCCCATTTTAACCGGCACCGTTGGTCCTGATGTAATCGACGTCCGCGGGTTGGGGGCCACTGGTCACTTCACCTTCGACCCTGGTT
The DNA here is from genome assembly GCF_011752535.1 of Pantoea sp. Tr-811. NCBI lineage: Bacteria > Pseudomonadati > Pseudomonadota > Gammaproteobacteria > Enterobacterales > Erwiniaceae > Pantoea > Pantoea sp. Tr-811. Next base: position 113,431 of record NZ_VWXJ01000007.1, read on the forward strand.
TCATGGCGACCGCCTCGTGCGAGTCGAAGATCACCTACATCGATGGCGACAAGGGCGTGCTGCTGCACCGCGGCTACCCGATCGAACAGCTCGCCGAGAAGTCCGACTACCTGGAAACCTGCTACCTGCTGCTCAACGGCGAACTGCCGAACGCCGAGCAGAAGGCCCAGTTCGTCAGCACCGTGAAGAACCACACCATGGTTCACGAGCAGCTGAAGTCGTTCTTCAACGGTTTCCGCCGCGACGCTCACCCGATGGCGGTGATGTGTGGCGTGGTCGGCGCCCTGTCGGCGTTCTACCACGACTCCCTGGACATCAATAACCCGCAACACCGCGAGATTTCCGCGGTGCGCCTGGTCGCCAAGATGCCGACCTTGGCCGCGATGGTTTACAAGTACTCCATGGGCCAGCCGATGATGTACCCGCGCAACGACCTGTCGTACGCGGAAAACTTCCTGCACATGATGTTCAACACCCCGTGCGAGATCAAACCGATCAGCCCGGTGCTGGCCAAGGCAATGGACCGGATCTTCATCCTCCACGCCGACCACGAGCAGAACGCCTCCACCTCCACCGTGCGCCTGGCCGGTTCTTCGGGTGCCAACCCGTTCGCCTGTATCGCCGCCGGTATCGCCGCACTGTGGGGCCCTGCCCACGGCGGTGCCAACGAGGCCGTCCTGACCATGCTCGATGAAATTGGCGATGTCTCGAACATCGACAAGTTCATCGCCAAGGCCAAGGACAAGAACGACCCGTTCAAGCTGATGGGCTTCGGTCACCGCGTCTACAAGAACCGCGACCCGCGTGCCACGGTGATGAAGAAGACCTGCGACGAAGTGCTGGGCGAGCTGGGCATCAAGAACGATCCGCAGCTGGAACTGGCCATGCGCCTGGAAGAGATCGCCCTGACCGACCCGTACTTCATCGAGCGCTCGCTGTACCCGAACGTCGACTTCTACTCGGGCATCATCCTGAAGGCGATCGGCATTCCAACCAGCATGTTCACCGTGATCTTCGCCCTGGCACGTACCGTGGGCTGGATCTCGCACTGGAAAGAAATGCTCTCCAGCCCGTACAAGATCGGCCGCCCTCGCCAGCTGTACACCGGCGAACTGCAGCGCGACATCGTCGAGCTGAAAGACCGCAAGTAACCCGCGCCGATAGGGCCAGCAAGCGCACCGCACGCGGCGCGCTTGCTACCAGGCAAAAAACAGGCTGCCCTCGGGCAGCCTGTTTTGCTCATGGCAATGCCTGGTCAGGCATGTTCCAGTGCCAAGCGCTTCTTGTCGATCTTGCCGACCGCGGTCAGTGGCAGTTGCTCCAGCAGTACCACTGCATCCGGGTATTTGAAGTCAGCCAGCCCCAGCGCTTTCAGGTAGTCACAGACCTCCCGTCGCGATGGCCCAGGCCCGATCGGCCGAATGAAATAAACCACACGCTCACCCAGCTGGCGATCCTCTACCCCAACCACCGCGCACTCGCCAATCCGCGCCCAGTCGACCATCAGTTTTTCGATATCCGAGGGAGAGTACTTTTCTCCGGCGCGATTGATCTGCTCCTTGACACGCCCGACCACCGTGACATTCCCTGCTTCATCAACGCGCACCAGATCACCGGAATGATAGAAACCCTCGGCGTCGAACGCCGCCTCATTGATCTCGCGGCGCGCATGGTAGCCGCGAATGGTATAGGGGCCGCGTACATGCAGCTCACCCACATCACCCAGCGCCACCTGCCGGCCATCTTCCCCCACCACTCGGATCTCATCGAACGATGACAGCGGCCGGCCTTGGGTATCCACTTTCGCCTGTTCGGGATCATCCGCTCGATTGAAGCACAGCAGGCCTTCGGCCATTCCATAGATGTGCTGGAGTTCACAGCCAAGCAATTGCTTCAGGCGTCTTGCCGACTCCTTGGAAAAACGCGCAGCGCCCACCTGAACAAGCTCCAACGCGCTGAATGACAAACCGCTGAACTCCAGGTACTCGATCAGCAGTTCGGCAATCGAAGGCACCAGCGATGTGACGGTGATGCGCTGTTCGTTCAGTAACTCGCACAGCCGCATGATGTCCGGCTGAGGCAACAGATGCACCAGCCCACCCGCCGACAACACCCCAAGTACACCCGGGCAGCCAAGCGCAAAGTTGTGGGCAGCCGGCACCACGCACAGGTACCGGCTGTGTGCATGCAAGCCACAGGCCTCAGCCATGGCGGTAATGTTGTAGGTGTAGTCGGCATGGGTACGGGGAATGAGCTTGGGCACTTGCGTCGTGCCACCCGACAACAGCAGGAACGCGACATCGTCTGGTGCGGCTGGCCGTGCCGGCAGCTGGGGGCAAGCGTCCCAGGCATCGTCGCCAAGTAGATCCAGGTAGACCACCCCATTGCGCGGCATGCCCTGGTCGACCAGCGCCTGTGCCAGTACCTCGTAACGAAAATCTGCCAGCTGGCTGCAAGCGATATACATCGTCGCCTGGGCGGCCTCCTGCAGCCCCAGCAGTTCGTATTGCCGGTGCCCCGGCAGCGCCAGGATGGCTACGGCCTGCAGCTTCATCACCGCGAACAGGGCGATGAAGAAGCCGCAGCCATTGGGTAGCTGCAGGATCACCTTGTCCTCGGCACCAAGCCCTCGGGATTGCAGAAAACCGGCCAGTGCCGTCGAGCGCTGGTCCAGCTGCCGATAGGTCAGCTCACCCTGGTCGTCCTGAAGCGCAAGCCGGTCGCCATGCTCCCTGGCCCACTGAGCCAGGCAATCGAGCAGCGTGGTTGCCGGTAGCGCGCCGCATTTGAGGTACTGTTCGAAGGCGGCGGGGTCGATATGCGGTTTCATCCATGAAGCTCCTTGAAGAATGCCACCTGAAAGCGTTGAAGGTGATGCAGTTCGAGGTTGACCTTGATGGTCATGACGCCTGCACCAGACAGGCAAGGGAAAAACTGTACGAAGCGCATCGGGTCATGCAGCGGGGCATCGACATGACAGGGCGCGCCCCTCCCCAGGTCGAAGCGTTCGCAGGGCATGCCACACAGGTTGTTGAATAGCACGCCATGGCCGAAGAAGCTGTCATACAGCGGCGCCAGCAAGTAACGCCCGGGCTGGGCAGCATCGACCATCGCGCAAATGGCCTGCAACTCAGCGTGCAGCGACTCGCAGTCCAGCACCCGCTCACCCGCAGCCTGGCGGACCAGCGCACCGATAGCCTGCAGGTTCATGTCACCGAGCGCAGCTGCCGTCGCCCTTACCGTGGGGTAACAGAGCAGGTTGCCCACCCTGGCAGCATTTACATCCATCAGAAGCCGCGCGTCATAAACCGGGTAGAGCGTCATCGCCTCATCACCTTGCGCGGTGTCGGTCAGGGCGATCAGGCGCCAGATGCAGCCGATCAGCAGGTCGTCACGCATGAAGCGGTGGTAGTCGCAACTGGCCAACAACCGCTCGACATGGGCCTGCGTCAGGGTGAAGGCGGCCTCGGCGAAATGGGCCAGCACCTGTTCATGCTCGGGGCGTTCCCAGCGATCGACCAACGCCCCGTCAGGCACCGTTCCCGGCACTGCCTGCAGCGGAGTGAAATCAGCCGAATCGACCTGCTCACCCGTGCCAGTGGCAAAGCGGGAAAGCTGTGCCAGAAACTCGAAAAAGGTCGTGCCGTCACTCAGCCCGTGCCAAACGCTGAAGCCTACTACCGTGGTATCGTCGAACAGGTTTAAACGAATCTGCAGCAATGGCTGGCGCAAGCTGGTGCGCGATAGCCGATGCTGCTCGCGCCAAGCCCTGTCACAGAACGGATCAATCGAACCGTAGTCCCCCGCGAACACGGCCTCAGGCAACCGTCCTGGGTGCCGGCAAACCTCCAGTCGCACGCCCTGATTATCACCGCTGACCACCAGCCCCTGGGCCGTAGTCTGCTTGCGCCCGGCAAAGTAGGGATTGACGTCCAGCGCACGCGCCAGGTGCCCGGCAAACGCCTGCGGATCCACTGGGTAGTCATACACCAACACATAGTCAGCCCATGACTCGACCATTTTGTCGATTCCGCTCAGCGGCCAAGGTGGCAGGCGCCGTTGGCCGCCGACATTGATGACCTCAAGGCTCATCGGCCACTCCCCTGCTCAGGTGCGGAGAACAGCAGGGCCACGTTTTGCCCACCAAAGCCGAATGAATTCGACAAGACATGGCGCAGCGCCACACCTTCCTGACACTGGCCTGCAATACGTACGCCCTTGTCATCCAGGTTGCCATCGTACTGCAAGGTCGGCGTCACCACCTGGTGCGCCAGGCCGAGCACTGACACCACGGCCTCCACCGCCCCTGCCGCGTGCACCGTATGGCCCAGCATCGATTTGACCGATGTCACCCAAGGCTTGTGCGGGAACAATTCACTGATTACCTGCGCCTCCATCCGGTCATTCTCCGGCGTGCTGGTGCCGTGCGCATTGACGCAGTCCACCTGGCCCGGCTGCAGGCCGGCAGCCTCCACCGCGAGCCGCATGCAATCACGCATACCGGCTCCGTTAGGATCACCCTTGGTACGGTGCTGGTTGTCCGTGGTGCTGGCGCAGCCACTGAAGTGCGCTAGCACGTCCACCCCCCTCGCCTGGGCACTGGCCACACTCTCGAGCACCAGGCACGCACCGGCTTCACCGATGACAAAGCCATCCCGGTCGGCACTGAAGGGGCGGCAGGCCGTTTGCGGTGAGTCGTTGCGGGTCGACAAGGCCGAGAGATTATTGAACTTGCTGACCGTTTCGTCGTAGATGGAGCTGTCCGCTGCAGCCACGATCACCCGCTCTGCCAAGCCATTGGCGATGGCCTCGTAGCCCAGTTGCAGCGCAGACGCCGAAGAGGCGCAAGCCGTCGCGACCACCGTCGGAAACTCGCGCAATCGGTAGGTACTGGCCAGCTCACTTCCCAGCGACTCCTCTGATGACAGCGCAAAAAATGCATTGTCGGAGCGCGGTTGCGTCGCGTCACGCAAACGCTCGGCCCAGTAATACATGCCGTTGGGCAGGCTGTAGTACAGACGGTCGTACGATTGGGCCGGGCAACACGCAGTCGCTTCGGCAATCACCTCGCGCAGGTAGGTTTCAATGACTACACGCGGATTACGCTGCCCCTCGAAACGCTCATCGACTGCAGCGAAGCGGGTACGAATAGCGCCTGGCGCGAGCCGCGCCGACAGTTTGAAGTTCGAGCGCCCCGCGCACAGGGCGTGCCAATTGTGCTCCACGCCCTGCCCCAGGGACGTGCTCAAGCCCAACCCGGTTACAACCACTTGCTTCTTTTGCATCTGAGCCTCGGCGTTAAAGATAGTTGGCGATCCGTGCGATGGTCGGTTGCTGCAGGAACTCACTCATGTCCAACTGGACGCCCAACTCGCGCTCCACCAACTGGACGAAGCGTGTCGCCAGCAGCGAATTGCCACCGCTCTCGAAAAAGTTCATCTGCGGGCCAGTGACGCTGACCTTGAGCAAGCGAGCGAAGAGCGCGGCGACCTTTGCCTGCGCCGGCGACAACTCGCCCTCCACAGCGCCCGACGCCTCGACGATTGCGGCCAGCGCACGCTGGTCGACCTTGCCATTGGTGGTCAGCGGCAGCCGCTCGATGACATAGGCACGCTGGGGCCGCATGTACGCAGGCAAGGGTTCGACCCACGGTGCCAGGCGCCCAAGCGCGCCCTCGGCACCGGCCACAGTGTCCGCGCCACCTTCGCGATAAAGCATGAACGCCACCAGCATTCGCCCATCCACGCCCTCTGTCAGGGCATGCGCCAAGACGATGGCTTCACGCACATTCGGGTCCTTTTTCAGGCAGGCTTCGATTTCTGCCAATTCGACGCGATGGCCATTGACCTTGACCTGGGTATCCAGGCGCCCGTGGTACGTCAGCTCGCCCTGCGGCCCTCGCACAACCCGGTCGCCGGTTCGATACAGGCGCAACAGCTCGCCTTGCGTCGAGCGCCACGTCGGAAATCGCCTGGCGGTTTCTTCCTCACGCTGGAAATACCCATTGGCCAGGCAAACCCCGGCCAGGCAGAGCTCCCCTTCCTCACCGTCGGCGACCGGGCGCAAATGTTCATCGAGGATGAATGCGCGAACGTTGGCAATCGGTTGGCCAATGGGCACGCGCACAGGCCACTGGCTCAGGGGCTGCTGGCTGGTATAGCTGGTCACGACATGGGTTTCGGTCGGCCCGTAATGGTTGACCAACTCACAGTCGCACGCCTGCAGCCACTCGATGATCTGGGGCGTCAGCTGCAAGGCCTCACCCGCCGACACCACCTGGCGCAAACAGAGCGTCTCACCGCCCTGGCGCTCGTGCTCCATGGCGAGCGTTTGCAATACCGAATACGGCAGAAAACACCGCTCGATGCCCACGTCCCCCATGAAACGGTACAAGCGCGAAAGATCCTGGCGCACCTGTGGCTCCAGCACATGCATTTCGCTGCCACTGGCGACTGCGCTGAGCACTTCCTGAACCGAAACATCGAAACCTACCGACGCAAACAGCAGGGTTTTCAACGGCTGGACGAAGGCGCCCGCTGACTCCAACTGGTAATCAATCAGGTTCAGCAGCGCCCGCCGGGTCATTTCCACACCTTTAGGCTGACCGGTCGAACCGGACGTGTAGAGCAGGTAAGCGGGCGCATCGGCCGCCAGCTGCGGAGCACTGGCAGAATCGAACGGTGCCGTCGACATCTGGTCGATGCGCCAGAAGCGTCGCACGCTAGAGGCCAGAAGCGTGGCATCGGCATCGGCGTCGAGCAGTACGCAAGCCATCTGACTGTCTTCGATCATGAAGGCCCGCCGAGCAGTCGGCAGCGTGATGTCCAGCGGAATGTAGACCATCCCGGCCCGGATGACGGCAAGCATGCCTACCACCCCCAAGCCGCGGTCGCTCACTTGCACCCCCACACGACGCGCCCCCGTGCCAAGGATCGCTACAAGTTCGGCTGCCAGGCGCTCTACGCGCAGGTCCAACTCGCTGTAGTTCAAGCGCCAGCTCGCGCTGACAAGTGCCAACGCACGGGGCGTACGCCGAGCCTGGACACGCAGGTAATCTGCCAGGTCACGGCCAGGTTCATAGCCATTCATAGGGATGCTTCCTTGTTCGGGCAGGCTTCAGGCAAAGGCCTGCTCCAAGTGGTTCGAGACCAAGCCGATCAGGTGACGGTTGTCGTGGTCCCACGGGTGGAAATCTGCGCGATAAAAGTCGTCGACATGCTGGACGATCGAGGCAAGCAACCCCTGCGCCCCGTTGAGGAACGGGCTGCTGTCGAGCCACTGGCGCACATCACGTGGCCGCCCTCCTTCCATCAGGTACATCTGGCAGGCGGTGAAACGAAGGTTTTGCGCCAATTGAACCACCGTGCGCCGCATGACCTCATCGAGGTAACCTTTGTCGTCGATGACCTGGCGGTAGACATCGAAGGCCACGCCCTTGTGCTCGATCTCCTCCACGGAGTGCCATAACCAGAAATCACGCACCACCGGCTCGGCATCGGCCAGCCAGGCAGGCTCGCTGATCAGCAGATGCGAGATGATCGCGGTAAGGTGCTCCATGCACACCGTGGTCGCCAGCAACAGACGCGGTTCGGCGTGCTCGCACAGGTACTCGTTGTGGTCCTTGTACGGCGCCTCCACCTGCGCCAGGTCGTAACCACGGTGCTGGCATATCCAACGGTTGTACTTGACGTGCTCCTGGGTGTGGGTCGACTCCTGCTTGAAGAAGATCTTCACCTCTTCGCGCAGCAGCGGGTCCTGGATCTGATCCAGGTAATGGCGCAGCGCACGGATGAACATACGCTCGCCACTGGGCAGCGGAATCGACAAGGCATTGGCGATGATGGTGCGAAAGCGATCGCCACCAAACCAGTCCCCGCCAAGTGCGGCCTCCAGGTCGAATGGGTAGCGGCGCACGACCATGGACGTCGCCCCAGACTGAGCAGCCGTTGATGCTTCGCTCATGAACGTTTCCTCCTGACGGGGGTGCGCGCCAGCCTCAGACCGGCGCGACCTCGTGCCCAACCTGCAGGGCGTTGAACATGCCCGAAAGCTTCAGGCAGGTTTCCTGGTATTCGTGTTCCGGGAGTGAGTCGGCAACCACTCCACAGCCGGCGTACAGGTAGGCGTCGGCGCCCTGCACCAGCACCGAGCGCAAGGCGACGACGAAGTCACCCTCCGCCTGCCCGTTCATCCAGCCGACCGGCCCGGCATACCAGCCACGGTCCAAGCCTTCGTGCTGGCGAATGAATGCAAGTGCCTGGCCCAGCCCTGCCCCCGCCACTGCCGGGGTCGGGTGCAACTGCTCGATCACATCGAGCACCCCCGTCTGCAGCCCGAGTTCAGCCTCGATCGGCGTGGACAGGTGCTGCAGGGTCGGAAGCCGGCGCAGTTCAGGTGCATCCGCTGCCTGCACGCTCGCCCCCAGGCGCTCCAGCCCCTGGCGAATGGAGCGCACCACAAGGTCATGCTCCTCACGCTCCTTGGCCGACGCCATGAGCGCCTGCCCCAACCTGCCATCACTGGCCTCGTCCGCGCCCCGCGCAGTGGTTCCGGCCAGGGCATGGGTGCTCACCACACCGCCTTGCAGGTGTGCCAGGCGCTCCGGGGTGGCCCCGAGAAAACAGCTCTGGCCACGGCGAATGGCAAACAGATGCGCACTGGGATTGCGTTTGCGTAACCGGCGCAGCAACGGCGCGACGGCAATGGGCGCTGAATGCCTGCGCAGCACGTGCCGGGCCAGCACTACCTTGTGCAGTTCACCGCGTCGAATGCATTGCACGGCTTCACCCACCGCAGCTTGCCACTGCGCGGCTGGCACCGACGGCTGATCGGTGCCCACGGGCTCGGCGAACGCTTCGACCGTCGATGCGGGCCTGCCCAGCAGGTCGAACAGCGTTTGCTGCCGATTCAGCAAAGCCTCCACGTCGCAGTCGGCTGCGACCCAGGCTTGCAGCAACAGGCAACAGCCATCTGGCGCCTGCAGCCACTGCAGCGGATACAGCGTCATGACGGCGCTGGGAAACTCGCCCCAATGCGAGTGGCGCGGCGCTGCTGCGTCGAACCGCGCCCCGCCCATCAGCAAAGGCCCGGACACACCTTCCTGAAGCGCCCCCACTTGCCATTGCCGCCAGCGCAACGACAGCCCTGACAGCGACGCCCCGTGCTCGCACAGCAGCTCACTGCCTCGCCCCACGCCGAGCAGCACGCGGTCAGGCTCCCGGGACTCAAGCAAGGCGTAGGGCAGCCCGTGCGCCTCAGCGGTCGCCACCTGCGTCAAGGCGTCGAAGGGTTCGCACGGTAGCGCCAGGCTCACCAGCACTTGCCTGCCCTCGCGGGCGGCGCGGCTGCAGCCCTGTTCGAGCATGGCGCACCAGCGCTCCCATTGCTCCGCGTCCGGGCGACTCATGGCGTATTACCCTGGCGGCTGGACCAGTAGTCCATCTGCTGCGCGATGTACCAGTCGATGATGCCGGCGAACAGCTGTTCGATGTAGTCGGCATCCAGGCCGGCCTGGCACGCCCACTCCCGGCGCACCGGCAACATCCGTGCAACCCGGTCGGGCGCCGGAATACTCTGGAGACTGGGTTTGAACTGAGCAGCGGCCTTGACGTACTGCATGCGCAACCCCATGCACTCGATGATCCGCTGGTCGAGGCTATCGATGGCTTCGCGCACGTCTTCCAGGCCCGTGACCTCGTTGGGTTCTTTCATGAGTTGGTTCTTCCTTGAAGACGACGCCGTTGTGGCGTCGACTGAAAATCGGCGTGGCTCAGCACTTCACGAATAGAGCTCGCCGGCCCATTTGCGGAAATGACGAATGGGCCCATCCACACGGCTCAGTGGTGGGCGTTCGATGTAGATCTTGTTTTCCCAGATGGCGAAATCCTTGGCCAGCTCGGCGGTCAGGCGTGGCACCAGGTAGCTCAGGACCATGCGGTCCTTGCGCCGGTCACCGGTTTCCTTGATGGAAACGGTCATGCGGATGTCGATTCGCCCGTCGGCGACCGGTGTCACGTAGAGGAAGCTGCGAAACTCCAGCTTGCCCTCATCGATACGCACCTGAACCTGATGCAAGCCCAATGCGTTGAGGACCACGCTTGCCTCGGCGATTGAAGGCTTGCCAGCCAGATCGCTGGCACTGATCGAGGTCCAGGACGCATGCGCACCTTCGTAGCGAACGTTGAGCAGTTCACCAATGGCCTGGGAGCCATGTACCGTTGTGAAGTGCGCCACGTCGATACCGTTTTCCGCGATATCCTGCACATGGGCCCGCAGATTCCAGTAGCAATCGCCGCGATGCACCGGAGCGGTCCAACCTTGCTGTTCAACCTCCACCGGCGTCCACAGCGGGGGCTCGCCGTTCGGGTCTTGCCACGCCTGGAGCATACCGCCACGTACGACGGTGGGCCATTTGCGCAGCCCAACCTTCATCGGTGCGTCAACGAATGGGATCTTGCTGCAGCGCCCGCCGCCGTCGTACTCCCAGCCATGGAACGGGCAACGCAAATGCTCGCCTTCGACGACGCCACCATAGCCAAGGTGCGCCCCCAGATGCGGGCAATGCGCATCGTAGACCGCGACCTCGCCGGACTCAGTCCGTACCACGACGATGTCGCGGTCACACAAGCGGGCCGGCTTGACCGACGCCAATGCCAGGTCCTCGACCCAGGCAACCGCATACCAGCCCCGCGGCGAGGCGCTGAACGGAAAGCGCTCACCCGCCCTGGTTGCCTGCAGCGCAGGCAAAGGGTTCTTGACTTGTGTATTCATCGGCGCCTCAGAAAACGTCCAGGACAAAGGTTTCGTATCGCTCACGGGCGATCTGCGTCACCAGCAGGGCACGCCTGTGGCCTTCAGGTGCTTGCTCTCGCAGTGCCTGAGCAGCCAGGTAGACCTGCACCGGCAGGGTCGCTTCGTGCAGTTGGCCCATCATGCGCTGCACATCCAGCACCGGCACCTCAACGTCCAAGGCCGGCAGCCAGCTGTGGCCTGCGGTGAAACCATGCACCACAAGCATGTTGGCTTCGCACTGCTGCACACGCTCTGCCACTTGCCCTTGCGTGACAGGCCCAGTGCGCCGCAAACCTGCCAGAGCGCCCTGCGACTCGGCGTCCAGCACCATGCAGCAGGCCGCCGTACCGAAAATGCCAAGCCGCTCGGCATCTGGCCCTGCCAGGTACTCGTCATGCATCGCCTGGTCGCCGTTGAACACACCACCGACCAGCATCTGCGATGTGCGCGCGCTTGCCAGTTTTTCCAGCGCGTGGATAACCGCTTGCACAGACGCTGCAGCTTCGCCGACGAAGGACAGGCTCTCACCCTTGAGCCCCAACAGGATGGCGATGTTGGCGGCATACAGGTTTGGCAGTTCGGCCAGGAAGTGGGTTGGCCTGAGCCTGGCCAGTTCCTGGTTGATATCGAGCACGCCATCAGCAGCCGCCGCGAAAATTGCAGCATCGACTGAATCATTGCGCTCACCGATCTTGGCCGACATGTACAAGTCACATGTGCTGCGGCTATCGCCGCTCACACCGGCCTCTTCCAGCGCCAGGCCCGCGGCACAGACCAGCATCTTCTGGCCAGCACCCATGGCATTGATGTCACGCACCTTGGTTACGAAGCGTTCCACCGGAAACGCCGGCAAAGGCACCTTTCCTTGCACTGCCGACACCTCTGCCGCTGGCGCTTGCCCGTCTCCCAGTGCGCAAGCACCGGCACTGTGTACGATGCCCATGCCCTTGATATAGATCGTCTCGATCATCGGAGCCTCTCATGACAGCCCAAGACGGTGCGCTGCACCGCCTGGCGTAACCCATCGTTGTCGAACGGCATCAGTCGCAGCATCCATTGCGCACGCGCCACCACCTCGGCATGCCTGAGCGTGCCTTCGCACACCAGGTAGCTCTCGGCTCGATGAACAATGCGCACGTCCGCCTGAAGCCGATCGCCTGGCCTCACGAAACCATTGAACTTGGCTTGTTTGATGTTGATCAAGAATGCCATCTTGGCGAAGTCCGACGACAACATATAAAGAAAGCCGCCCGCCTGTGCCATCGTCTCTACCATCAACACACCCGGCAGTATCGGATAACCCGGGAAATGCCCATCAAATACCGGAGCGCGCTCCGGCACCTGACTACTGCATTGAATTGAAACCCAGGGTTCAATGGCCTCAACGCGATCAATCAGTAGGTTTTTCTCGATATTCATGCACTGACAGGCGCACCTTGGACAATTTGATATACCGCCGCCACGAAATCTTTCATCTTGTGCGTATTCTTTTCACCGTTCGGGCTACTGGCCGACCACTCTTCCAATGGAAATTGAATTTTATAGGCGTCTTCAATTTCAAATACGATATCCAGGAAGTCGACACTGTCGATACCCAACTCTTGAGTCAGGCTCATTTCGCCTTCCACCCGTTCGATACCCAGGTCGGCCGTGTCGCAATATTGCAGAATGATTTTTTCCACGGTGTCGTGTACTTGCTGCAGGCTAGGCTCGCTCATCATTATTCCTATCGTTTGTCGTTAAGGGTTGTCGCACTGAATAAATTCAATCACGCGCTCGATCAGCGCTGCATTTCGAAATACGCCCGAGTGTCCAAGGCCCCGCGTTTCAATGAACTGCGCACCGGCCCAGACTCCGCGCAATGCACGCGCACCGGCCTCGATCTCGATGACCGGGTCTGCTTCGTCGTGATGGATGAGGGTCGGCAGTGAAAGCGTCTTGCACAACTCGATCGGCGAGTACGCCTGGCGCCACTCAGGGCCAAAGGCCTGATCGATCGCTGCTGCCAGGTCGCCCATGGTCAAGCCCTGGGCTTGTTGCAGTTGCAAGAACCGCTGGAAGACGTATTCCTGGGTCGCCGCTGGCGAAAGGCAAACCAGTCGCTGCGCCCCCAGGCCAGCGTTGAGCGCACGCATCACCCAACTGCAGGCCATCGAGTGCGCGACCACCGCAGCCGGCTGCGCATAACGCCGCGTCTGCAGCAACGCCTCCCAGATGAAGGTGGACGGAATGAACCGCCCCTGAGGATCGTGCGATGGAATGTCTACAGCGAGCACGCCACGCCCTGCCGCCAGCAGCCCATCGATGAACGTGCCGAATTGCGCGGCATTGCCATTGGAGCCATGCACGCAAAGCACAGGCGCGCTACCCGCCCAATGATGGCAACGTACCTCCAGATCCCCCCATTCGAAGCTATCGCAGCGCGCCTTGGCAAAGGTCGCCTGGTAACTGCGAGGGACGCGCAGGGGCTCTGGCCGCGCAATGGCCAGCGTCGAGAGATCAGGCATGCGGATCTCCCCGTTGCGCCGCCAGGATAAAGCGCGCCTGTTGCTCGATCGTTTGCAGTTGCGGGTATTGGCTGATCTCCAGCCTGACCCCGAATACCTTCATGCCTTGCATGAACAAACGCATCAAGGCCAATGAACTTCCCCCGGCCTCATGGAACCGAGTGGTATCGTCAAATTGTTCGTCTGGCAATAAAGATTGCCATAACGCCCGTAACTGGTTCCTTACGTTCTGCTCACTCAAAACCATCCCTCATTAGACTAAGGTCGAAGTACAACCAGATGAATGGATCGCTACTCAAGCGGATGCATTCAAATGAGAGTTCTAACTTCTTTCTTATTCACAGACGAAGGGCTTCGCTGTCGAGCAACCCCGAGGGCGTGTGCCTGCCGGCGGTATTAACCGCAACTTCGTCCGTGAACGGCATCGTGCAACTCCATTTAGCACAACAGACTCGTCGCAACGCTGTCAACCCAACAAATCTAAAAAAAACATGAAATAAATTGGGCTCTTTTACGGGTATTGCACCGCCTCGCCGTTTGCTCTAGGCTCGCCGTCCCTAAACATCATGAATCGTTTGAGCTTGGCATTACGAATTTCCTGCAATGCTCGCCCCTGGGCTCGAACTCAACAAGGAAGTGCACGCCATGGAGTTTGGCTGGAGCCGTATTTCGCGTTATTTTCACCCCGTACTGGCTGAGCAGGACGTACGCGAAAAGCCCGTCCAAGTGGAGGTGGGCGGCCTGAAGATCGTCCTGTTCCGCAACAAGGAACAGCAGATCGTCGCCATGCCCGACCGTTGCCCCCACCGATTCACGCCCTTGTCCATGGGCCGTGTCGATGAAAATGGCAACATCGAGTGCCCTTACCATGGCTGGAGCTTCGACGCCCAAGGCCAAGGGCATATGCCACACATGCCAACGTCGCGCTCCTGCCGCATCGAAGTACTGAAAACCATGATTCGCAACGGTGTGGTCTGGGTTGGCGGCGTAGACGCCGAGCCGCTGGAAGAGTTCGCCGACCCCGAATACACCTTTCTCGGGCAATTCCCAGTGGTGTTCGATTGCCCATTGCACGTGGCCTTGGACAACTTTTCCGAAGACGAACACTTCCCCTATGTGCACCAGACATTCGGCTGGGACCGTGAGGGTGCCAAGGATGTGCAGTACGAGTTCAGTCAGGACGAACACAGCACCCTGAACTACTACCGAGGCCCCATTCGGAAATTCCCCTTGATGTTCCTGACCGGGGTCAAACCTGGCGACATCTCGCACAATCGCTTCCACACCCTGTTCAACCCGGTGCGTAGCACCTACGAATCCTGGGTAACCTGCCAAACACGGCAGGTCAGCATTGGCGGGCACATCAAGACCACCATCTTCTTCGTTCCCAATGCCGATAACCGCACCACGCTCTACAGTTTCGTTCACTCACGTGCCAGTGACCGGAAATCTGCCTTCTTCCAGAAACATTTCCGCCCCTTCATCTTGCGCTTCATCAAGAAGGAGTTCGAAGCCGACGGCTCATTCTCCAGCCAACTGTCCCACCTGCCCTATGCCTTGAACGGCGCCCGCCTGGGCAAGTACGACAAGCCATTGGTCGTTCACCGCCGCATGCTCGAGCGTATCTACCTCGGCGAGCAATGAGCCGCCACCCTTTGGCTTTGCAGTTACTTTCAAAAGGAACACAGGATGTGTGGAATTTTTGCGTCGCTCGGCTATGCACCCGACAGTGTCGACCTGGACAGCGCACTGGCGGCGCTGAGCCATCGAGGGCCAGATGGCAATAACGGCTATCGCAATGCGCAAAAGCAGGTGGTACTCGGACATACCCGCCTGTCCATCATCGATATCGCCAGCGGGGGCCAGCCCTTGTACAGCCAGGATCGTGAAAAGGTCCTGATCTGCAACGGCGAGATCTATGACCATCAACGTCTACGCGCCGAGCTGATCGCTGACGGTTACCCAATCGCCACAGGCTCTGATTCGGAACTGATCCTGCACCTCTACGAGCGTGATGGCCTGGACTTCACGCAGCATCTGCGTGGCGAATTTGCCTTCATACTGCTTGATTGCCGCCTGCAACGGGTCATCGCCTGCCGCGACCGCTTCGGCATCAAACCCCTGTTCATGCACCAGCACCCCGACCAGCCAGGCCAACTTGTGTTTGCCAGCGAAGCCAAGGCGCTGTTTGCCAGCGGCCTGGTCAAACCCGTGCTGGACCCCATCGGCCTACGCGACATGCTCAGTTTCGTGCCGATGGACAGTGTCTTCGAGCACGTCACGGCGCTACCCCCTGGGCATCTTCTGTTGGTCGACCTGGGCACGCGCGAGCAGACCTTGACGCCCTACTGGCCCCTGGACCTGCTGCCCGAACCGCTACCCGCCGGCACCACAGAGGCAACCCTCTGCCAATCGCTGCGAGATCACCTCGAAGAGGCGGTCGCCCTGCGCCTGCAGGCAGACGTGCCGGTGGGGGTTTACCTGAGTGGGGGTTTGGATTCCACCGCCGTGGCCGCCGTAGCAGCAAAACTCAGTGCCAAGCCGATCGAGACATTCAGCATTTCATTCAGTGACCATGCCGATTTCGACGAAGCCTTGATCGCTGAACGCACGGCACGGAGCTTGGGCGCTCGCTTTCACAAGGTCATTTGCCAGCGCGATGACCTGCTGGCCCACCTCGAAGACAGCCTGTGGTTTTCAGAAACTCCAGCAGTCAATTACAACGGGGTCGGCAAGTTCCTGCTTTCCAGACTGGCCCGGCAGCATGTCACCTGTGTGCTCACCGGCGAAGGCGCCGATGAGGGGCTTTTGGGATACGGTTATTTCAAGGCTAATGGGCAAGGGCTTTCCAGCCATGCATACGGGCGTGACCAGGCCGGCGCGAGTGCGGCCAGCGCTGCAGCAGCAGACACATTGAACGAAGCCGTGGGTTTCGTACCGCAACCGGAAATGGCCGAGTTGTTTACACCTGGCGCACAACGCATGCTGGCCCGCTTGTTCAACCGCAAGCATCGTCAGCGCTTGCAAGGAACATCGCCCCTCCAACGCCTGCGTCAACGCCTGGACCGCCGTGAACTCGACCGATTGCCATTGCTGAACAAACTGCAAACGTTCAGCATCCGCGGCTTGCTCAGCCCGTTCATCCTCGCCAACCTGGGCGACCGCCAGGAAATGGCCCATTCGATCGAAGGGCGAACACCGTTTCTCGATCACAAACTGTTCCAATGGCTGGCAAAACTCCCCAACGAATGGAAACTGCGCGGCGACGTTGAAAAGTACCTGCTGCGCGAAGCTGTCAAGGACATCATCCCCGAAGAGGTCTACTGCCGCCGCAAGTGGCCCTACATCACACCGCCGATGTGGGTGAGCAAGCGCTCTGGTACGGCGATGGCCCGGCTCATCGACACCTACCTGAGTCGCTCGGCGCTATGCGCGTCGGGTCTTTTCTCCAGCAACGCGGTGCGTTTGATGCTGCTGATAGTCCGGACATCCTGGCTACCTGGGCGCTTGCGTGAAAAGCTCAACAACCTGCTGCTTTTCATGCTGACGGTGCAGATCATCGAAAAACAGTACGTTCAACAGTTCGACCAGCAACTGCACACGCAGCATCAGCGCACGCAAACGGCCTATAGCACACTCAAACGCACCACTCGCGAGCCCGAAGCACAGCCTGGATAGGCTGTGCCAGCTCGATTCTCAGGGGCGCTCGGCAAGCGCCCGCAACCCCTTCAGGGTATTGAACGGCGCATCCACCACGAACTTGTTGGCCACCATGGCCGGCACACTGCCCCCAGGCTCGGTGTGCACCTGGTAGGTCACCTCGGTGCTGTCGCCCTTGGGCACCAGTTTCCAGAAGCCCTCTACCTTGGCCACCCGCACGAAGCCCTTCTCTTCCGGGATATAGGTCGGCTCTTCGACCAGGTTGCGGGTCAGGCTGCCGTCAGCGCCCTTGACCGTGGTGATGTGCAGCACCGAATCGCGCGCCGTTACCGGCCACGGGGTATTGAACTGGGTGTAGGTCCAGCTCTGGTCACCCTCGTGCTTGAGCAACTTCTGCGCCTTGCACTCGTGAATCCAGGCACACGCCCCGGCCACATCCTCCTGCAGCGCCTGCACCTTGGCCAGCGGCGCCTTGATCAGGGTCACGCCACGGTAGGCCTTGTACTTGGAGCCTGCCACTTCACTGAGGGACACCTTGATGCCCTCCTCGTCCTTGGCCACCTGCCAGTTCTCGGCCCAGGCACTGGGCGCCAATACCACGCCCAGGCCACACAGCAGTGCAATACGCTTGATCGATCTCATCGTCTTGTTCCTTGTTGTCGAAGATCCAACCTGTCACGCCGCCGTCATCTGCTCCCACCAGCCCAGAATCCTGATTGCCTCGTCGCGGTCATTGCCGCAGACCTCGATGTCCGCCTTGAACCCCCCACACACCGCCGGCCGCTCGGGCTTGCCAAACAGGTCGCAGAGGTTGTCGAGGGTCAGGTGCAGGCAGCGCTCGCCCGCCGGCTTGCCCTGGGGCATGCGCGGCATCGCGGAACTGATGGACGGGGCAATGCAGCAGGCACCGCAGCCCTCACGGCAATTCATGGCTTTCAGGACTCCCAGAAGCAAAACGGGACGAACGTCCCTGGATAGTAACCGCTCAAACACACGTTTGAAATTGCTGGCCCGATGAAAACTGCCGTGACCCGGCAGTCAGTTGCGCAGGGCTAGTTGCGGAACTGAAATTCGATGGCCGCACCGTCCACTTCCCGGCGGGCATCGTTGCGCAGCTGCAGCTGCATTTCATTGCTGATCAACCGGCCATTGAGCTGGAACGGGCTGTCATCGGATTCCGGCTTGGCCGTGAACATGGCGGGCAGCAAAGGTTTGCGCCGCAGGGTAGCATCACCCACCTCGGGCTGCAGGTTCTTGACCATGTCGGTGGGCAGGCTCAGGTCCAGCTTGGCCTTGGGCAACGGCTGCGCCACCGCCTTGCTGACCGGCTTGCGCACGGGCTTGGCCTTTGGCTTGCTCGCCTTGGCCGGCTGCCGGGCCGCTGGCTTGGCCACGGGCTTGTGCGCCGCCTTGGGCTGCTCCGCCTTGGCCGGTGCAGGCGGCTGCGCAGCCTGCACCACGAGGCAAGGCCCGCAGAAGGCGGCAAGGCAAAACACCAGGGCAAAACGACGCAACAGGCTCATGAACACCAGAAAAGGCAGGCTGTGAAAGTGCGTATGCTCGCTGTTCCGCCCGCCGCTGGCAAGCCTTACAAAAGTGTGGGTTGTGGCTCGCGGCACAACTGTTGCGCCAGCAGCCCCAAGGTAATCACTGCACGCTCGGCTTCCTTGTTCCACGGAATGCCGCAATTGAGCCGGATGCAGTGGTTGAATTGCTCGGTATTGCTGAAGATCAGCCCCGGGGCAATGCTGATCCCCTGCTCCAGCGCACGCACATGCAGCTCTTGGGTGTTGACCCGCCCTGGCAGGCTCACCCAGAGAATGAAGCCCCCTGTAGGCCGGGTCATCTGCGTGCCTTCCGGGAAATGTTGCTGAACCGCCAGCTGGTAGGCACTGAGGTTCTTGCGGTACTCCTGGCGGATGTAGCGCAGGTGGCGGTCGTAGCCGCCGTTCTCCAGGTACGCCGCTACCCCCATCTGGGTGACGCTGCAGGCCGAATGGGTGGTGAAGGTCTGCAGCCGCTGGATCTCCTCCTGGTAGCGCCCTGCCACCATCCAGCCCACGCGCACGCCGGGCGACAGGGTTTTGGAAAAGCTCGAACAGTAGATTACCCGGTCCAGCCGATCGAAGGCCTTGAGCGCGCGGGTCTTGCCCTGCTCGAACATCAGCTCGCCGTAGATATCATCCTCGACGATCTGGATATCGAAGTCCGAGGCCAGGCGCAGCAATTGCTTCTGGCGCTCTTCGGGAATGGTGCCGCCCAGGGGGTTGCTCAGGCGCGAGGTCAGCACCAGGGCCTTGATCGACCACTGGTTGGCGGCCAACTGCAGCGCTTCGAGGCTGATGCCGGTGGACGGGTCGCTGGGGATTTCGATGACCTTCAGGCCCAGCAGGTCGGCCAACTGCAACAAACCGTAGTAGGTGGGCGACTCTGCGGCGATCAGGTCGCCCGGGCGGGTCAGCACCCGCAGTGACATCTGCAGGGCGTCGACGCAACCATGGGTGACGATGACCTCACGCGGGTCCACCAGCACGCCGGCATCGCGCATGCGAATGGCGATCTGCCGGCGCAGCGGCTCGAACCCGGGGCTGAACATGTAGCTGAACGCACGCGGGCTGTGGAAGCGGGTCACCTTGGCGATCTGCTGGTGCAGGGCACGCACCGGCAGGTAGTCGACATGGGGCACCGCGGCGCCGAAGGGGAACACGCCGTCGCGGCGGGCTTCGGTCAGCACCTGCTGGATGATGCTGGCCCGGGTGACCAGGCCAGGGCGTTCGACCCGGGCGATATCCGGGGTTTGCGCGGTCAGGGCCGGGGTCTGGTGAACGTAGTAGCCCGACTGCGGCCGGGCGCGAATCAGGCCCTGGTCTTCGAGGTTGGCATAGGCCTGCAACACCGTGGCATGGCTGACATTGAGCTGGGCGCTCATCTTGCGCACGGAGGGTACGCGCTCGCCTGGCTGGTAGACACCACGACGGATGTCATCGGCCAGTTGCTGGGCGATGCGCTGGTACAGCAGCAGGTTGGTCATGGCGGTATCTCGACGCGCGGGCGGGCTCGTTATTCTTGTGTGACACACTGACGGTAGAGCATACCGTAACAGTTGCAAAGTGTACTGGGACAGATGGCAGGATAGTCAACAATACAGTTGTGTGACATCTGTCTAAAACATTAAGCCTACTGGGACGGCCCTACGCTTCCTGTAGGAGCGGGCTTGCCCCGCGAATGGGCCGCACAGCGGCCCCACTCGGCCCTCGATCAGCGCGCCGGCGCAAGCTTGCCCTTGTCATCGGAAAAGACGATCTCGACCCGGCGATTCTGCGCCCTGCCCCGCTCCGAAGCATTGGCCTCGATCGGGTACTGGTCGCCATAACCCTCAACCTGCAGGCGCTTTTCATCTACGCCCAGGTCGGCCAGCATATCGGCCACCGACTGGGCGCGGTCGCGCGACAGCGCCAGGTTGTCTTCAGGCGCGCCGGTGCTGTCGGTATAGCCCTCGATGCGCACCACGCGGCGCGGATTGAGCTGCAGGAACTGCACCAGCTTGAGCACCGTGCGGCTGGCCGAATTCTTCAGGTCGGCGCTGCCGGTGTCGAACAGCACATCGCTCAGGGTCATCACCAGGCCACGGTCGGCCTGCTCCGAGGCCAGCGCGGCAATCTGGCTTTCCACCCACTTGCCTTGCTGCTGCACGCTGGCAAGCTTGGCCTCACGCAGGGCCAGTTGCAGGCGCTGGCGCTCCAGGTCGAGCTTGGCCTGACGCTCCTGGTTCAGCGCCAGCTTGGCATGCTCGCGGGCAATTTCGCTGTAGCGCTGGCTCAGGTAGGCGTAATGGCGCACGTCGGTGCCGCTGCCAATGTAGCCAGACAAGCGCTCGGCCCGCGACAGCGACTCACCGGCGCGAATCACGTCGCGCGGCGCGCTGCGCAGCACATCGGCGTCGTCCTTGACCTTCTGGAAGGCCGCAGTCGCATCATCCAGCGCCTGCGAACTGCGCTGGCTGGCGCAACCTTGCAAACCTGCCGCCAACACCAGCACGGCCAACGCAGTCATGGGCTTGAAGCACTTCATGGCTGCACCTCCAGTTGCTTGTGCAGGCGCTTGACCCGCGACTGCAACACCTGCAACTGCTCTTCGCTTTTCTGGTTCAGCACCTGCGCCTCGGCCAGGCGCGCGTCCAGCTCGGCCTGCTCGGCGCGCATGCGCGCATCGCGGTAGTCTTCGGTGAGCATGTTGGTCTTGGCCCGGGCGAACTTGTCTTCGGCCAGCTTGAGCGCTTCGACCTGGTCGGTGGCACCCACCGCCTTGGCCTGTTCCAGCGCCTGCTCGGAAATACGCATCTGTTCATTGGGCGCCGGGTCATTGGCGCAGCCGGCCAGGCCGAGCATGGCCACGGCAAGGATCAGTGATTGGGTTCTCACGCACTCTTCCTACTGTTTGGGGGCGCCTGCCTGCACCTGCATCTGCGCCTTCCAGCGCTCGACGTTACGTTGCAGCACGGCTTCAGACGCACCGGAGATCGGCAATTCTGTCAGCTTTTTCGCCAGTTGCCCACGCAACCACGCATCATTGCAGGCCGAATTGTGTGACACCGCCAGGTACAGCCCCGGGCGATCGACGGGCAAGCCCCGGGCGATCAGGTGGTTGCTCATGCCCAGGCTCTGGGCCATGGCCATGCCTGAGTAACGGCCAGCGAGCACATAGTCGACCTGGCCCAGCACCAGCTTCTGGAACGCCTGGGTCAGGTTCTGTGCCGGCACCAGCTTGAGCTGTGCCTTGGTGAACGCGCTGAAGGCTGGGGTCAGGCGGGCCTTTTCCGACAGGCTGCCCTGGTACTTGGCCAGGTCGGCCGGGCCTTCGAACGCCAGGGTTGCGTCATGGCGCGTCCACACCAGGTATTCGTTGAGTTGCAGGGCTGGGTGGATGTAGTCCAGCGCGGTCAGTTGCTCCACCAACAGCGGTGTGTCGAGCAGCACGTCCATGCGCCCGCTGCGCACCTCTTCCAGCGCCTGGTCGCGGCGGCCGGCATTGAGCACTTCCACCTTCAGGCCCAGCTCGCCCGCCACCTGGCGCAGCAGGTCGACGTTGGCGCCGATCAGGTGTGCGGGGTCTTGCGGGTCTTGCCAGGAATACGGCGGGGCATCCGGGCTGCCAGTGGCGACCAGGCGCTCGCATTTACCCGCTGCCACGGCGAGGGGCGACAGCAGCGCTGCCATGCATGCCAGTACCTTGACCATCCTTTTACTCCTTAGCAGCGCCGCGCTGCGGCGCATCGCGAGCCTTGCTCGCTCCGACCGGTTGACGTGCCCCCTGTAGGAGCGAGCGCAGCTCGCGATGCGGCGCAAAGCGGCGCCCTACAAACAGGCAAAAAAAACCCGGCCCCCTTGCAAGGGCCGGGCTTCTTTATAAGTGAAGCCGCCGGATCAGACCAGCTTTTCCAGCTCCGGCACCGCCTCGAACAGGTCAGCCACCAGGCCGTAGTCGGCCACCTGGAAGATCGGTGCTTCTTCGTCCTTGTTGATCGCGACGATCACCTTGGAGTCCTTCATGCCCGCCAGGTGCTGGATCGCGCCGGAGATACCGACGGCGATGTACAGCTGTGGCGCAACGATCTTGCCGGTCTGGCCGACCTGCATGTCGTTCGGCACGAAGCCTGCGTCCACCGCGGCGCGCGAGGCACCCACGGCAGCGCCGAGCTTGTCGGCCAGGCTGTACAGGTGCTTGAAGTTGTCACCGTTGCCCATGCCGCGACCGCCGGAAACGACGATCTTGGCAGCGGTCAGCTCTGGGCGGTCGGACTTGGCCAGCTCTTCGCCAACGAAGGCCGAGATACCGGCGTTGTGCGCGGCACCGATGGCTTCCACGGCAGCCGAACCACCTTCGGCGGCCACGGCATCGAAGCCGGTGGTACGCACGGTGATGACCTTGACCGCAGCGCTCGATTGCACGGTAGCAATGGCGTTACCGGCGTAGATCGGGCGCTTGAAGGTATCGGCGGACTCGACCGAGATGATTTCGGAGATCTGGTCGACATCCAGCAGCGCGGCAACGCGCGGCAGGATGTTCTTGCCGTTGGTGGTGGCCGGGGCCAGCACGTGGCTGTAACCCTTGGCCAGCTCGACGATCAGCGGCGCGACGTTCTCTGGGAGAACGTGGGCGTAGGCGGCGTTGTCAGCCACCAGCACCTTGGCCACGCCGGCGATCTTGGCGGCAGATTCAGCAACGCCACCGACGTTCTGGCCGGCGACCAGCACGTGCACATCACCACCGATCTTGGCGGCTGCGGCGACAGTGTTCAGGGTGGCCGGGGCTACGGCACCGGCTTCGTATTCAGCGACAACCAGGATAGTCATTTAGATTACCTTCGCTTCGTTCTTCAGCTTCTCGACCAGTTCGGCCACCGATTTGACCTTGATGCCAGCGCTGCGGGCAGCCGGGGCTTCAACCTTCAGGGTCTTGTTGGTGGAGGCGAGGGAAACGCCCAGCGCGTCTGGCGTAACGGTTTCCAGCGGCTTCTTCTTGGCCTTCATGATGTTCGGCAGCGACGCATAGCGTGGCTCGTTCAGGCGCAGGTCGGTGGTGACGATAGCCGGCAGGTTCAACGAAACAGTCTGCAGGCCGCCATCGATTTCACGGGTGACATTGAGCTTGTCGCCCGCCACTTCCACCTTGGAGGCGAAGGTGCCCTGGGCGTAGCCAGTCAGCGCAGCCAGCATCTGGCCGGTCTGGTTGTTGTCACTGTCGATGGCCTGCTTGCCAAGGATCACCAGCTGCGGCTGCTCCTTGTCGACAACGGCCTTGAGCGCCTTGGCCACGGCCAGGGAGTTCAGCTCGTCAGCGGCTTCGACCAGGATGGCGCGGTCGGCACCCAGGGCCAGGGCGGTACGCAGCTGCTCCTGGGCAGTGGTCGGGCCAACGGAAACGACGACGATCTCGCTCGCCACACCTTTTTCCTTCAGGCGCACGGCTTCTTCGACGGCGATTTCGCAGAAGGGGTTCATGGACATCTTGACGTTTGCAAGGTCGACGCCGGAGTTGTCCGCCTTGACGCGAACCTTGACGTTGTAGTCGACCACTCGTTTGACAGCTACAAGAACCTTCATGGATTCCTCGTTACTCTCCGGTGAATAGATAGTCGCCTGGGGCAGAGCCCGGCGATGCGCGTGGGTACAAGGGCACCTCTAAAAACGTACCGGGAGGGGCAAACTTCATGGTGACCGAACAGTCCTTATCAGACCGTTGCGGCAATAACCCACGGGTCATTTCCTGTCGTGGCGTGTAAACTCCACTACAAACCGACCAAAAGCCGCAAAACCCTGCTCCACACCTGGTCTTTAGAGGTGTACCTGCGCCCGGCTGCAAGCCTACGGCGAACGTAAAACCGCTCGTATCTTGACCGTAACACCCAATCCGGTCAATACGGCAAATCGGTCACCCTCCAGCCGCGCTCCTTTGATTTTACGGGGCTTTGGCAAATTCAAACAAACGTTTGTATTGGACCCGTCCAGTGGTGTAGATATAATGCGCGCCAAGACAAAACGGTGTAGTCCGTCCCATTGCGTCGCTACAGTTTCGCGCCAGTGAAGCGCCACCGCACGCAAGCACCCATAAGACAAAGCAACAGCACGAGCCTTGATGAGTAGGAGAGAACCTGTGGAACGCGAATACATGGAATTCGACGTGGTCATCGTCGGCGCAGGCCCCGCGGGCCTGTCCGCCGCCTGCCGCCTGAAGCAGAAGGCCGCCGAAGCCGGTAGCGAAATCAGCGTCTGCGTGGTGGAAAAAGGCTCTGAAGTCGGCGCCCACATCCTCTCCGGCGCGGTGTTCGAGCCGCGCGCCCTGAACGAACTGTTCCCCGACTGGAAGGAACTCGGCGCGCCACTGAACACCGAAGTGAAGCGCGACGACATCTATGTGCTCAAGGATGCCGGCAGCTCGACCAAGGTGCCAGACCTGTTCGTGCCCAAAACCATGCACAACCAGGGCAACTACATCATCTCCCTGGGCAACCTGTGCCGCTGGCTGGCCCAGCAGGCCGAGAACCTGGGCGTGGAAATCTACCCGGGCTTCGCCGCCCAGGAAGCGCTGTTCGATGAAAACGGCGTGGTCCGTGGCATCGTCACCGGCGACCTGGGTGTCGACCGCGAAGGCAACCCGAAAGACGGCCTGTACACCCCCGGCATGGAACTGCGTGCCAAGTACACCCTGTTCGCCGAAGGCTGCCGTGGCCACATCGGCAAACAGCTGATCAAGCGCTTCAACCTCGACAGCGACGCCGACGTGCAGCACTACGGCATCGGCCTGAAGGAAATCTGGGAAATCGACCCGGCCAAGCACGAGCAGGGCCTGGTGGTACACACCGCCGGCTGGCCGCTGGACGTCATGGCCAAGGACAACACCGGTGGCTCGTTCCTCTATCACCTGGAAAACAACCAGGTGGTGGTCGGCTTGATCGTCGACCTGTCCTACGCCAACCCGTACCTGTCGCCGTTCGATGAGTTCCAGCGCCTCAAGCACCACCCGGTGATGAGCCAGTACCTCGAAGGCGGCAAGCGCATCAGCTACGGCGCCCGGGCCATCTGCAAGGGCGGCCTGAACTCGCTGCCGAAGATGGTGTTCAACGGCGGCGCGCTGATCGGCTGCGACCTGGGCACCCTGAACTTCTCGAAGATCAAGGGCAGCCACACCGCCATGAAATCCGGCATGCTCGCGGCCGAGGCAGTGGCCGAAGCGCTGGCCGCTGGCCGTGAGGGTGGCGACCAACTCGACGGCTACGTCAGCGCGTTCAAGGCCAGCTGGCTGTATGAAGAACTGTTCGCCAGCCGCAACTTCGGCCCGGCCCTGCACAAGTTCGGCCCGCTGCTGGGTGGTGCGTTCAACTATGTCGACCAGAACTGGTTCGGCGGCAAGCTGCCGTTCACCCTGCACGACACCAAGCCGGACTACGCCTGCCTGAAGCTGGCTGCCGACTCGAAGAAGATCGACTACCCCAAGCCAGACGGCAAGCTCAGCTTCGACAAGCTCAGCTCGGTATTCCTCTCCAGCACCAACCACGAAGAGGAACAACCCTGCCACCTGAAGCTGACCGACCCGAACGTGCCGATCGCCAGCAACCTGCCGCTGTACGACGAGCCGGCGCAGCGCTATTGCCCGGCTGGCGTGTACGAGGTGGTGACCCAGGAAGACGGCAACAAGCGCTTCCAGATCAACGCGCAGAACTGCGTGCACTGCAAGACCTGCGACATCAAGGACCCGGCCCAGAACATCACCTGGGTGACCCCTGAGGGTGCGGGCGGGCCGAATTACCCGAACATGTAAACGGGTCAGAGGGCGCCGGGGCTGCTTTGCAGCCCATCGCGAGCTACGCTCGCTCCTACAGGGGATTGCGGCGCGCCTAGCGGGAGCGTGTGCATCCCGTAGGAGCGAGCGAAGCTCGCGATGTTTCTGAGGCGCCCCGCCGACCCCGATGCCCGAAATACAGGGCCGTCAGCAACCCAACCGTGCCCATGACCAGGCAAAAACCCACACACACCCACGGGCTCCACGGCATCAGCGCAATCAGCGCCAACGGCGTGGTACTGGCCCACAACGCATAAGCCACGTTGTAGGTAAAGGAAATACCCGACACCCGAATCTCGGCCGGGAACAGCCCCACCATCACCGAAGGCACCACCCCCACCACACCACAGGCAAGGCCAGCCAGCGCATAGGCCAGCCACGTCATGCCCCACTGCCCCACCAGGCTTGCGTACAACACGCCGATACCCAGTGGCAGCAGCAAGCTGTAGACCATCAGCCCACGCCACGCCCCCACGCGGTCCACCAGCAGCCCGGCCAGCACGCAGCCAATATTGAGAAACACGATACCCACGCTGCTCAGGGCGAAGGTATGCCCCGCCGTCATGGCAAAGCGCTGCTGCATCACCGTGGGGGTAATCACCACCAGCACCACCACGGCGGAGGTCAGCACGCAGGTCAACAAGGCCGCCGGAATCAGCGCCGCGCGGTGTTCGGCCAGTACCTGGCGCAACGGGAACTTCACCGGCTGCGCCTGGCGCTCGCGCAAGGCCAGGAACACCGGCGTTTCACTGAGCCAGCGGCGCAGCCATACGCCGATCACGCCAAACACGCCCCCCAGCAGGAACGGGTAGCGCCAGGCGTAGTCGAGAATTTCCTGGGGCGTGAACAGCTGGGCCAGCAGCGTCGCCGTCAGCGCCCCAAGCAGGTAACCGAAGGTCAACCCCGCCTGCAGGAAGCCCAGGGCATACCCCCGGCGCCCGGGCGGCGCGTGCTCGGCGACGAAGGTCCAGGCGCTCGGCACCTCGCCGCCCACCGCTGCCCCCTGCAGAATGCGCAGCGCCAGCAGGATCAACGGCGCCGCGTAGCCGATATCGGCGTAGGTCGGCATCACCCCGATCAGCAGGCACGGCAAGGCCATCATCAGGATGCTCAGGCTGAACACCCGCTTGCGCCCCAGGTGGTCGGCGAAGTGGGCCATCAAGATGCCGCCCAGTGGCCGCGCCAGGTAGCCGGTGACAAAGATCCCGAAGCTCTGCAACAGGCGCAGCCACTCGGGCATTTGCGGCGGGAAGAACAGCTGGCTGAGGGTCAGGGCAAAGAACACGAAGATGATGAAATCATAGATTTCCAGCGCGCCGCCCAGTGCCGCCAGGCCCAGGGTCCGGTGGTCGCCGCGGCTGAACCGGGGCGGGCGTGCGGTATCGATGGCAGTCATGGCAGGGTCCGCAGAATCGGCAAAGGGCAAGAGGATAGCAAAAGCCTGCCCACCGCCCCTAACGGCTGAACACCGTCTGCCCGAAGTTCCTGTGCTTGCGGGTGTAGGCCGCGCTGCTGCCAAGGCCTGCTGGCAAGGCGATCTTGCCGACCAGCACCGGGCCGTCGATGATCGCCATGAACGACTCCAGCGCCTCGCTGTCCGGCGCCTGCGGCAGGCTCAGGCTCACCGCCTCGCGCTCGGTGGGTGGCACCACCGGCACCTTCAGGTGCTGCGAGTGGTACAGCAAGGCATGCTGGATCTGCGTGCTGACCCGGCAGAACCGCGCCAGGTCTACCCCGGCGTGGCTGGCCAGCTCGATGTTGCCCAAAAGCAGGTCGAACGGCTGCAAGGCGCTCTGCACCAGGCGCTGCAGCTCTTCGAAGCAATTAACGGGGGCAATGCGGTAGTAACCCAGGCCATTGAGCAGCTTTTCCAGCTGCAAGCGCTGGTAGGGATGCTCATCGGCGATCAGGATGCGCAGCGTCTTGTTCGTCATGGGCGGACCTGGGCAGTTGGAGTAATAAGGGCACGCTCCCTGACCAAACTGCGCCAGCAACAGGCAACCACCAGGCCATTTCCTGGAGGGGTCAATGTAGATAGTTGTCGGGAAACAGTGAGAAATCAAGTGGCCAGTACACAGAATTTTCACACGGCCCTTGGCGCCTGTTCAGCTTTCCCACTGGCGCATGCGTATCCGGCAATGCTTCATGGCGTTGACGATGTGCTTTTCCACCAAACTGCGGGAAATGCCCAGGGCCTGGGCGATCTGCGGGTGCGACATGCCTTCGATCTTGCGCAGCAGGAAACTTTCCCGGCAGGCCGGGGGCAGTTCGTCCAGCGCGCGCTGCATCAGGTTCAGGCGCCGGTCGAGCTGCAGTTCGTGGGAGAGCCCCGGCACCTGCCAGCGGTCGTCGCTGTCGAGCACTTCCAGTGGCTCGCATTGGCGCACCTGATGCCGCCGGTGGCGGTCGACCACAAGGTTCAGGGCCGTGCGGTAGAGGAAGGCGCGCGGATGCTCGATCTGCTCACCCTCGGTGCGCTCCAGCACCCTTAAGTAAGCATCGTGGGCAACGTCCTCCGCCGCCTGACGACTGCCCAGGCGTGCGCAAAGGAAACTCACCAGTTCGCGATAGTAATGTTCCACAACGACACCTGAGAACGTCCTGTAAGCCCAAACCAGCTCGGCAGAGGGACTGGATGATATCAGTGTGCGATCTTACAAATTATAACCATTCTCAGCAACAAGCCCCCGCGCCACTGTCTGGCTAAATCCACCGGAACCGCTTTCGTCTATCGGGGACCTCCGTGCGCACCGCGAATCGCAGCGCTTGGTCTTTACCTCCTGGCTGGAAGTCCGCATGAGTCCTTTAACCTCCCCCCGCCGCCGGCTCCTTCTCACGGGCCTGGGCCTGCTTGGCCTGGGCAGCCTGCTCGCCTGGCAGAGCCTGCCGTCAGACGCCGGCTCGGCGGCCACCGTAGCGGTTACCCGAGCCGATATCGAAAGCAGCGTGACCGCACTGGGTACCTTGCAACCACGACGTTACGTGGATGTCGGCGCCCAGGCCTCGGGGCAGATCCGCAAACTCCACGTGGAAGTCGGTGACACCGTGCACCAGGGCCAATTGCTGGTCGAAATCGACCCCTCCACCCAACAGGCCAGGCTCGATGCCGGGCGTTTCTCGATCGACAACCTCAAGGCGCAACTGGCCGAGCAACGTGCCCAGTTGCAATTGGCCCAGCAGCAGCTCAAACGCCAGCGTGACCTTGCTGCCGCAGGTGCCACCCGCGAGGAAGACGTGCAGGCCGCCGATGCGCAGCTCAAGGTCACCCAGGCACGCATCGAGATGTTCCAGGCGCAGATCCGCCAGGCGCAGGCGAGCCTGCGCAGCGATGAGGCGGAACTGGGGTACACCCGGATCTATGCCCCCATGGACGGCACGGTGGTCGCCGTCGATGCCCGCGAAGGCCAGACCCTCAACGCCCAGCAACGCACACCGCTGATCCTGCGCATCGCCAAACTGTCGCCGATGACGGTGTGGGCACAGGTGTCCGAGGCCGATATCGGCAAGGTCAAACCTGGCATGGGTGCTTACTTCACCACCCTGGCCGGCGGCAAGCGACGCTGGACCAGCACGGTCCGGCAGATTCTGCCGATCCCTCCCAAGCCCTTGGAGCAAGCCAGCCAGGGTGGCGGCAGCCCGGCCAGCGCGGCCAATGGCACCACCGGCAGCCAAGTGGTGCAGTACACCGTGCTGCTTGATGTCGACAACCCCGACGGCGCGCTGATGGCCGACATGACCACCCAGGTGTTCTTCGTGGCCGGCCAAGCCAGCCAGGTGCTGACCGTGCCCCTGGCAGCGCTGGACGAACGCAATGGCCAGCAACTGGCGCGGGTGCTCGATGAGCACGGGCAAATCGAGCAGCGTCAGGTTCGTACCGGCCTCAGCGACCGCCTGCGGGTGCAGGTACTCGATGGCCTGAGCGAAGGCGATCGGCTGTTGATCGGCGCCCCTGGCGCCAGTGGAGGTTAAATGCCTGAAGCCCTGATTGAACTGGTCGATGTCCGCAAGTCCTATGGCGGCGTCGACAGCCCGAAGGTTGATGTGCTGCGCGGGATCAGCCTGAGCATCCAGCCGGGCGAATTCGTCGCCATCGTCGGCGCCTCCGGCTCCGGCAAGTCGACCTTGATGAACATCCTCGGCTGCCTCGACCGCCCCACCAGCGGTCACTACCGTTTTGCCGGCAAGGACGTGGCCACGCTTGGCAGCGACGAACTGGCCTGGCTGCGCCGCGAGGCGTTCGGTTTCGTGTTCCAGGGCTACCACCTGATCCCGTCGGGCTCGGCCCAGGAAAACGTTGAAATGCCAGCGATCTACGCCGGCATGCCCGCCAGCGAACGCCATGCCCGGGCAAGCGCCTTGCTGGCGCGCCTGGGCCTGGCCAGCCGCAGCGGCAACCGCCCGCATCAGCTTTCCGGCGGCCAGCAGCAGCGGGTATCGATCGCCCGCGCCTTGATGAACGGCGGCCATATCATTCTGGCCGACGAACCCACCGGTGCACTCGACAGCCACAGCGGCACCGAAGTCATGGCCTTGCTCGACGAGTTGGCCAGCCAAGGCCACGTGATCATCCTCATCACCCACGACCGCGAGGTGGCGGCCCGGGCCCAGCGGGTCATCGAGATTCGCGATGGCCTGATCATCAGCGACTCGGCCAACCACACGCCACCCGCCGCGACCGACCAGGGGCTGCAGGCCAACGACTTGCGCCAGCGCCTGGACCGCGGTGCATCCCTGGCTGGCGCCTGGAAAGGCGAGCTGGTCGAAGCCTTGCAGGCCGCCTGGCGCGTGATGTGGGTGAACCGCTTTCGCACGGCCCTGACCCTGCTCGGCATCATCATCGGCGTTGCTTCGGTCGTGGTCATGCTGGCCGTGGGCGAAGGCAGCAAGCGCCAGGTCATGGCGCAGATGGCGGCGTTTGGCTCCAATATCCTGTTCCTCAACGGCAAGCCCGCTTCACTCGGCGAGCCGGCCGGCACCATCAGCCTCGACGATGTCGCCGCCATTGGCCAACTGCCACAGGTCAAGCACATCATGCCGATCATCGGCGCGAAGACCATGGTGCGCCATGGCAACAACGGCCAGCGCTTCTACGTGGGCGGCAACAACACCTGGTTCCCGGAAATTTTCAACTGGCCCGCCGTCGAAGGCGCATTCTTCACCGACGCCGACGATGCCAACGGTGCAGCCGTGGCGGTGATCGGCCAGAAGGTGCGGGACAAGATGCTCGACCCCACCCAGGACCCGATCGGCCAGTACATCCTGATCGGCAACGTGCCCTTCCAGGTCGTCGGCGTGCTGGCTGGCAAAGGCGCAAGCTCCGGCGACCAGGACAGCGACGGGCGCATCGCGGTGCCCTACTCGGCCGCCGCGACCCGCCTGTTTGGCCAGCGCGACCCGGACTACATCACCGTGGCTGCGCTGGACTCGGCCCGGGTCAAGGAAACCGAAGCGGCCATCGACCACTTGCTGCTGCAACGCCACCAGGGCCGGCGCGACTTCGAGCTGACCAACGACGCCGCGCTGATCCAGGCCGAGGCCCACACCCAGAACAGCCTGTCGCTGATGCTTGGCGCCATCGCTGCGATCTCGCTGCTGGTGGGCGGCATCGGCGTGATGAACATCATGCTCATGACCGTGCGCGAACGCACCCGTGAAATCGGCATCCGCATGGCCACCGGGGCTCGCCAGCGCGACATCCTGCGGCAATTTCTCAGCGAGGCGGTGATGCTGTCGATGGTCGGCGGCCTGGCCGGCATCGGCCTGGCACTGGCCGTCGGTGCCGGGCTGATGCTGGCCAAGGTGGCAGTGGCCTTCGCCCTGCCGGCCATGCTCGGCGCCTTCGCCTGCGCTGTCGCCACCGGCATCGTGTTCGGCTTCATGCCGGCACGCAAAGCCGCCCGACTCGATCCGGTCAAAGCCCTTACCAGCGAATAATCCATGACACTGCCAAGTCGCCTCAGCCTGTTGTCCCTGTACCTGGCCCTCGCCGCCTGCAGCCTGCCCCCTACCCCCGCCAGCGGCATCGATGCCCCTGCGCGCTGGCAAGGGGACATCGCCCAAACCCAGGCCACCCTGCCCTCGGACCAGTGGTGGCGTGAATTCGCAAGCCCTGAACTTGAGCAGTTGATCGAGCGTGCCCGGCATGACGCCCACGACCTGGCCGCCGCCACGGCGCGGGTACGCCAGGCCCAGGCCCGTTCGGTGATGGCCGGCGCGCCCTTGCTGCCGGAGCTGCAGTTCGGCCTGGACGGCAGCCGCCAGCGCCTGCTGCACGGCGACGGCTACGACCAGCTGGACGTCAGCCGGCAAACCCCGACCAGCACGTCATTCGGCATGCAATTGACCGCCAGCTACGAACTCGACTTCTGGGGCGGTTTGCGGGCGGCCCGGGCAAGCGCCCTGCATGCCCTCGACGCCAGCCGCTTCGACCGCCAGACCGTGGAGCTGACCCTGTTCAGCGCGGTGGCCGACAGCTACCTGCAAGGCCTGGCCCTGCAGGAACAACTGCGCATCGCACGGCTGAACCTGCGCAACGCCCAGGACGTGCTGAAGCTGGTCGAGACACGCCAGCGTGCGGGTTCCGCCACGCGCCTGGAACTGGCCCAGCAACGCAGCCTGGTGGCCGCCCAGGAGCGCCAGGTACCGCTGCTCGAACAGCAATGGCAGGACAGCCAGGTCACCCTGGCCACGCTGCTCGGCGCCCCGGTGCAAAGCCTGCCTGCCAGCCACGAAACACTCGCCGCCGTACAATGGCCGCGCATCGACAGCGGCCTGCCCAGCGAACTGCTGGCGCGGCGACCCGACATCGCCGCCGCAGAGGCGCGCCTGGCAGCTGCCAGCGCCAACGTGCAGGTGGCCAGGGCAGCCATGCTGCCCAAGCTGGTACTTGGCGCCAACCTCGGTGTCGGCGCCAATACCTTCGCCGACGTGTTCGACAGCAGCTACTACACCTTGACCTCCGGCCTGGTGGCGCCGATTTTCAACAACGGCCGTTTACGCGCCGCATATGCCCTGGCCGAAGCCGAACAGGACGAGTTGCTGGAAACCTACCGCAGCAGCATCCTGGCAGGCTTTGCCGACGTCGAGAAAGCCCTTAACGCCATTCACGGCGTGGAGCGCCAGCGCAGCTGGCAGGACCAGGAAGTGGAACAGGCACGGCTGGCCTTCGAGCTGGCCCAGCAGCGCTACGGCGCCGGTGCCGAAACCTTGCTGAGCGTGCTGGAAACCCAGCGCACCCTGTACCTTGCCCAGGACCGGCAGGTGCAACTGCGCCTGGCCCGCCTGCAGGGCAGCGTGGCGCTGTACAAGGCATTGGGCGGCGGCTGGCAGGCGCCGCAACTGGCTAGCGGCGCCTGAAACGCCAAGGGCTGCTTGCGCAGCCCTTGGCAGGTTTCGGCGCTAGCGGCGCGCCACCTTGAGGTTGCGTGCGTACCAGGGCCGTCTGGGCACCTTGGGCTGCAGCTTGGCGAACAGCTCCTCCTGGCTGTAGATGATACGCAGTGCCAGCTTCATGGTTTCCGGGTCCATCTCGACACTGCGCCCAGGCCGCAGGCCGGGCACCGTCGAGCAGCCGTGGGTATCGGGCCCCAGCCACGGGTCGGCCACCTCCACCCACCGCCCAGGCGCGAACCACTGCACGCCATTGACCTCCAGGCGCCGCACCTCACCGGGGTGAACCCGCTCATGGGCACGGAACCAGTCTTCGATGCGGTCATCGATCCAACCGTGGAAATGCCAGAACACCGGGTTGACGTGGGACGAGAACGGGTCGCCGAGAAAGTCGTTGGCCGGCTCGAACCAGCGTGCGGCGAAATCATCGGGGGAGCGCGCCGTTGGCACCGGCATGCCATTGGAAGGGTCACGTGGCACCGATGCCCAGCGCATGTGCAGCCAATCGTGCAGGCCCAGTTCCACCTCCGAGCCAAACTGCCCGAGGGTCAACCGGCTCAGGTAGTCCGGGTCGGTATACCGTGACTCCCACACCTGGAAGTTGCCATGAAAGGTGTCGGGGTCCTTGATGTCACGCACCCACTGGGTGTAATCCGCATCCCCCTGCGCCAGCCAGGTGGGGGGCAAGGCGTTACCGTCGTGGTTGTCGAAATAGCGGGCAAAACCCGCGCGGTCGCGCTCCAGCTCCGGCTGCGGCAACGGGAAGCGCGACCATGACGGCAGCGCTTGCAGGGCACGGGCACTGCCAAGCATGTGCCGATGCATGAAGAAGAAGTCCTCGCCCGAGCCGTTGCGGTCCTTGTGCCGACCACGCGCATCGCGTTCACGCTCACGCGGCCCAGGCTGCCAGCCAAGGCCACGCAAGGCGTTGTGCTTGTCTTCGTCGAGCTTGTGCCATTTGTCACGCGAGGCATGCCAGAGCTGATGGAACAGGCGATGTTCCGGCGCAACCAGCCAGGCCAGCAAGGCCGGCGACAACGGGGTGCGCTCGCGGGCCTCGGGGAACGTCCGCTTCAGTGCCAGGAACTGGTTGTCCTCGATTGGCAGGGTCAACGGCCGGTCGAGCCGGGCGATCCGCCCGTTGAGGGTGGCCGGGCCGGCATTGCCGAAGCGCCCCCAGACCTGGTCGAGTACCACATGGCACTCGAACTGCGCCTGTGTATCACCCGGCTGCGTCGACACCAGGCGCCAACGCACAGTGCCGGGGGTGCGGGCAAGCGTGTCGGCCAACAGGTCGCCCACCACCCGGTAGCGCGGCTCCTGTTCGGCGCGCAGGCGCTCTGGCGTATCGAGGTAGCCGCGCAACCCGCGACCACTGGGGGCAACATCCAGAAACAGTTCCAGCTCGCCGGCTGGCAAGCCCGGCAAGCCGGCATCCTTGCCCTGCAAGGTCCAGCGCCAAACCCCGCGCAGGGTGTCGCCCAACTGCCGGTGCGAGGTATCGGCCAATTCGACGACGGCCTCGCCAGGGGTCTCCGGGAATTCTTCGGCGGCGGCCCGCTGGCGCTGCATGTACAGCGCGCCCGGCACCACCACACCCGTCAGTGCCACACCGGCGATGAACCCGCGTCGAGAAATCGTCATTGCAACTACCTGTGCATTCAAAGCGGCCATGGGGCACGGCCCGTCCAAGGCTAAAACGTTGCCCGCCCAGCAAAATTTACCGCCAGCAGCACAGCCGAACCGCCCTGCGCCGTGCACCCCACAGGCTAAATTTCCGCCAGCGGTGCTCGTTCCCTGCTGGTAGCGGTGGCCTCTGCGCCCATCCTTCGACGGTGAACCTACTGAGACCAAGATGACGACACCACGCTGGAAAAAAGCCCTGTACATCAGCCTGGCCGCGGCCGTGACCGCAGGCGCCGGGTTTGCTGCCTGGTACTACTTGCTGACCCCTGGCGGCTACCCCAGGGACGTGGTGCGCCAGGCCCAGGACCTGCAGGAACGGATCATCTCGTTCGACAGCCATGTCACCCTGCCACTGACCTTCGGCACCGAAGGCAGCGAAGCGGACAAGGACGGCAATGGCCGTTTCGACCTGGCCAAGGCCGCACGCGGGCGCCTGTCCGGCGCCGCGCTGACGATCTTTGCCTGGCCGGAATCCTGGACCGGCGACGATGGCCCGCACCGGCCTACCGCAGGTTTCGTCGAGGCCGCCAAGCACACCCAGGAAGTTCGCTACAGCGCCATCAGCGCCATGGTCCGCGACTTCCCCGAACAAGTTGCCATCGCCTACACCCCGCAAGACATGCGGCGCCTGCACGGCGAAGGGAAGTTTGCGGTGTTCCTCAGCATGCTCAACGCCTACGCCCTGGGCGACGACCTCGACCAGCTCGACCGCTGGGCTGCACGCGGTGTGCGCATGTTCGGCTTCAGCTATGTCGGCAACAACAGCTGGGCCGATTCCTCGCGCCCCTTGCCGTTCTTCAACGACACCGTCGACGCCCTGGACGGCCTGTCGCCGATCGGCAAGCGGGCCGTGCAAAGGCTCAATGACCTGGGGGTGATCATCGATGTGTCGCAGATGTCCACCAAGGCGCTGACCCAGGCCGTGCAGCTCAGCCGCGCACCGGTGGTGGCCTCGCACTCGGCGCCAAGGGCCATGGTCGACATCGCGCGCAACCTGTCCGACAAGGAAATGCAGCTGATCAAGGACTCGGGCGGGGTGATTCAACTGGTGGCCTTCTCCACCTACCTCAAACCGCTCAGCCAGGGCACCCAGGACAAGCTCAACGCCCTGCGCGCGCAATACAGCCTGCCGCCGCTGGCCAACCTGAACTATGCCCTGATGCCGGGTGACCCGGTGATCGCCGGCTGGCCTGAACAGAAGGTCGGCCAGTACGCCAACCAGCTCTACGGCATCCTCGACCAGGAGCCCCCCGCCACCCTCAAGGACTACGGCGATGCCATCGACTACACCGTGCGCAAGGTCGGCATCGACCATGTCGGCCTGAGTTCCGACTTCAACGAAGGCGGCGGCATCGAGGGCTGGCATGACGCCAGCGAAGCACGCAACGTGACCGCCGAGCTGATCAGCCGCGGCTACTCGGAGGCCGATATCGGCAAGCTCTGGGGCGGCAATTTCCTGCGCGTGTGGCAACAGGTGCAAGCCGATGCCCACCCGGCCACCACCTCATCCCGCTGACACGAGCCCCGCGATGACCGACCGCCGTACCTTTCTCAAGCAGGCCGGGCTGCTGGCCGCCAGCCTGCCGCTGGGCTACCCGTTGGCAGCAAGCGCCCAGGCCGTGTCGCCACCACCGGCCGGCAGCGGCGACTGGGCGGCCTTTCGCAAGCTGTTCGAACTGGACGCCAACTACGCGCACTTCGCCAACTTCCTCATCACCTCCCACCCCAAACCGGTACGCGATGCGATCGAGGCCATCCGGGCCTCGTTCGACCGCCACCCTGCACGCCTGGTCGACTGGGACACCCACTCGGAATGGAAACACGAGGCGGCCGTGCGCGAGTCAGCAGCGCGCTACCTGGAGGTGAACCCTCGGCAGATCGCCCTCACTGGCAGCACCACCGAGGGGCTGGGGCTAATCTACGGCGGGCTGAAGATCGCCCCCGGCCAGGAAATTCTCAGCACCGTGCACGAGCACTATGCCGCGCGCCAGACCATGAACTTTCGTACCCAGCGCGATGGCATCGCCGTGCGCAGGCTGCGGCTGTTCGAACAACCCTGGCTGGTCAGTACCGACCAGGTGCTGAGCACCCTCGCCGCCGCCATCCAACCCAACACCCGGGTACTGGGGATGACCTGGGTGCACTCGGGCAGCGGGGTGAAGCTGCCCGTCGGGGAAATCGGTGCCCTGGTGCGCGAGGTCAACCGCCAGCGCGCCGAGCACGAGCGTATTGTCTACGTCATCGATGGCGTGCACGGGTTTGGCGTCGAGGATATGCGTTTCGCCGACCTCAACTGCGACTACTTCATCTCCGGCACGCACAAGTGGATGTTCGGCCCACGCGGCACAGGCATCATCTGCGCCGCTTCCAGCGACCTCGGCCAGCTGAACCCGAGCATCGCCACCTTCTCTGAAAACGAAGACTTCGCCACCAGCATGACGCCGGGCGGCTACCATGCCTTCGAGCACCGCTGGGCCCTGGGCAAAGCGTTCGAGCTTCACCTGCAAACGGGCAAGGCGGCGATCCAGGCACGCATCCATGGCCTTAACAGCTACCTCAAGGATCAGCTCGCCGGCATGCCCGGCGTGCAGCTGGTAACCCCGCCCAGCCCCCGCTACAGTGCAGGCTTCTGCTTCTTCCGGGTCGACGGCCAGGACTCCGACGACGTGTCCCGCTACCTCAATGCCCAGCGTATCGTCGTCGATGCGGTGTCACGCGATGCCGGCCCCGTGGTGCGCGCAGCACCGGGGCTGCTGAACACGGAGGCCGAAGTCGACCGGCTTGTGCAAACGCTGCGCCGCCGCCCGGGCGCCTGAGCCCGGGCTGGCGTCGCCCTGGCTCACACCCGTGCGTGCAGCCAGGTGGCAACCTCCCGGTAGATGTCCTCGACCTGGCCAACGATGCCCGACATCCGCAGGAAGTCATGTGTCAGCCCTTCCAGGCGCTGGCACGTCACCTGGGTACCGCTGGCCTGCAGCCACTTGGCATAGGCCATGCCTTCGTCATGCAACGGGTCGTACTCGGCAACCGCCAGGTAGGCCGGCGCCAAAGGCCCGCTTACCTTCGCCAGCAAAGGCGATGCACGCCAATCGAGCCGCTGCGCAGGCTCAGGTGCGTAATGCTGGTAGAACCATTCCAGGGTCGGTGTTTCCAGCAGGTAGCCCTCGCCATGGCGGCGATGGGACTCGCGCTGGCAGGAAATATCGGTGACCGGGTAGAACAGCAACTGGGCCACCGGCTTGATCGCCAGCGCGGCCGGTTCCTCACAGGCGGTGATCGCCAGCACCGCCGCCAGGCTCGCGCCAACGCTGTCACCGGCAAACACCACCCGACGGTTGTCCAGGCCCAGCTCGGCGGCCCGCTCGGCCAGCCCGTTGGCGGCATCCAACACATCGTTCAGCGCCACCGGGAACGGCTGCTCCGGCGCCAGCCGATAATCCGCCGCCACTACCGCAAAGCCGCCCATCGAGGCCAGCCGCCGGCACACCGAATCATGCGACTCAAGGCTGCCAACGACATAGCCACCGCCATGCAGGTAGAAAATCACCGGCTGCAAGGCATCGCCCGCCGGCGCCTGGCGATACAAGCGTGCAGCCAGGCTGGCGCCGTCGCGCGCCGTGAACTGCAACGCCTGGGTGTCCACAGCTCCGGGCGGGCTGGGGTCGAGCACTTGCGAACTGGCAGCGAACTCCGCCCGCGCCTGGGCAACGTCCATCATGTGCATGGGCAGGCTGCGGCCGGTGA
Organism: Pantoea sp. Tr-811; assembly: GCF_011752535.1. Classification (NCBI taxonomy): domain Bacteria; kingdom Pseudomonadati; phylum Pseudomonadota; class Gammaproteobacteria; order Enterobacterales; family Erwiniaceae; genus Pantoea; species Pantoea sp. Tr-811. Next base: position 152,547 of record NZ_VWXJ01000007.1, read on the forward strand.
GCCGGCCGAATTCGACCAGTTCCAGAAATGCCGCCAGATCGGGGTGCAGTGCCATAGTGAATCCTTGCTTGCAGTGAGAGGTACGCGCCTACGCCCGCGTGGGCGTGTGCCCGTCTTTTCTACGGGACGTAGCCAGGGCCCGGAAAATTAGCCACGCACGCGGTAAATCGGCACGGCCGGTGTTCGTTAACCCTGCACAATGGAAGACCGACGAGGCTTGACCGTGGACCTTCAGAGCATTCTCAGCAAACTGTTCGCCAACGCCCATGCCGTCGGCATCGAAGGCGTGTTTCAGTTCGACTTCGGCCCCGGCCGCGCTTTCTGGTCGCAGGTAGGCGACAGCAGCCACACCGGCAGCGGCCGGCACAGCACCCCGGACGTCACCATTGAAGTGGCCGAGCGGGACTTTCTCGGCATCATGGGCGGCACCGCCAATGTCGAGGAACTGTTCGCCAGCGCCCGCCTGAAAATCACCGGCAACATGGGCCTGGCCACGCTGCTGCCGCAGATCATCAGCAATGCCCGGCGCGGCGCAGCAGCCACCAAAGTGTCGATGAACCAGCGCTACCCAACCCCGGCGCGCCTGAGCGAACGGGTTTCAGCCGCGCAACCGGCACCGCGCGAAGTGCCGCGCATTGCCCGCGCCGACATGCCGTTGGCGCGTTTTCAGCGCGACTATCTGGAGCACGGCACGCCAGTGGTGATCAGCGATGCCTTGCAGGACTGGCCGCTGTTCACCATGGGCCGCCAGGCCTCGCTTGAGCATTTCGCCGAATTGCAGGGCATCACCCGGCACGGCGACTACGTGAAGAAGACCTTCTCCACCGACCGCGACTTTCGCTCCACCTCCATGGCCGAGTTCATCGCCTCGTTGGACACCCCGGCCAAGCCCGGCGAAACCCCGGCCTACATGGGTAACAACATCGTGCCGGAGAAGCTGCTGACGCTGATCCGCCATCCCCCGTATTTCGACCGCGAGAAGTTCATTGCCCCGCGCATCTGGATCGGCCCCAAGGGCACCCTCACGCCGCTGCACCGTGATGACGCCGACAACCTGTTCGCCCAGGTGTGGGGGCAGAAGTCGTTCATCCTCGCCGCGCCGCACCACCGGCCGGCGCTGGGCACCTGGTCGACCAGCCCCAAGGGCGGCCTCGATGGCTGCGACTTCAACCCCGACGCCCCGGACTACCAACGCTTCCCGGCAGCGCGCCAGGTGCCGTTCCTGCGCGTAGTGCTGCAAGCAGGCGACCTGCTGTTCCTGCCCGAGGGCTGGTTCCACCAGGTGGAGTCGGTGTCCACCTCGCTGTCGGTGAATTTCTGGGTCAATTCCGGGCGCGGCTGGTAAGCACCTGGGCAGCAGGCGCTAATTTGCCAGGGCGGCGGCTCGTCTACCGAGAAAGCCGCCCTGCAAAAGGACCCTCGCATGTCCAGCGCCTATCGCCTGTTCGACCTGCAACTCAAAGCACGCATCCGCCTTTCGCCGTCGTTGACGCGCCTGGTGTTCAGCGGCCCGGATGTGGCCGCGATGAACACCTTGGCGCCGGACCAACGGGTCAAGCTGTTCTTCCCAGCACCTGATGGCTCGCTGCCCATCCTGCCCAACGATCTCCACTGGAAGGCAGCCCACAGTGCCCTGCCCAGCGCACAACGCCCACCCATGCGCACCTACACCATACGCGCCTTGCGCCGCGAAGCGCTGGAGGTCGATGTGGACTTCGTGCTGCATGGCGTCAATGGCCCGGCGTCGGCCTGGGCGAGCCTGGCGCAGGTCGGTGACCGCCTGCAGATGATCGCGCCGAACCTTGCGTATGCCGGCGACCCTGGCGGCTACGAGTGGAAACCGCCAAAAGGCGTGCGCAACGTGCTGCTGATGGGGGACGAAACCGCGCTGCCGGCGATTGCCGGAATTCTTGAACAACTGGCCGACAGCCAACCGGGCCTGGCCGTGGAGGCCTTTGTCGAGGTGCCGCTGGAAAGCGACTGCCTGGCCTTGCGCCACAGCCCTGCCACCCGCCTGCACTGGTTGCCGCGCGACCTGCTGCAGTGCGAGCAGGGCCAGGCCATGCAGCATGCCGCGCGGGAACTGGCCAGCCTGCCCCAGGGGCAGGCCGACACAGCCGTGCGGCTGGAAGACGTGGATATCGACACGCGCATTCTCTGGGAGCAGGCCAGCGCTGCCGGCAGCCTGTTCCATGCCTGGGTCGCGGGGGAGTCGGCAACGGTGATGGAGATTCGCCGTTACCTGATCAAGGAACGCGGGTTACCGCGCGAGTGCCTGACACTGATGGGCTACTGGCGGGCCGGGCGCTCATTCGAGTAACGGCAAGGCGCCTCGACGGGCCTGCCCAAAATGGGGGCCGCCAAGCGGCCCCCGGCTTCATCAGACCGCCGCCGCCACCGCTTCGGCAAAGCGCTGGGCAACCTCGTCGACCTGCTCGGCGCTGATGATCAGCGGCGGCAGGAAGCGCACCACCGCCCCATGGCGGCCACCGAGTTCCAGAATCAGGCCGCGCTTGAGGCATTCACGCTGCACCTTCGGCGCCAGTTCACGGTTGGCCGGGGGGTGCCCTTGAGCATCGCGCGCGCCTTGCGGGTCGACCAACTCCACCCCGAGCATCAGGCCGCGGCCGCGGATATCGCCCAACTGCGGGTAGTCCTGTTGCAGCCGCTGCAGGTGCCCACGCAGGCGCTGCCCCATGGCCTCGGCGTGATCGGCAAGGCGGTGCTCGACCAGGTAGTTGATCACCGCCGAACCTGCCGCCATGGCCATCTGGTTGCCACGGAAGGTGCCGGCATGGGCGCCCGGCTTCCAGGTGTCGAGCCAGTCGCGGTACACCACCACCGACAGCGGCAGGCTGCCGCCGATGGCCTTGGACAGGGTTACCACATCCGGCACGATGCCCGCGTGCTCGAAGGCGAACATGCGCCCGGTGCGAGCAAAGCCGCTTTGGATTTCGTCGACGATCAGCGCCACACCCGCCTGCTCGGTGATGCGTCGTACACCTTTGAGCCATTCGATGTCGGCCGGAATCACCCCGCCCTCGCCCTGCACCACTTCAAGGATCACCGCCGCCGGCAGCGGCACGCCGCTCTCTGGGTCGAGCAGCAGGTTTTCCAGGTAATGCAGGTTGGCCTTGACCCCGGCTTCACCACCCAGGCCGAACGGGCAACGGTAATCGTAGGGGTATGGCATGAACTGCACGCCGCTGCTCAGCAACGCGCCCAGCGGTTGCTTGGGGCCGTGGCTGCCCATCAGGCTCAGGGCACCCTGGCTCATGCCATGGTAGGCGCCGTGGAATGCCAGCACAGTGCTGCGCCCGGTGGCGCCGCGCACCAGCTTGAGCGCGGCTTCCACGGCGTCGGTGCCGGTGGGGCCGCAAAACTGCACCTTGGCCTCGCGGCGCAGGGCCTCGGGCAGGATGCCGAACAGGTCCTGGACGAAGCGGTCCTTGACCGGGGTGGTGAGGTCCAGGGTGTGCAGGGGCAACTCGTCGGCCAGCACGCGCTGGATCGCTTCGATCACCACCGGGTGATTGTGCCCCAGGGCCAGGGTGCCGGCGCCGGCCAGGCAGTCGATGAACTGGCGGCCTTCGACATCCTCGACATGAATACCACGGGCGCGCTTGAGCGCCAGCGGGATGCGCCGAGGGTAGCTGCGGGCGTTGGACTCCTGCTGCTGCTGGCGTTGCAGCAGCGGCGAGTCGGTGAAGGTATACAAAGGCTGCGGCGCACTGGCCGGTGGGACCTGGGCAAGGCTGGAAGCGGTGGACATGGGTGAATCCTCGCAAACAAGCGAATGGGCAGTTATCGCTTGGGAAACGCTTGGGTGCGGGGAGGATTTAGCCGTTATTGTGGGATTTTTCCGTCACCTGTGTCGGCCCTTTCTCGGGGCAAGCCCGCTCCTACAAGCGAAAGGGCCGGCACAGGCAACAAAGATCAACCCACCGACCGCGCCGGCACTTGCAACACCACCCGCAACCCATCGCTACGGCTGTCAAACCGCAAACTGCCAGCACAACGCTGCACGATCGCCTGGACGATCGCCAACCCCAGCCCGCAGCCGCCACTCTGGCCATGGCGCCAGAAGCGTTCGGTCAGGTGCTGCAGGTCGCCCTCGGCAATCCCCGGCCCATGGTCACGCACCATGAACCCGACCTGCCCGTCTGCCAACTGCACCGCCAGCTCCACCTCGGTATCGCCGCCATGGCGCAGGGCGTTGTCCAGCAGGTTGCGCAGGGCCGCCACCGCCAACGGCGCCGGCATGCCCAGGTAGATGCGCGTGGCGTCTTCGGGCAGGCGCAGCACGATACGCCGGTTATCACCGCCGCCGGCATCCTGCATGGCCTGGCGGGCCACCTGCTCGGCGCTGCACTGCACGCCGTCGTCGAACGACAGGCTGCCCTCGACCCGGGCCAGCATCAGCAATTGCTCCAAGGTGCGGTGCATGCGGTCGGCGCCCTGTTCGGCGTGTTCCAGGGCCTGCTCGCGCACGGCGCCGTCGGTCATGCGCGCCACCTGCAGGTGGGTTTTGATTGCGGTCAACGGGCTGCGCAGTTCGTGGGCGGCGTCATCGGTGAGGCGGCGCTCGCGCTCGATGGTTTGGGCGATGCGCAGGAACAGCTGGTTCTGGGTATCGAGCAGCGGTTGCAGTTCGCTGGGCAGGCCCGCCACCTGCAAGGGTTCCACGCTGTCGGCACGCCGCTTGCGCAGGGCATCGCGCATGCGGTTGAGCGGTTCCAGGCCCTTGCCCAGGCCGATCCACAGCAGCCCCAGGCTACCGAGCAGGGCCATCAGCACCGGCGCCGAAGCGGCCAGCAGAATCGACTGGTTGAGCGCTTCACGCTCCATATGGCGGTCGGCGGTGGTGATGCGCACATCGTGGTGGCTGTAGGTGAAGGTGCGCCACAACGCACCATCGATGGTCTGGTCACGGAAGCCGCTGCGCTGGTCGTCCATGGCGCCGTCATGCTTGTGGTTGCTGGCCAGAATTTCGCCACGCAGCGAACTGACCTGGCAGGCCATGCCGTCCGGCACGCTGAGCTGGTCGGCGGAAAAATGGGCGCTTTCGCCCTTGGCGGCCAGCGGTTGGGGAAGCTGGTCGACCAACCCGGCAACCATGCGCGCCGAGGCGACCAGGCGCTGGTCGAGAGAGAACATCATCTGCTGGCGCAGGTCGCGCAGCATCCAGGCGGCGGCCAACACCCAGATAATGATGAAGGCGCTGCCCAGGATCAGGCTCAGGCGTACCCGCAGGCTCATGACGCAGCCTCACCCGGGGCCTGCGCAGGGCCCAGGCGGTAGCCCAGGCCACGTACGGTTTCGACGATGCTGTTGCCGAGTTTGCGCCGCAGGTGGTGAATGTGCACGTTCAGGGCGTTGCTCTCCACTTCGTCGCTGAAGCCGTACACGCAATCTTTGAGCTGCTCGCTGGACAGCACTCGCCCAGGGTTCTGCAACAGTGCCTGGAGCAGCGCCTGTTCGCGCCGCGACAGGTCGACCGGCTGGCCGGCCAGGGTGGCTTCGCAGCTGCTGGGGTCGTAGCGCAGCGGGCCATGCTCGATGGCATTCACCGCCCGCCCGGCCACCCGGCGCAGCAAGGTGTGCAGGCGCGCCGCCAGCTCGCGCAGGTCGAAGGGCTTGAGCAGGTAGTCGTCGGCGCCGGCCTGCAGGCCGTCGACCCGGTCGGTGACCGCATCCCGTGCGGTCAGCACCAACACCGGTAGCGTTTCGCCTTGCTGGCGCAGGCGGCGTAGCAGCTTGAGGCCGTCTTCGTCGGGCAGGCCGAGGTCGAGGATCATCACATCGAACTGCGCTGCCTGCAGCAACGCCCGGGCGCTGGCGGCATTGGCCACGCGGTCGACGGTCAGGCCCTGGGCGGTAAGGCCTGCGCAGATGCCGCTGGCGATCAGGTCGTCGTCCTCGCAGAGCAGAACGTGCATGGTGGGAGCTCCCCGGATGGTGTGGAGGGTATTGCACCTTGGGTGGATTAAGGGGGGATTATGGACCTTTTTGATGGGGGGCCGGGGCTTGCCTTGGCATTTTTAGCGCCTGAGAGATCGAGCGCCGCCCGCGCGGCGCTTCGCGAGCTGCGCTCGCTCCTACGTTCGTTTCGGGCCAGTGAATCCTGGGGCATTTGTGCGCGAATGCCTTGGCGCATGGCACGATATCGCGCCCTACAAACAAGGCGGTCGCGCGCGCCTTTCACAGGCGTTACTGGCCCGAAACAGACGTAGGAGCGAGCGCAGCTCGCGAAGCGCCGCGCGGGCGGCGCTCGGTTTCGCAGGCGCTGAAAATGCCGAGGCAAGCACCCGGCCCTACCCCAACCCTTGCGGCGTATCCACGTCCCGCACCACGCCCGAATCTCCAACCTCGACGACCACACAGCAATCCCGGTGCGCCTGCACCACCGATCGCGCCCCTGCATCCCCGCGCAACGCCACCAACGCCGGCCAGAAATCTCGCCCGAACATCACCGGATGCCCTTGCTGTCCCGCATGCCGCGGCAAAACGATGGTCGCCGGCGAGGCAGCCTCGGCCAGGCGCTGCAAGGTCGCCAGCTCGATCCACGGCATGTCGCCCAGCATGATCGCCACGGCCTGCGCCTGGCTGTCGAGCAGTGAACCGGCCCCGGCTGCCAGGCTGTGGCCCATGCCCAACGCGGCATCCGGGCTGACGATGACCCGGCAATCACCCGGCAGGCCAAAATCCTCGCCGCGCTCCCCTTCACGCAGCACCACCCGCACATCCGCGAACACCGCCTGCGCCCGCGCCACGCTGTGCGCCAGCAAGCTGCGGCCATCGGCCAAGATCGCCCGGCGCTTGTCGGCACCGAAGCGCACCCCACGCCCGGCCGCCAGCACCAGCGCGACCACGCTCACAGCGCCGACCGCCCGATGCCGTTGCGCAGGCGCAGGATATCGGCCAGCACCGCCAGGGCGATCTCGGCCGGGGTCTTGCTCCCCAGGTTCAAGCCAATCGGGGCATGAATGCGCGCCAGCGCGTCGTAGCCCAGGCCGCCAATGCGCTGCAAGCGCTCACGGCGTTTGTCGGAGGTGGCCTTGGAGCCCATCACCCCTATGTAGAACGCATCGGTGCGCACCGCTTCCAGCATGGCCAGGTCATCGATTTTCGGGTCGTGGGTCAATGCAACCACCGCCGTGTCGGCATGGCAACCGCCATTGGCGATGAATTCCGAGGGCAGCTCACGGCGCACCTCGATGCCGTCCAGCACCACGCCTTCAAGCACCTCTTCACGCGGGTCGCAGAGGATGACTTCAAAGCCCATGCCCTTGCCGAACTCGGCGCAAAAATGCGCCACGCTGGAATAGCCGGCCAGCAGCAAGCGCTGGGCGGCACCGATGCGCAAGCGCACGCGGTTGCCCTCACGCTCGACGCGCGGGCCTTGTACCGGGTCGTCAGCCAGCAGCCAGGTGCCCTGGGGCAGGCGCACCTCGCGCAGCAGCCGGCGCTGGCCACGCAGGGCGCCTTCCAGCTCGCGCAGGTGCGCCTGCACCTCGCACCCGGCCGCCAGGTTCTCCACCAGCACCTCCAGCACGCCGCCACAGGGCAGGCGGATGCTGGAGCGCGGATCCGTGCCATCGCCGTAGCGCACGATGGCCACCGGCTCGGCGAACTCGCCGCGGGCCACACGCTCGAGAAAGTCGTCCTCCACGCAGCCACCGGACAACGACCCCAACCACTGGCCGCTGGCGTTCACCGCCAGCATCGCGCCCGGCGCACGGGGCGCCGAGCCGTAGGTGGCAAGCACCGTGCACAACCACACCCGCTGCCCAGTGCACGACCACTGCAGGGCCTGGCGAATCACCTGGAGATCGAGATGCTGCACGGCTTACTCCGCCTTCAGCTCGGCGAGCTGCTGTACGGTCAGGTCGCCGGGCAATCCACCCCAGGCCTGGCGCAGGTAGTTGACCATGTCCGTCACTTGCTGGTCGTCGAGCTTGTCGGCAAAGCCCGGCATCGGCTGCATGCGCTCAAAACCGGTGAACTGCTGCTCGCGAATGCCATCGCGAATGGCCTTGACCAGGTTGCGCGAGTCACCCTGGCGCAGCACGGTATTGCCACGCATGGCCACGGCGATATGCGGCTTGCCCTCGCCGTCCACACCATGGCAACCGGCGCAGACGTTGAGGTACTGCTGGTGGCCGCGTTTGGCGCTGTCGCTCATCTGCTCAAGCGTAACTTGCGCAAGCGCCTTCGCCGGCGGCGGTTGGTCGCCCAGCAAATAGGTGGCCATGGCCGAAAGGTCTGTATCCTGCAGGTGCTGGGTGCTGTGGTGCACCACCGGGTACATCTCGTTGAACATGCTGCCCTGGGCACTGATGCCGTGCTTGAGGAAGGTGGTCAGGTCCGGTTGGGTCCAGCCGCGCTCGGCCAGGTCCTGGGCCAGCAGGCTCGGCGCCAGGTAACCGCCCAGCAGGCCGCCGCTCAGGCGCAGGTCTTGCTGCAGCGCGCCAATGGGGTTGCGCGGGGTGTGGCACTCGCCGCAGTGGCCCATCACTTCCACCAGGTACTGGCCGCGCTGCCAGGCCGGGCTCTTGCCCTCGGTGGGCTGCAACTGCACGCGCTTGCCGTAGAGCAGGTTCCAGCCGGTCAGCCCCAGGCGCACGTTGAATGGGAAGCTCAGTGCGGTTTGCGGCGCCGGGCGGTTGATCGGCGGCACGGTCATCAGGTAGGCGAGAATCGCATCCGAGTCCTCGCGGGTGATCAGGTGGTACGAGGTGTAGGGCATGGCCGGGTAGAGGTTGGCGCCGTCCTTGCGCTTGCCCTCGGTGACCGCGGCGAAGAACTCATCGCTGCTGTAGTTGCCGATGCCGTATTGCTTGTCCGGGGTAATGTTGCTGCCATAGATGGTGCCGAACGGCGAATGGATCGGCAGGCCGCCGGCGAACGGCGCGCCGCCCTCGGCGGTGTGGCAGGCCATGCAGTCGGCGGCGCGGGCCAGGTACTCACCGCGCTTGACCTGTGCCTCATCGGCCGCGTGGGCCAAACCGCCGACGGCAAGGCCCAAGGCCAGCGCCAAGGCGCTACGAACGAAGCCCATGCTCAACCCTCCTTGACCAGGCCGAGGTCGTCGAGCACCTTGCGCGTGGCGTCGTAGTAACGCACATACCCGGTGCAACGGCAGATGTGGTGGCCCAGGCTCGCCTCGATGCGGTCCTCTACCTCGCTGTGCTTCAACGGCTGGCGCTGGGCGGTTTCCACCAGCACGGTGGCGGCATTGACGAAGCCCGGTGCGCAGTAGCTGCACTGGAAGGCGAACAGGTCGACGAACTTCTGCTGGATCGGGTTCAGGGCCAGGTTACCGGCATCGTCTGCCTTGGCGTGGCCTTCGATGGTGCGCACCCGCTTGCCATCGAAGTACAGCGCGCCGGTGATGCACGTGCGCACTTCCTCGCTGGTGCCGTCGGGGTTGTCGACGATCACCACGCAGGCGTGGCAGATGCCCTGGCCGCAGCCCAGGCGCGAGCCGGTCAGGTTCTGGTGTTCGTGCAGGTAGTCGATCATCGCCAGGTCGTCGGGGATCTCGACCGGGCCGACCGGTTGACCATTGAGGGTCAGTTGCAGTGGGCGGTTAGCCATTGAGGGCCTCCTTGATACGGGCTGGGGTGATGGGAAGATCGCGCACGCGCTTGCCGATGGCATGGGCGACGGCGTTGCCGATGGCACCGACAATTGGAATCATCACCACCTCGGCGATGCCCTTGGACGGGTCGGTCGGTGACAGCGGTGGCAGGATCTCGCTGGTCTGCGTCCACACCGCCACGTCCCGCGCATGCGGCAGGCGGTAGCGGTTGAAGTTCCAGTCGCCCTCCCCGGGCCCGCCTTCGTACAGCGGCATTTCTTCGGTCAGCGCGTGGCCGATGCCCATGGCGATGCCGCCTTCAAGCTGGCCCTTGACCAGTTCCGGCACCAGCACCCGGCCACACTCGACCCAACTGTGGTGGTTGAGCACCTGCACTTCATGGGTGCCCTTGTTGACCTTGACCTCGACGAGGGTCGCCACCGGGCTGTAGTAGGTGACCATCGCGTTGTTCAGCTGGGTGTCGGGGTAGGCCGCGTTCTGCCGGTCGAGCAGGTGGTAGCCGTGGCTGCTCATCTGCGCCTTCTTGGCATTCACCGCGCCATCGCCGTATTTCACCGCCACGGCGTCGAGCGGGAAACGCTCGCGCACGCCGTCGATGACGAAATCGGCCTCGGCCCAGCTCCAGCGGTTGAAGCCGTGCACGCTCACCCCGGTGACCAGGCCCATGTCGTGGGCCTTCTGCGCCAGCTGGGCGAAGGGGATCGGCGCCAGGCCGTTGCCGGTCAGCTCGCCATTGACCCACACCGCGTTCTCCCGGCGCACCACCAGCGGGTTGGCCTGGCCGCCATGGGGCCCTTGGCTCCAGATGGCCATGGCCGCCGGCCACAGGCCATGGTTGAACAGTGCCCGCGCCGCCTCGCGGGTGGCGTGGCTGAAGTAGAACGCCGAGTTGGTCGCCGACGATGGCGAGGCCAGCTTGCCGACCCAGCGCGGGTCGCGCAGTGCCGCGTCCTGCTCGGCCTGGCTGATCAGGTAGGGGTTGCCGCTGGTGGTCAATTGCAGCTCCGGCCATTCGGTAACCGCTGTCTTCACCTCGTCCGCCGAACGGCCAAGGAAGTCGCTGACCACCAGGGCCTGGGAGGTGGACATGCCAGTGCCCAGTTCAGTGCCGATATGGCGCAGGCTGATGCGCCCGTCCCGGCTGAACTCGATGCTGGCCATCGGCGCTTCGGAGCCTGTGCCGAAGTCTTTCTGGCAGATGGCAAAGCCAACGCCATACCAGTGGTCCTTGTCCTTGGCATCCGCTTGCTGTTTATAGGCATCACGGTTGCGCCAGCGCTCGTGCGCGGCGGCCTTGTCGAGGATTTCGTACAAGCGCAGGGCACCGGCAGGCACCGCGCCCTGGGTGTTCTTCATGCCCGACTTCAGCGCATTGGCGCGGCGCAGGTCGATGGCATCCACACCCAGGCGGCCGGCGATCTCATCGACCATCATTTCGGTGGCGGCCATGGTCTGCAGGGTGCCGTAGCCGCGCATGGAGCCCGCCTCCACGCCTCGGGAAAAGTAAGCGGTCACCGACAGGTCGTTCTGCGGCATGTAGTAGATGGACTGCGCCGCCGTGGCGCCCACCGCCGCCACCGACGGGCTGTAGTTGATGCGCCCGCCGCCGTCGCAACTTAGGTCGGCGCGGAAGATCTTGAAGCTGTTGTCGTGCTTGTCCACTGCCAGCTGGTAGCGGATGTCAAAGGCATGGCGCTTGATGCCGCTCTGGAACTGCTCGTAGCGGTCGTTGGCCAGGCGAATCGGCACACCGGCGCCATACAGCGCGGCCACCGCGGCGTAGAACACGAAGATGTTGTTGTCCTTCGAGCCGTAGCCCACGGTGTAGCCTGGGTGCAGGGTCAGGTTGTTCAGGGCGAAGCGCGACGGCTTGATCATGTGCACGCATTCCTGCGCCACTTCGAACGGGCACTGGGTGGCCACCACGAAGTGCAGGGTGCCGCTGGCCGGGTCGTACCAGCCGTTGCCGTTGTCCGGCTCCAGGGCCGCCGGTTCGATCGAGGGTGTCTTGTAGCGCTCATCGAACAGCAGCCAATGCTCGGGTGGGTTGTCCAGTTGCTCGGCCATGCGCTTGGCGTAGAACAGGCCCTGCTCGGTCAGGTCGCCGTGCTGGTTGGGCGCCTTGGACCACACCGGCTTGCGGTTGAGGATGGTCGGGAACAGCATGGAATTCTTCAGGCTGGAGAATTCATCGTCGTCGAACGGCGTGGCGCCGCCCACGCGCACGAAGCGGAAGCTGCCATAGGGGTCACGCTGGTACAGCGGCGCCTGGGCGCCATAGCGGATCGCCTGGTCGTTGAACTGCAGCTTGCGCTTGGCCTGGCGGAAGCGCTCGAAGTCGTGCCAGATCAGAATCGCCACGGGGTGGCCGATGAACATCGGCACCTGGCCCGGTGGCAGCAGGGGGTCGGGCGAATGGGCCTCGGGCCAGACGATGCCGTCCTGCTCCAGGTCGGCGGCAGTGACCACGCGGTCTGGCTGCAGGTCGGCACCGAGCAGGCTCAGGTCATGGCCGGCATAGATCCGGTCGGCCTTGGTTGCCTTGAGCAGCAGTGCATGGCCCTGCTGCGCAGGCCAGCCGGGCATGTCCTTGGCGCGGATATCGCGGGCGAAGACCTTGCTGCCACAGACTTTCGACAGGGCATCGTTGCGAAAGCGCGCCTTGCCGTCATGGTTCATCCACTTCTGTGGCGAGGTGGTGACGCGCTCCTCCATCAGCGCAGCGAATGCCTGGCTGCCAAGCGGCGCCATGGTCACGCCGACACCAGCGATCAGGCCGCCTTGCAGGAAGGCGCGCCGGGAAATATCACGGTTGGACATGCTCGATCCTCTGGGCAGCAAGGGGGCTGCCCATGTTTTTTTTGATTCTTGTGCGGGGGACTCGGAAGGGTTAGAACCTTGTCGCGCGAGTCAGAAAAAACTGACTTCTACGTCAACTTTACAACAAGGATGTGGTTAGAAGCAAAGTCAAGTCGACAGTATGTCGCGGTGTGACGAGGGGGATTTGTGTTGGAAGGGGATGTGTACGGCATTGCATTTCTGTCGGTTGTGGGATCGAGCGCCGCCCGCGCGGCGCATCGCAGGCAAGCCTGCTCCTACATCTGTTTCGGGCCAATTATTCCTGCTACAGGGGTACGCGCCAATGTAGGAGCAGGCTTGCCTGCGATGCGCCGGCGCAGGCGGCGCGCGATCTCACAGGCGCTACACGTGCCACGGCAACCATCCAGGGTTAACCTTGGGTTAATCCACCCCAGCCAGCATGACCCCACTTTCTGTACTGCCAAGGCGAAGACATGCGCGCATTTCTGATCTTGCTGATGTTCCTGCTGGCTGGCCCCCTGCACGCCAACCCGTTCGACGCCAAGCCCGATTTCCTGCCGGTAAACCAGGCCTTCGTGCTGACCCACGACCGCCAGGCCGACGGCCAGATGCGCCTGTATTTCCAGATCAAGCCGGGCTACTACCTGTACCAGAAGCGCCTGAAGTTCGACGGCCTGGCCGCCGACCAGCAGCCACCGCTGCCCCCCGGCCTGAACCACCATGACGAATTCTTCGGCGACAGCACGGTGTACCGCGAACAGCTTGAACTGCAGGTTCCGGCCAATGCCCAGGGCCAGCTGCGCCTGGGCTGGCAAGGCTGCGCCGATGCCGGGTTGTGCTACCCGCCGCAAACCACCGTCATCGAACTGGGCGGCAGCGCCACCCCGGCCGCCGCGCCCGCCAGTGAACAAACCGGCGCCCAAGCCAGCGACCAGGCCCTGGCCAGCGGCCTGCAGAGCGGTAACCTGGCCTGGAGCCTGCTGGCCTTCTTTGGCCTGGGCCTGTTGCTGGCCTTCACCCCCTGCACCCTGCCCATGCTGCCGATTCTCGCCGGGCTGGTGCTGGGCAACGGCGCCAGCGCCCGCCGCGGCTGGGTGCTGGCCGGCACCTACGTGCTGAGCATGGCGCTGGTGTATGCCGCCCTGGGCGTGGTCGCTGCCCTGCTGGGCGCCAGCCTGCAAGCATGGCTGCAACAACCTTGGCTGCTGGGCAGCCTGGCGGGCCTGTTCATTTTGCTGGCCTTGCCGATGTTCGGTGCCTTCGAGCTGCAACTGCCCGCCGCCCTGCGTGACCGTCTAGACCGCGCAGGCCAGGGTACCCAGGGTGGCAACCTGTATGGCGCCGCGCTGCTCGGGGCGCTGTCGGGCCTGTTGCTCGGCCCGTGCATGACCGCGCCGCTGGCCGGCGCACTGCTGTACATCGCGCAGAGTGGCGACGTGCTGCAAGGTGCGCTGGTGCTGTTCAGCCTGGGCCTGGGCATGGGCGTGCCGCTGCTGTTGCTGGTGACCCTGGGCAACCGCTACCTGCCACGCCCCGGCGCGTGGATGAACCGGGTCAAGGGCGTGTTCGGTTTCGTGTTCCTGGCCATGGCCCTGTACACCGTGCGCAGCCTGCTCGCCGCACCGCTGCTGCTGGCCCTGAGCGGTGCCTGGCTGATCGCCCTGGGCTGGGCCGCCTGGCCTGCCCTGCAGCGCCTGCCGGCCCTGCGTGCGGCGCCGCTGCTCGGCGCACTGTGGGGCGGCCTGCTGCTGGTGGGCGCCGCCGCCGGTGGCGATAACCTGTGGCAGCCGCTGCGCCCGTTCACCGGCGGCGCCGGGGCAGTCGCTGCCCAACCAGCCGATGAACACTTCGTTACCGTCAGCAGCCCCGAGGCCCTGCAGCGCGAACTGGATGCCGCCAAGGCCCGTGGCCAATGGGTGATGGTCGATTACTACGCCGACTGGTGCGTGTCGTGCAAGGTCATGGAAAAACAGGTGTTCACGCGCCCCGACGTGCAGGCAAGCCTGGCCGGCGTGCACCTGCTGCGCCTGGACGTCACCGCCGACTCACCCGCCAGCCGCGCCCTGCTGCAGCGTTACCAGGTTCCCGGCCCGCCCAGTATCCTCTGGCTCGGCCCGGAGGGCGATGAACGCCGCGCACGGCGCATCACCGGCGAAGTGGACGCTGCCGCGTTCCTGCAACACTGGACCCAAACCCGGAGCCAAGGCTGATGCTGACCATCACCCTCGGGCCGCTGACCATGGCCCTGAACCACCTGCTGATGCTCACGGCCCTGGGCATCGCCTGCCTGGTCGGCTGGTGGGTTGCCCGGCGCGGTGGCCAAAGCCCGGAGTCGGCGCTGTTCAACCTGTTCCTGGTCGGCCTGCTGTGCGCACGCATCGGCTTCGTGCTGGCCTACTGGCCGATGTACCGCGATGACCTGCTGCAGGTCATCGACATCCGTGACGGAGGCTTCCTGCTCTGGTCCGGCCTGGTCGGCATCGTGCTTGCCACGCTCTGGCAAGGCTGGCGCCAGCCCGGCCTGCGCCGGCCACTGGGCTGGGCAGTGTTCAGCGGCGCGCTGTTCTGGGGCCTGGCAAGCATGGGCAGCCACCTGTACAGCAAAGGCACCGCGCTGCCGGAAGTAAGTTTGCGCAATGCCACGGGCCAGTCGGTCGAGCTGCACAGTTACCGCGGCAAGCCACTGGTCATCAACCTCTGGGCCACCTGGTGCCCGCCCTGCCGCCGGGAGATGCCGGTGCTGCAACAGGCCCAGGGTGAGTACCCCCATGTGACGTTCCTGTTCGTCAACCAGGGCGAAACGCCGGAAAACGTCAGCACCTTTCTTGCCACCACCGGCCTTAGCCTGACCCATGTGCTGTTCGACGGCACCGGCACCCTGGCCCAGCGGGTCGGCTCGATGGCGCTGCCCACCACACTGTTCTACAACGCCGACGGCCGACTGGTCGGCAGCCACCTGGGCGAACTGTCGCGGGCCAGCCTGCGCCACGCCCTGGAACCTTTCGACCGGGCCAGCGCGCCCGCCCCTGCCGCACAAGGAAACTGAACATGCGAATGACTGCCCTGCTCCCCCTGTCCCTGGCCCTGCTGGCCGCGCCGCTGGTGCAGGCTGAAGACCTGCCCAAGGCCATTCAACAACTGCAGGCCAAGGGCGCCGTGATCAAGGGCAGCTTCGATGCGCCCAACGGCCTGCGCGGTTACGCCGCCGAGTACCAGAACAGCGGCCTGGCCCTGTACCTGACCCCAGACGGCAAGCACGTGCTGGTGGGCAGCCTGTTCGACGAGCAGGGCAAGGACCTCAGCGCCGAGCCGCTGGAAAAACTGGTGTACGCGCCGATGAGCAAGGAAATCTGGGCGAAGATGGAGAAAACCGCCTGGATCGCCGACGGCAAGGCCGACGCGCCGCGCAAGGTCTACCTGTTCAGCGACCCGAACTGCCCGTATTGCAACATGTTCTGGGAACAGGCGCGGCCGTGGGTGGAATCGGGCAAGGTGCAGCTGCGCCATATCATGGTGGGTATCATCCGCGAAGACAGCCCGGGCAAGTCGGCCGCACTGCTGGCGGCCAAGGACCCGGCCAAGGCGTTGCATGAGCACGAGAAGGCCGGCAAGGCGAGCAGCCTGAAGCCGCTGGAGAAGGTGCCGGAGGCGGTGCAGCAGAAGTTGGCCAGCAACATGGCGTTGATGGAAGAGATGGGGCTGCAGGCAACGCCGGCGATTTTCTACCAGGATGAGCAAGGCAACCTGCAAAGCCAGCAAGGGGCGCCACGCCCGGAACTGCTCGGGAAAATCCTCGGCAAACGCTGACGCCAGCGAAGGCGGCCCTGCCAGCAGGGCCGCCCGGTGTGTATCAGCTGGTGGTGTTGGACATCGCCTTCAGGCACAGGTAGTCAGCCAGCAGGTTGACAGGCCTGTCCAGTTCGCTCGCTTTGATCTGGCACGCCTTGATGGTCCAGGAGTATCCACGCAAGGCCGCCGCTTCCACTTCCACTTCCACGCTGCCAGTCAACAAGCCACCGCCAATCACCTTCCACTTCCCTGGCGGGTCATAGCTGGTACTCATGGCGAAATAGGTCAGCACATGGTTGGTCGCGGCCTTGATTTCCGGGGTATCGGAACGCACACCGACCAACGCGTAGTCCTTGGCCACATGCTTGCTCTCCAGCGCAACGGACCCTGGAAGCTCTTCGGCACTGAGGCCAAAGGGCAAGGAAACCCTCGAAGGCGGAAAGTCCTTTTCACGAAAATCCTGGGCAGCCAGTGCGCGGGATTCCGACAGCAGGCTGTGGATACGCTGGTTGCGCGCCTTGCCATCTTTGACCGAGTCGCGGAAAAACCGGGTCAGGTAGTCGATCGGCAGGTGCTGGGCAAAACGCTCGCGCAGGTCAGGGGCGAAGAAGTCCCAGATCGGCACCAGCACATCCCAGCCGATCACCGCCAGTGAGGAATAATCGGCCATCACCGAACGCAACCATTCCTGCGGCTGGGCCGCAAGGGCTGCATCGCCGCCCAGCACGGTCCAGCGCTTCACCACATCCTTGCGCGCGCTGTCGTTGCTGGTGAAGGTGGTGGAGGTGTCCGCCACGCCCACTTCACTGCTGCCCGATGCTACCCCCTTCAGCGAAACCGACTGGACATTGCCAAAGCGTACGGCTGCCTCGGCCTCTTCCACGCTGATGGACTTGCTGCTGATGGTCTGCTCGTAGGAGCTCAACCGGCCGCCGATCAGGTAACGCTGGGGTATCAGCAAGCCTTTGCCTTGCAAATGGCGCAACAACTCGACCCGGCGCTGCTCACGTTCTACATCACCCATGCCGACGATTTCACGCTCGAACGCCCTGAGGGCATTGCCGAATTCCAGCTGCACGTCTTGGGGAATCTGGATCAGCTCACGCGGGATCTTGATCCAGGCAGCGGGTACTTCACGAACCATCGAGATATGCAGGGCACGCGACTGCTGGCTGGCCCCTTGCTGGGAACTGCGGGTGTACTCGGCCTTGCCCGCCGCCTCTACATCGGCGACTTCCAGCTCGGCCTTGCCGGAGGAGCCGAACACCAGGTGCATGGCATTGGAATGGTGTACCGAGGACAGGGACTCATCCTCAAGGGCACGAATCGACGTTTGCGCCGTACTGACGGTAGTTACCAACTGGCTCTGCAGGAAATAATTGCAGATCCACTGCCGCGAGCTTTCATCGAGGCGGCTGAAGGCGTCGGGGAACTTGACCATGTCCTCTCGCGCACCGATGTTGCCGCCGTCCAGCGTCACCGCCATGGGCAGCTTGCCGCTGAGCAGGGTCTGATCGACCAGTTGCAGGATCTTCAGCGTCTGCTTGTCGGTGGTGGGCTTGCTGGTGACATCCGGCAGCACCAGGCCGGTATTGCCCAGCTTCGATACAACCCCTTTGAGGTCCTGGCGAGGGTCGAGCTCCAACGCCTTGAACAGCTTTTCCAGGTTCTTGGCGATGTCGTCCTGTTTCTTGCCGGTGCCCGCCTCGGGCTTGGCGGTGGGTTTGCCGTCAGGCTTGGCATCGGCCTTGGTGACAGGCTTGGGCTCGACCTTGTCCTTGTCCGCCTGGGCGGGCTTGGTAGCGCTCTGCGCCTGGGGTTTGAGCGCCACATGCAACTTGCCGTCGTCCACCGCCGCGTCAACCTCGATGTCTGGCTCGACGCTTTCGTTCATCGCTTCGCCATCGATCACGAACTGCCAGGTCTTTTCCTTGAGCGGGCCTAGCGAACTGATTTCCTTGCGTAATTGGGCAAAGGTCTTTTCCGCCACATCCAGGTCGGTTGCGGCGGTCACTCCGTCAACGATCAGCTTCATAGCTTCCCTACCTTGAATCAAGTCATGGTTATCGTTACGTCGTACAGCTGGCCTAATAGAGCGGCCAAATAGTGGCACATGGCCACACTCGACACCACCCCTCAATCAACAGTCCGATTGCCACGGTCATGATCGCCAGATCGCCCTCTTCGCGGGTTCAATCGCGAAGAGGGCGGCACAGCCTTACAGCCCTTCAAGCTCGGCCATCAGGTCACTGAGCCGGTCGACCTTGTCGTCATCCAGCGCACTGTCCTGCAGCCCACGCACATACTCGGCCAGCTCCTCCACCGTGCTGCACTCGAACATCGCCCGCAGCGGCACGTTCAGCTGCAACTGCTTCTGCACCCGCGATGCGATCTGCGTGGCCAGCAGCGAATGCCCGCCCAGTTCGAAGAAGTTGTCGTGCACGCCTACCCGCTCGGCCTTGAGCACATCGGCCCAGATACCCGCCAGGGTCTGCTCCAGCTCATCACGTGGCGCCAGGTAGGCCTGGCTGTGCTGCCCGCCGATGTCGATGGCCGGCAGGGCCTTGCGGTCGAGCTTGCCGTTGGCGTTGTGCGGCAGGCTGGCGAACCAGCCCCAGTGCAGCGGCACCATGTACTCCGGCAGCTCGGCCCGCAGGCGTTGCTTGACCTGCTCCAGCAGCGCGGCATCGGCCTCGACGCCTTGATGTGCCACCAGGTAGCCGACCAGGTGCTTGCCGTTGACGCCTTCCTGCACGCCCACCGCAGCGTCGCGGATCTCCGTCTGCTCGTGCAGGCGCGCCTCGATCTCGCCCAGCTCGATCCGGTAACCACGAATCTTCACTTGGTGGTCGATCCGCCCGACATACTCCAGCACCCCGTCCGGGCGCTGGCGCGCCAGGTCGCCGGTGCGGTACAGGCGCTCGCCTGGCGCCCCGTGCGGGTGCGGGATGAACGCCAGTGCCGTGCGCACCGGGTCACCGACATAGCCGCGGCCAACGCCGGTGCCGGCGACACACAGCTCGCCCACAGCCCCCAGCGGTACCAGGGCCTGGTCTTCACCGTACAGGTACAAGCGGTTGTTGTCGGTCGGCGTGCCGATCGGCAGGTAGCTGCCACGGGTCGAGGCGGCATCGACGCGGAAGAACGCCACGTCGTCGGAGCACTCGGCCGGGCCGTAGGCGTTGACCAGGCCAATGCCCGGGTAGCGCTGCAGCCACTGCGCGGCCAGCTCCGGCGGCATGGCCTCACCAGTCGGCAGCATCCAGCGCAGGCCGCTCAGGGCCTGGTGGTCGTTGGCCAGCATGCCCTGGATCAGCGACGGCACGCTTTCCAGCACGCTGATACCGGTGGCCTGCACATGGGCCAGCAGGCCCTGCGGGTCGTGGGCGATGGCGTTCGGCACGATCTCCACCTTGGCGCCGAACAGCGGCGCGGCGAGGAACTGCCAGACCGAGATGTCGAAGCTTTGCGAGGCTGTCTGGGCGATCACGTCGTGCTCGCTCAGGGCCAGGTACGGCACCTTGCTCAGCTGGTTGTTGAGCATGCCGCGCTGCTCGACCATCACGCCCTTGGGCAGGCCGGTGGAGCCTGAGGTGTAGATCACGTAGGCCAGGTTGTCCGGCCCGCTGTGGATGCCCGGGTTGTGGCTGGCAACGCTGCTGGCCTGGATATCCTCCCACACCAGCAGTTGCGGCTGTGCCACTCCCGTCAGCTCGCCCAGCAACTGGCGTGCCTGGGCGGCGCACGCGGCGCTGCACACCAGCACCGGCGTGCGGCTGAGCTCGACGATACGCTGCAGGCGCGCCGACGGCAGGCCCGGGTCCAGCGGCAGGTAGCCGGCGCCGGCCTTGAAGCTGCCGACGATCATGCCCAGCAGCGGCAGGCCGCGCTCGGCCAGCAGTGCCACCGGCTGGTCAATGCCCACCCCGGCAGCGACCAGGGCATGGCCCAGGCGGTTGGCCGCCAGGTTCAGCCCGGCATAGTCGTACGACGCGTCCAGGCAGCGGGCCACGGTGCGCTCGGGGTGCGCCGCGACCTGCGCCTCGAACAGGGCGACGTAGCTCTGCTCCAGCGGGTAAGCCCGTTCGCTGCGGTTGCAACCTTCAAGCAGGAAGCGCTGTTCTTCCTCGCCCAGCAGCGGCAGCGCACTCACCTCACCGTCAAAGCCTTGTACCAGCGCCAGCAGCAGGCGCTTGAACTCGGCCAGCAGGCGCTCGACGGTCGGGTAGTCGAAGTAGCGCTGGTCGAACGACAGGTGCAGGCCCAGGTCGTCGCCGGGGTAGCACACCGCCGTCAGCGGGAAGTTGGTGTGGGTACGGCCCGAATCGGAGCTGGCGTTGAGGTGCTGGGCATGGTCGAGCACCGCGGTTTCCACCGGCGCGTTCTCGAACACGAACAGGCTGTTGAACAGCGGCTGGCCCTTGGGCAGTTCGCTGCATTCCTGAATCGCCACCAACGGCAGGTACTCGTACTCGCGCAGCTCCATGTTGCGTTCCAGCAAGCCTTGCAGCCACTGGCGCACGCTGCGCCGCTGGCCAGGCTCGGGCAACTGCACGCGCAGGGCGATACTGTTGATGAACAGGCCAACGGTGCGCTGCATTTGCGGCAAGCTCACCGGGCGCCCGGCGACGGTGACGCCGAAGGCCACGTCACGCTCACCGCTGTAGCGAGCCAGCACCAGGGCCCAGGCCGCCTGGGCGAAGGTGTTGATGGTCAACTGATGGGCCTGGGCCAATTCGCGCAGGCGCACGCCGTCGCTCACCTCAAGGCGGGTGTAGCAATCGCCCACCACCATGCCGTCACCGGCGTGGTCGTTGCGCAGCGGGCGGTCGCTGGGCAGCGCCGTGGCGCGCTCGAAGCCGGCCAGGTTGGCCTGCCACCAGCGGCGTGCTTCGGCCAGGTCCTGGCGCTGCAGCCAGCCGATGTAGTCGCGGTAGCGCGGCGGCACCGGCAGCTGGGCCTGACGGCCTTCACCAAGGGCCTGGTAGAGCTCGAAGAAGTCGTTCATCAGCAACGAGCGGCACCAGGCATCGATCAGGATGTGGTGGTTGCTCATCATGAACCAGTAGCGCTCTTCATCCACGCGCACCAGGCGCAGGTGGAACGGCGCCTCGCGCAGCAGCTCGAAGCCCGCCTCGCGCTCTTGCTTGTGCAAGGCTTGCAGGCGCGCTTCCTGGGCATCGCCGTCCAGGCCGCGCCAGTCCTGGTAATCCACCGGCGTGTGGCCCGGCTTGTGGATGATCTGCAGCATGGTTTCGCCGGCGTTCCAGCTGAACGAGGCGCGCAGGGCCTCATGCCGCGCCACCACGGCCTGCCAGGCCTGGGCGAAGCGCTGCGGGTCGAGGGCGCTGTTGATGCGGTAGCGGTCCTGCATGTAGTAAAGGCCGGTGCCCGGTTCCAGCAGCGTATGCAGCAGCATGCCTTCCTGCATCGGGGTCAGCGGGTAGACGTCCTCGATCTGGCTGGCCGCTACCGGCAAGGCGTCGATCTGCGCCTGGCTCAGGTGCGCCAGGGGGAAGTCCGACGGGGTGAAGCTGCCGTTGCCTTCGGCCAGGCAGTGGCCGACCAGGGCCAGCAGTTCCTGGCGATAGGCCTCGGCCAATTGCGCAATGGTCTGCTCGTCGTAGCGCTCGCGGCTGAAGGTCCAGCGCAGTTGCAGCGCACCGCCGTACACCTGGCCATCGACACTGAGCCAGTTCGGCAGCGCCGTGTCGAGGTCGTGGGCCAGGCCCGCCGGGGCGTCCAGCGGCTGGAACAGCGCCGCCTGGTCGAACTGCTGGTCGAACTGGCCCAGGTAGTTGAAGGTGATGCGCGCTTGCGGCAACGCTGCCAGGCTTTCACGCCCGGCTTCATCGGCCAGGTAGCGCAGCACACCGTAGCCCTGCCCTTTGTGCGGCACCTGGCGCAGTTGCTCCTTGATGGACTTGATGGACGCGGCGCGGGCGGCGTCGTCTTCCCCGGCCTGCGGGTTCAGGCGCAGCGGGTAGGCATTGGTGAACCAGCCGACGCTGCGGGTCAGGTCCATGTCTTCGAACAGCCCGTCGCGGCCATGGCCTTCAAGCTGCACCAGCACCTGCTGATCGCCGCTCCAGCGGCACAGGGTGCGCGCCAGCGCTGTCAGCAGCAGGTCGTTGACCTGGGTGTGGTAGGCCGCCGGGGCCTGTTGCAGCAACTGCCGGGTCTGCTCCACGTCGAGGCCGATCGCCAGGGTTTGGGCATGCCGGTGCAGGTTGCCGCCCTGGGGGTGATCGCAAGGCAATTCGTGGCGCACGCTGCCCAGTTGCCCCTGCCACCAGCCCAGCTCGTCGCGCAGCGAATCGCTGCCGGCGTAGCTGGCCAGTCGCGCGGCCCAGTCGGCCATGGCGTGGGTCTTGGCTGCCAGTGGCTGGCCACGGTACAGCGCCTGCAAGTCTTCCAGCAGCACGCGCCAGGACACGCCATCGACCACCAAGTGGTGAATCGCCAGCAGCAGGCGCTGGGCGCCCTGCCCGTCGCTGACCAGCAAGGCACGCAGCAGCGGGCCCTGTTCCAGGTCGAGGCTGCGCTGCACATCGGTGTACAGCGCCTGACAATCGTCGAAGTCGGCAACCGTGGCGGTCCACAGCAGTTGCGCAGCCGGCTGCTCGGCGAAGGCCGCCTGGCCCTGGCTGAAGCGCAGGCGCAGGCTGTCGTGGTGCGCCACCAGCGCGTGCAGGGCGTTTTCCAGCGTGGCGCTGTCCAGCGCCTGGCGAGCCTGCAGCAGGACCGCCTGGTTCCAGTGCTGCGGTTGCACCACGTCACTGTCGAAGAACCAATGCTGGATCGGCGTCAGGCCGCTGTGCCCCTGGCGCAGGCCCTGCTCGATGGTACTCGGCGCGGCGCTGCGGCTGACCACAGCCGCGAGGGTCTGGATGGTCTGGTGCTGGAACAGGTCACGCGGGGTGAACTGCAGGCCCAGCTGACGGGCACGGCTGACCACCTGAATCGACAGGATCGAGTCGCCGCCCAGTTCGAAGAAGTTATCCTGCACCCCGACGCGGGGCAGATTCAGCACTTCGCGCCACACCTGCGCCAGTTGCTCTTCCAGCTCGTTGGCCGGGGCCTGGTAGTGTTGCCGGGCCTGTTCCAGGTCCGGCGCTGGCAAGGCGCGGCGGTCGAGCTTGCCATTGCCCATCAACGGCAGGCTGTCGAGCAGCACCAGGTGCGCCGGCACCATGTAGTCCGGCAGGTGCTGGCGGGCATGCACTTTCACCGCTTCGCGCAAGCGGGCCTGGGCCTCGCTGTCGCCAGCCACCTGCTTGCACACCAGGTAACCCACCAGTTGCCGGCCACCGGGAAGGTCCAGGGCCACAACCACCGCCTCGTCGACATCGGCGTGTTCCTGCAGGCGGCTTTCGATCTCGCCCAGCTCGATACGGAAACCGCGAATCTTCACCTGCTGGTCGGCGCGGCCAATGTATTCCACCAGGCCATCGGTGCGCAGGCGCACCAGGTCGCCGGTGCGGTACAAGCGCCCACCGTCATGGCTGAACGGGTCGGCAACGAAACGCTCGGCGCTCAGGCCCGGGCGGTCGTGGTAGCCCTGGGCCAGGCCGGCGCCGCCGACATACAGCTCGCCGATGCCGCCCTGGGGCAGCAAGGCCAGGTCCTCGTCGAGGATATAGGCGGTGCGGGCACCGATCACCCGGCCAATCGGCACGCTGCCGGCATCGGCAGGCAACACCTCAGGTGCCAGGCAGGCCAGCGGCATCACCACGGTTTCGGTCGGGCCGTAGGCGTTGAAGAACTGCTGCGGGGTGAAGGCCTGGCGAATGCGTTGCAGGTGCTCACCGGTCAGTGCTTCGCCACCGGTAATCACCAGGCGCACCGGCAGCGCCGCGCCTTCACCGGCCAGGTACTGGGCCAGCTGGCTGCCATAGCTTGGGGTAAAGCCCAGGATGCTCACCTGCTGCTCGCGCACCAGCTGGCAGATTTCCTCGGCGCCCCATTGGCCCTGGGCGCGCAGCACCACGCGGGCACCGCACAGCAAGGGCGTGAGCAGGCGTTCGCTGGCAGCGTCGAAGTTGATCGAATAGAAGTGCAGCTCGCAATCGTCGCTGCGCATGCCGAAGGCGTCGATCACCGCCTGGCAGTGCATGGCGATTTCACCGTGGCTGACCACCACGCCCTTGGGCTTGCCGGTGGAACCGGAGGTGTAGATCAGGTACGCGGCGTGCTGCGGCAGGTTGAGGTTGTCCAGCGGCGCATCGCTGTAGGCCGAGAGCTGTGCGGCGTCGTCTTCCAGGCTCCAGCGCGCCACGCCGGCGGGCAGTTCACCGAGGGTGTCGAGCAGGGCGCGCTGGCTGAGCAGCAGGCCGATGCGGCTGTCCTCAATCATGTAGCGCAGGCGGTCGAGCGGGTATTCCGGATCGAGCGGCACGTAGGCGCCGCCGGCCTTGAGGATGGCCAGCAGGCCAACCACCATGGGCAACGAGCGTTCCAGGGCCAGGCCTACCCGCACCTGTGGGCCAACACCGCGCTCGCGCAGGGCGCGGGCCAGGCGGTTGGCCTGTTGGTCGAGTTCGGCGTAGCTCATGTGCTCGCCGGCGAAGGTCAGCGCGCCGGCATTGGGCGTACGCGCCGCTTGCTCGGCGAACAGGCCGTGGAGGGTTTGGTCGAGGGCGAAATCGTGCTCGCCTTGCAACTGGCCGATCAGCACCTGTTGCTCGGCATCGAGCAGCATGGGCAGTTCGCACAGGCGCTGCTCGGGGTTGTCGAGCAGGCCGATCAACAGTTGCTGCCAGTGTTCGGCCATGCGCGCGATGCGCGGCTCGTCGAACAGGTCGCGGCTGTAGGTCAGGCAGCAACCCAGGCGGCCGTCCAGGTCGGTCACTTCAAGGTACAGGTCGAACTTGGTGGCGCTGGCGTCGTTGACCAGGTAGTCCACCTGCATGCCTGCCAGTTCACGGCTTTGCTGGAAGGCCCAGCGCTGCACGTTGCACATCACCTGGAACAGCGGGTTGTAAGCGCTGCTGCGTGGCGGTTGCAAGGCGTCGACCAGTTGGTCGAATGGCAGGTCCTGGTACGACTGGCCTTCGATGGCAGCCTGGCGTACTTGTTCGAGCAAGGCGGCGGCGCTCATCTGCCCGTCCAGCTCGCAGCGCAGCACCTGGGTGTTGAGGAAGGCGCCGATCAGCCCTTCGCTTTCCGGGCGAATGCGGTTGGCCACCGGCGCACCGATGCGCAGGTCGCGTTGGCCGCTGTAGCGGTGCAGCAAGGCAGCCAGGGTGGCGGTCATGGTCATGAACAGGGTCAGCCCGCGCTGGCTGTTGAAGGCGTGCACGCGGGCGACCAGGGCCGGGTCGAGGTCGAAGCGGAACAACTCGCCACGGTGGCTTTGCACGGCCGGGCGCGGGCGGTCGGCGGGCAGTGCCAGCACCGGGTGCTCATCGCCCAGGCGGGCCTTCCAATAGGCCAGCTGGCGGGCACCCTCGCCGCCTTCGAGCCATTGCCGCTGCCACACGCTGTAGTCCAGGTATTGCACGGGCAGCGGCGCCAGCGGCGACTCACGCTCGTCGACGAAGGCCTCGTAAAGCTCGCCCAGCTCGCGGGCGAAAATGTCCATGGCCCAGCCTTCGGTGACGATGTGGTGCAAGGTCAGCACGAAGAAGTGCTCGCGCTCCTCGGTCTTGGCCAGGCAGGCGCGCAGCAGCGGGCCGCGTTCCAGGTCGAACGGCTGGTGCGCCTGGTCGTCGGCCAGTTGCTGCAGGCGCTGCTGGCGGGCGTCGGCAGGCAAGGCGCTGAAGTCTTGCCAATGCAGCTGCAGGCCGCTGTCGTCGGCCACGCACTGGTAAGGCACGCCATCGATGCTGGGGAAGGTGGTGCGCAGGGTTTCGTGGCGCACGATCAGGGCCTGCAGGGCACGCTCGAAGGCGTCCACGTGCAGGGTGCCGCGCAGGCGTGCCATGCCGCCAACGTTATAGGCAGGGCTGTCCGGCTCCATTTGCCAAAGGACCCACATGCGCTGTTGCGAGTACGACAGCGGCACGGCCTGGCGGCGGTCGACGCGGGTGATTTCGCCTTGCTGGTTATGCCCGCCGGCGGCGCGAATCTGCGCAATACGTTCGCAGAAGGCACCCAGCTCACTGGCTTCGAACAGCTCCTTGAGCGGCAGTTCGACATCACAGGCCTGGCGGGTGCGCGAGACGATCTGGGTGGCCAGCAACGAGTGGCCGCCCAGGGCGAAGAAGTCATCGTGCAGGCCCACTTGCGGCAGGTTCAGCACTTCGCGCCAGATGGCCGCAACCTGCTGTTGCAGCGCGGTCTGCGGTTCAACGTGCTCACGCTGCTGCCACACCGGCGCCGGCAGGGCCTTGCGGTCGACCTTGCCACTGGGGCCCAGCGGCATGTGCGCCAGCGCCAGCAACTGGGCAGGCACCATGTACGCAGGCAGCTGCTCAGCGAGCGCGGCCAGCAGTTGCGGCGCCTGGGCCGGGCCGCTGTAGTAGCCGACCAGTTGCGCACCGACGGCATCCTTGTGGATCAGCACCAGCGCTTGCTCCACACCCGGTTGCGCCAGCAGGCAGGCCTGCACCTCCTCCGGTTCAACCCGGAAGCCGCGCACCTTCACCTGCTGGTCGAGGCGGCCCAGGTATTCCAGGGCCTGGGCTTGAACCTGCCAGCGGGCACGGTCGCCACTGCGGTACAGGCGCTCGCCATTGCCATCGGCCTGGGGAACGAAGCGTTCGGCGGTCAGCCCTGGGCGCCCCAGGTAGCCACGGGCCAGGCCCGCCCCACCCAGGTACAGCTCGCCCGGCACACCGGGCGCTGCCAGTTCCAGCTCTTCATCCAGCACCCGGCAGAGCACGTTGCCCAGCGGGCGACCGATGGGCGAGCGCAGGCCATCCTCGGCCTGGCAGTGCCAGTGGGTGACGTTGATGGCCGTTTCGGTCGGGCCGTAGCGGTTGTGCAATTGCACCTGCGGCAGCACCTGCAGCACACGGTCGCGCAAAGCCGCCGATAGCGCCTCGCCACCTGAGAACAGCCGGCGCAGGCTGCTGCAGCCAGCGGCCAGTGGCTCCTGCACGAACACCTGCAACAGCGGCGGCACGAAGTGCAGCGTGGTCACCCCATGCTGCTGCACCAGTGCGGCGATGCGCTGTGGGTCGCGGTGCTCACCGGGGCCTGCCAACACCAGCTGGCAACCGCTGACCAGCGGCCAGAAGCATTCCCACACCGACACATCGAAGCTGATCGGTGCCTTCTGCATCAGCACATCGCTCGGTTCCAGCGCATAGGTGGCCTGCATCCATTGCAGGCGCTCGGCCAGGGCCGCGTGGGTGTTGCCCACGCCCTTGGGCTGGCCGGTGGAGCCGGAGGTGTAGATCACATAGGCGAGGTTGTCGCCATGCAGGTGCAGGCCCGGTGCCTGGCTCGGCCAGCTGTCCAGGTGCAGCTGGTCGAGGGCGATGGCACTGACCCCTTCAACCTGCGGCAGCGTGCCAAGCAGGCCGCTGTGGCTGAGCAGCAGGCTGGCCTGGCAGTCGTTGAGCATGTAGGCCAGGCGCTCGGCCGGGTAGTCCACGTCCAGCGGCACATAGGCGCCACCGG
This sequence comes from Pantoea sp. Tr-811, assembly GCF_011752535.1. Lineage (NCBI taxonomy): Bacteria > Pseudomonadati > Pseudomonadota > Gammaproteobacteria > Enterobacterales > Erwiniaceae > Pantoea > Pantoea sp. Tr-811. Next base: position 180,328 of record NZ_VWXJ01000007.1, read on the forward strand.
CCTTGAGAATGGCCAGCAGGCCGACCAGCAGTTGCGGCGAACGCTCGATGGCGATGGCCACGCAGGTATCAGGACCAACGCCTTTGTCACGCAGGTAGTGGGCCAGGCGGTTGGCCTGCTGGTGCAACTCGGCATAGTCGAGGCTGCCGCCCTCCCACACCAATGCGGTGCGCTGCGGGGTCAGGCGCGCCTGTTCATTCAGCTGCTCCACCAGCAGGCGCTGCGGCGCAGGGGCTGGAGCCTGGCCCCAGGCCAACAGCTGCTCGCGGCCTTGTGCGTCGAGCAGTTGCACCTCGCCCAAGGCCAGTTGCGGCTGCGCGCTCACCTGTTCCAGCAACGCCAGCAGGTGCTGGGCCAGGCGCTTGACCGTGGCGGCATCGAAACGCTCGGCGGCGTAGTCGAAGGCCAGGCTCAGGCGGCCCTGGTGGTCCTGCTCGCTGTGCAACTGCAGGTCGAACTTGGCCTCGCGGCTGTGCCACGGCAGTTCTTCGGCCAGCAGGCCCGGCAGGCGGCGCAGGGCCGAGAGGTCGCGCTGCTGGTGGTTGAACATGACTTGGAACAGGCCCTGCTCGCGGGCCTCGGGCAGCGCTTCGAGCAGTTGCTCGAACGGCAGGTCCTGGTTGGCCTGGGCGCCGAGGGTGGCCTGGCGCACCTGGGCCAGCAGCTGCGCGAACGGCAAGCGGCCGTCGAGCTGGGCGCGCAGCACCTGGGTGTTGATGAAGAAGCCGACCATGCCCTGGGTTTCCTGGCGCGGGCGGTTGGCATTGGGCACGCCGACGCGGATGTCGGCTTGCCCTGTGTAGCGGTGCAGCAGCCCTTGCCAGGCGGCCAGCAGCACCATGAACAGGCTGGCCTGCTGGTCGCGGGCAAGGCCCTCCAGCGCGTCGCTGAGTGTGGCCGGCACCTTGAGGCTGTAGCGGGCGGCGCGGTTGCTTGGCTGGCTGGTGCGCGGCTGGTCGGGGTGCAGGTCGAGCACCGGCAGCTCATCGCCCAGGGCGGTTTTCCAGTAGTTCAGCTGGCGCGCGCTTTCGCCTTCGGCCAGCCACTGGCGCTGCCAGTTGCCGTAGTCGGCGTAGCCCAGGGTCAGCGGCGCCAGCTTGGCCTCAAGGCCCTGGCACTGGGCGGCATAGAGTTTGGCGAACTCATCGAGCAGGATGTTCAATGACCAGCCGTCGGCGACGATGTGGTGCAGGGTCACCCACAGTTGGTGGTCTTCATCGTCCAAGCGCACCAGGGTAACCCGCAGCAGCGGGCCCTGGGTCAGGTCGAAGGGCTGCTGCGCCTCGTCCTCCCGGCGCGCCGCCACGTCTTCGGCAGCCAGGCCTTCGAGGTCCAGGCGCTGCAAATTGAACGGCTGCTCCGGCAACACCTGTTGCAGGGCCTGGCCATCCTGCTCGCTGAACACGGTGCGCAGCGACTCGTGGCGGGCGACCAGGGCCTGGAAGGCAGCCTGCAGTGCAGCTGGGTCCAGTTCACCGCGCAGCTTGAGGCCGGCCGGGATGTTGTAGGCGGCCGACTGCGGCTGCAGTTGCCACAGCAGCCACAGGCGGTTCTGGGCCAGCGACTGCGGCAGTGCCGTGGCACGGTCCTGGGCCGCGATGGCCTGGGCCTGGGCGCCGCCTGCGGCCAGGATGGCGGCCACGGCGGCGCTGTAGTCGGCCAGTTGCGGCGCTTCGAACAGGGTGCGCAGGCCCAGGTGAATGCCCAGTTCGTCGGCCAGGCGCGCGGTGGCCTGGGTAGCGGCAATCGAGTTGCCACCGAGCAGCAGGAAGTGGTCATCGGCCGCGACGGCCTCGACCTTCAGCACCTCGCGCCAGATACCCGCAATCCGCGCCTGCAGGCCATCACCCACGGCGCTGGCCTGGGCCTGCTCGGCCGGCATCGGGAAGCGTGCGTAGCAATCCAGGCTGCCATCGTTCATGCGCAAGCGGCAGGCCGAGCGCTGCAGCTTGCCGCTGGAGGTCTTGGGCAGCGCGCCTGGGTTGAGCAGCAGAACCGCGGCCGGTGCCTGGCGGCAGGCATCGGCGATCACCTGGCGCAGGGTCTTGATCAGCGCCTGTGGCTGCACGGCCTTCTGCACATTGCGGCTGATCTCCACCGCCACACCGATGCCCTCCTCGCCCTGGTCGTCGACGGCGAACACCGCCACACGGCCCTTGCGCAGCCCTTCGACTTCGCGCTCCAGGGTTTTTTCCAGGTCTTGCGGGTAAAGGTTCTGGCCACGCACGATCAGCATGTCTTTCAGGCGCCCGGTGACGAACACCTCGCCGTCACGCATGAAACCGAGGTCGCCGGTGCGCAGCCAGGTCTGGCCGTCCATTTCGACGAAGGTGCGCGCGCTGGCCTCGGGGTTGCGCCAGTAGCCCAGGGCGATGCTCGGGCCACCGGCCCAGATCTCGCCAACCAGGTTGTCGGCCAGCACCTCCAGGCGCTGTGGCTCGACGATGCGCACGGCATGCCCCGGTTGCGGGTAGCCGCAGCTCATCAACACGCTGCCCGTGCCGTTTTCGGCGCGGTTGGCGGCGAAGGCTTCGGCGTCCAGCTCCAGCGCGCCAATGCCCTGGCCACGGCGGCTGCCGCTGACGAACAGGGTGGCCTCGGCCAGGCCATAGCTGGCGAAGAAGCTGCTGGCCTGGAAGCCGCAGGCAGCGAACTTGCCTGCGAAGGTATCGAGGCTGTCCTGGCGGATGGGCTCGGAGCCGGAATAGGCCACGCGCCATTTGCTCAGGTCAAGGCCAGCCAGGGCCGCTTCGCTGACCCGCTCGCTGCACAGGCGGTAGGCGAAGTCCGGGCCACCGCTGATGGTGCCGCCGTATTCGCTGATCGCCTGCAGCCAGCGCAGGGGCCGGGCGAGGAAATAGCCCGGCGACATCAGCACGCAAGGCACGCCACTGAAAATCGGCTGCAGCAGCCCGCCGATCAGGCCCATGTCGTGGTACAGCGGCAGCCAGCTGACGATCACGTCGTCCGGGTTCAGGTCGATGCCAAAGCCCGAGCGAATCAGCTGCTCATTGGCCACCAGGTTGCCATGGCTGACCTGCACGCCCTTGGGCAGCGCAGTGGAGCCGGAGGTGTACTGCAGGAAGGCGATGTCATCGCCCTTGAGCGCAGGTGCCTGCCAGCGGTCGGCCAGCGCGGGGTCCAGGCCGTCGACGGCCAGCAACTCAGGGGCATTGGCGCCAGCCAGGGCTTCGAGGCCCTGCAGGCTTTCCTGCAGCGCGGCCACGGTCAGCAGCAGGCGCGGCTCGGCATCGTCGATGATCGACAGCAAGCGCTCCTGGTGGTGCGTGCGCGAAGACTCCGGCGGGTAGGCCGGCACGGCGATAACCCCGGCATACAGGCAACCAAAGAACGCTGCCACATAGTCAGGGCCACTGGGGAACAGCAGTACGGCACGCTCGCCGAAGCCTGCGCGGGCCTGCAAGGCGGCGGCGATGGTGCGCGCACGCGCGTCCAGTTCCCGGTAGCTGAGCACGGCTTGCTCGCCGGGGGCGTCGGCCAGAAAGCGCAGGGCAATGCGGTCCGGTGTGTGCGCGGCGCGTTGCGCCAGGGCCTGGACCAGCGAGAGCGGGAGTTCGAAGGCGTCCGTCATGGGGTGTTCCTGCCAGTGTCTGTAGTGTCGGGCCGACTGCCCGCGCGAGGGGTGCGGGGCAACGTGCGGCGGCCGGATGTACAGAGGGGAACGGATGGGCCTGGCAAGAAATTACCGGCTAGCCAGTGCGCCAGGGCCGCCGGAAAGCGAACGGCTTCACGCCTGGCGGCTTAGAACCGAAACTAATGGATACTCATTAACTTCCGTATTTGACAATCATTATCATTACGAATAGTTTGTCGCACGTCGTAGGAAGCGTCCCAAATCAGTGCGCTCCCTTTCCCCTTCGAGACAAGGTGATTTCCATGGCGGAACAACTATCCACAAGTAAGTGCGATTCACCATTACTCCAGGCGTTCGTCGACAATCGCAGCATTCTGGTGAAGATCGCAGCCCGCATCACTGGCTGCCGCTCGCGCGCCGAGGATGTGGTGCAAGACGCCTTCTTCCGGCTCAGCGCCGCCCCGCAGATCACCTCGTCGTTCAAGGCCCAGCTCAGCTACCTGTTCCAGATCGTGCGCAACCTGGCCATCGATCACTACCGCAAGCAGGCCATGGAGCTGAAGTACTCGGGCAGTGAAGAGGAAGGCATGAACGTGGTGATTGCCAACGCATCTCCCGAAGCCACCCATATCAACCTGGCGGCCCTGGAAAACATTGCCGAGGCGTTGAACGAACTGCCCCAGCGCACCCGCTATGCCTTCGAGATGTACCGTTTGCATGGCGTGCCGCAGAAGGACATTGCCAAGGAGCTTGGCGTGTCGCCAACCCTGGTGAACTTCATGATCCGCGATGCCCTGGTGCATTGCCGCAAGACGGCTAATCGGCAGGCTTGAGATTTGCAAGGGGGCGCTTTTCGCGCCCCTATCGCGACCTGCGGTCGCTCCTACCATTGGCGCGATACGTGGTAGGGGCGAGCGTGGGTCGCGGTGCGTTCAAACCAGCTTGCAACGGTCGAAGAACCGCTCCCGCCCCAGAATCATCAGTGCCGCACGTTTGTGCGGGAAATCGAATTCCTTGTCGCAATGGAAGCACTGGTCGTGCATGTAGCCGATCATCTTGGCATTGTCGGCGCGCGGCTCGGCCACCACCCGCTGGGTGCGCGGGTCGTCGAGGAACAGGTAGTGCACCAGCGCTGACAGCCAGCTGGCCACTTTGTGCGGGCCACGGTGGCTTTCCTCGCCCACCAGCATGTGGATGCCACGGTCGTAGTCATCGGCCGGGTAGAACGGCGCAATGCGGTCTTCCTTGGCCCAGTACGCCTCGAAGTAGGCGAACGGCTGGTCGTCGAAACAACCGATGAGGGTCAGGGTATGCGGGTCGTCCGCCTGCTTGGTCAGGTACTCGCGGTGCTGCTCGAGCGAACCCCCTTCCTGCCAGAATTTTTCCACCCGCGGGTTGTTCTGCCAGCGGTTGAAGCGCTCCAGGTCCTGGTCGACGTCCAGGGTACGCAGCGACACCCAGCTCCCCAGGCGCGCATCGAAGCGCCGGTACACCTCGCCCTGGGCCTTGGGTGCGCGGCGTGGGTGGCGCTTGCCGTTGCTGAGCAGCATCTGCTGTGGGTAGGGGCTTGAGGGCGCGACGAGCCAAGGCTCCGGCAACTGCCAGAACAACGCCCGCTCGCACAGGTATACACCGGCCTGCTCCGTGGCCAGCAGCAAGCCGCTGGCCAGTGCCCCGCCGAGTACCTCGGGCAGGTGCACGACCAGGCGCTGGCGCGCAGGCTCGCGCGACAGCAACCAATAGCACACCGCCCACAAGGCCTGCTGTGGGCGCTCGGGGCACAGTTGCCGAACATGCACGGCCAGCGTGTCACCCGGCTCCAGTTTCGCCTGAATCAATGGCCGGCCTTCAAGGGTGAGGCTTAGCTGGCTGTCGCCCTCATCGGCGCTGAGGCTGCGCCAACGGGGCAGTGACTGAGGCGGTGAAGCGGCATCGAACGGCATGGTTGGGCTCACAAGAAAATGGAAGGAAGGCTGACTGGTGAAACGTCGTCAAAGCCCCGGAATTTAGTCGCCCGGCACAGCAACGCTGATCTGGTACGGCTGGAAGATGCGCGCCAGCTCGCCGTTTTCGCGCAAGCCGCGCAGCAAGGCAGCGAACTGCCGATCGTTGATGGGCGAGCCCGGTCGCAGCAGGGCATAGTGGTGGTACACCTGGTCAACGCGCTGGGAAGCGAACAGCTGCCTGTCGCTTTCACGGTTGCGGCGCAGGAAATCGCTGAGGTACGAGCGCGTCACCAGGGCGATGTCGGCGCGGCCGTACTGCACCATCAACAGGTTGCTGTCGTGGGAATAGGTCAGGGTCGCGTTGAAGGCCTTGCGCAGGTAATTGGGGTCGGGGTTGAAGCGGGCGAAGGCGTAGTGGTAGCCGTTGAACAGCGCCAGGCGCTTGCCCTCCAGCTCATCGAAGTAATGCTGGTCGCGGTCGGCGGCCTTGCGCGCCACGAACACCTCGGCGTCCTCCAGGCCCATGTCGACGGTCTGGTGGGGAATTTGCTGCCAGCCCCACTCGGGGTTTTCGAAGATCGCCATGTCGGTGCGCGCTTGCTGGAAATCACCAAAGCGGCGCTGGATCGAGGTGGGCACCAGGACGAAGCGGTAATCGGCCTGCAAACGGTTCAGCGCCTCGACCAGTTGCGGCAACAGGCCGGTGTCGGCGCCCTGCTCCGGGCGCACGGTATACGGTGGGAAATGCGCAGCGCCGATCTTCACGTCCAGGGGCTGGCCGGCCCACGCTGGCACCGCCAGCCATGCCATGGCCAGCATCAACAGGGTGGACAGGGCCTTGAGGCCGGGCGTGGGAGTCAAGACGGACGCTCATCTCGGTTCATACCTGGATGCGCCTAAGCTAGGCGTTTTCCCGCCAGGGCACAACCGCTGGTTAAGCCAAAGTGAGGGCAAAGTGCCAGGAGATGCCGTGTGGCCGCACATTGGCTACGCTGCTTGGGCATGTATGACGACGGAGCCTGGTATGGGCCACTGGTTGGTGATCGACCTGGAAGCTACCACCGATGACGGTGGCTGGCCGGTCACGGAGATGGAAATCATTGAAATCGGCGCCAGCCTGGTGACCCGGGAAGGCCGCGAGGTGGACCACTTCCAGCGCTTCGTGCGGCCCAGGCGGCGGCCGCAACTGACGCCGTTCTGCCGGGAGCTTACGCACATCAGCCAGGCCAGCGTCGACAGCGCCGCGGCGTTTCCAGAAGTATGGGAGCGTTTCGAACGCTGGCTCGGGCACCACCGTGGGCAGTTGCAGGCGTGGGTCAGCTGGGGCGACTACGACCGCCAGCAGCTGCTGCAGGAATGGCAGCAGCACGCGGTCGACAGCCTGTTGCGCCAGCTGCCGCACATCAACCTCAAGCAGCGCTTCGCCAAGGCTCGCCACCTGCAGCGCCCAACGGGGCTCAACGGCGCCCTGCAACTGGCCGGCATGCAGTTTTGCGGGCAGCAGCACCGGGCCTTGGAAGACGCGCGCAACACCGCCCGGTTGCTGCCATTGAGCCTGCCCGCCAACGGCGCCTGAAAGCAGATGACGGGGCCAGTGGGCTTGGGCATACTGGCCAGCCCTTTTTCATCCCCCCTTTTCAGGAGTCGCCCATGTTCCAGGTCAACGAGTACTTCAACGGCACCGTCAAGTCGATCGCCTTTGCCGGCGAAGAAGGCCCTGCCACCGTGGGCGTGATGGCCCCGGGCGAATACGAGTTCGGTACTGCCAAGCGCGAGATCATGCACGTGGTGTCCGGCGCGCTGACCGTGAAGCTGCCAGGCAGCGACAACTGGGAAACCTTCAATGCCGGTGACAAGTTCAACGTACCGGCTGACAGCAAGTTCCAGCTGCAGGTGAAGGTCGATACCGCTTACCTGTGCGAGTACCGCGACTAAGCGCTGGCCTGTACCGGCCCTTTCGCGGGGCAAGCCCGCTCCTACAATGCCATGCCCTAGGGTCATGCAATCCCCTGTAGGAGCGGGCTTGCCCCGCGAAGCATCCAGCACTAGTCCTTCAAGAAACCCGCCACCGCTTCGGCTGCAACCTGCAGATGTTGCGCATGGCTGAACCCCGAAGCCTTCAACGGCTTCAAGTCATGATCCCCCGCCACCAGCCAGCTCACCTCGATCGAGGGTGACAAGGCGTACCCTTCAACCGCTTCCCGGTTGCCCAACGCATCGCGCTCGCCCTGCACGATCAACGTGCGCGTGTGCAAGCCCGCCAGGTGCTCGACCCGTGGTTTTTCCGGCTTGCCCACGGCATAGAACGGATACCCCAGGCACACCAGCGCATCGGCCTTCAGCTCGTCGGCCAGCAAACTGGCCATGCGCCCGCCCATCGACTTGCCGCCAACCGCCAACCGCCCCGTGACCAAAGGTCGCACCTGGCGATACACCTCGCGCCAGCATTCAAGCAGCACTTTCTGTGGATTGGGTGGCCGCTTGCCACCGCCCGCGCGCCGTTCAGCCATGTAGGGAAACTCGAAGCGAACCACCCCAACCCCAAGCGCGGCCAGCCTTTGCGCCATGTCGTTCATGAAATCGCTGTCCATCGGCGCCCCGGCGCCATGGGCCAGGATCAGGCAGGCGCCAGCGCCCCCCTGCCCCCCGGTTTGCGGGGGATCGCAGCGCAAGCCTGGGACATTTCCGATCTTCGCCCATTGATCCCCGTCAATACCGGCAATTTGCCCGTCTTTCATGCTTGCCTCGCTTCATAGCCTGCCAATAACCGTGGATGGGAACCCATACATGAACACAACCAGCAGTACCGCCTATAACTACAAGGTGGTCCGCCAATTCGCCATCATGACGGTGGTGTGGGGAATCGTCGGGATGGGGCTCGGCGTCTTCATCGCCGCCCAGCTTGCCTGGCCGTCCCTCAACTTCGACCTCCCCTGGACCAGCTTCGGCCGCCTGCGACCCCTGCATACCAATGCGGTGATCTTCGCCTTCGGCGGCTGTGCGCTGTTCGCCACGTCCTATTATTCGGTGCAACGCACCTGCCAGACCACCCTCTTCGCGCCGCGCCTGGCCGCCTTCACCTTCTGGGGCTGGCAACTGGTGATCGTGCTGGCGGCCATCACGCTGCCGCTGGGCTACACCAGTTCCAAGGAATACGCCGAGCTGGAGTGGCCGATCGACATTCTGATCACCATCGTCTGGGTGGGCTACGCCATCGTGTTCTTCGGCACACTGATGAAACGCACCACCAAGCATATCTACGTGGGCAACTGGTTCTTCGGCGCCTTCATCCTCACCGTGGCGCTGCTGCACATCGTCAACAACCTGGAACTGCCGGTCAGCCTGACCAAGTCGTACTCGGTGTACGCCGGGGCCACCGACGCCATGGTGCAATGGTGGTACGGCCACAACGCGGTGGGCTTCTTCCTCACCGCAGGCTTCCTGGGAATGATGTACTACTACGTGCCCAAGCAGGCCGAACGCCCGGTGTATTCCTATCGCCTGTCGATCGTGCACTTCTGGGCGCTGATTACCCTGTACATCTGGGCCGGCCCGCACCACCTGCACTACACCGCCCTGCCGGACTGGGCGCAATCGCTGGGCATGGTGATGTCGCTGATCCTGCTGGCGCCGAGCTGGGGCGGCATGATCAACGGCATGATGACCCTCTCCGGTGCCTGGCACAAACTGCGCAGCGACCCGATCCTGCGGTTCCTGGTGGTTTCCCTGGCGTTCTACGGCATGTCCACCTTCGAAGGCCCGATGATGGCCATCAAGACGGTCAATGCCTTGTCCCACTACACCGACTGGACCATCGGCCACGTGCACGCCGGGGCCCTGGGCTGGGTGGCGATGATTTCCATCGGCGCGCTGTACCACACCATTCCCAAGGTGTTCGGCAAGCAGCAGATGCACAGCCTGGGCCTGATCAACGCGCACTTCTGGCTGGCGACCATCGGCACCGTGCTGTACATCGCCTCGATGTGGGTCAACGGCATCGCCCAGGGCCTGATGTGGCGCGCGGTGAACAGCGACGGCACGCTGACCTACTCGTTCGTGGAAACCCTGGTGGCCAGCCACCCAGGCTTCATCGTGCGCTTCATCGGCGGTGCGATCTTCCTCAGCGGCATGTTCCTGATGGCCTGGAACACCTGGCGCACCGTCCGTTCGCCGGCGCTCGACAGCGCCCCTGCGAACGCCCAGCTGGCTTGAGGAGACTTGCCTGATGAAACATGAAGTCATCGAGAAAAACGTAGGCCTGCTGGCCCTGCTGATGGTGTTTGCCGTGAGCATCGGCGGCCTGACCCAGATCGTCCCGCTGTTCTTCCAGGACGTGACCAACAAGCCGGTCGAAGGCATGAAACCCTACACCGCGCTGCAGCTTGAAGGCCGCGACATCTACATTCGCGAGGGCTGCGTGGGCTGCCACTCGCAGATGATCCGCCCGTTCCGCGCCGAAACCGAGCGCTACGGCCACTACTCGGTGGCCGGTGAAAGCGTGTGGGACCACCCGTTCCTGTGGGGCTCCAAGCGCACCGGCCCGGACCTGGCCCGGGTCGGTGGGCGCTACTCCGACGATTGGCACCGCGCGCATTTGTACAACCCGCGCAACGTGGTGCCGGAGTCGAAGATGCCGTCCTACCCATGGCTGGTCGCCGAGAAAGTCGACAACAGCCACACCGACACCAAGATGCGCACCCTGCGTACCCTCGGCGTGCCCTACACCGACGACGACATCGCCGGTGCCCGCGATGCGGTCAAGGGCAAGACCGAGATGGACGCGCTGGTGGCCTACCTGCAGGTGCTCGGCACCGCCATCAAGAACAAGAGGTAACCGCCATGGAACTGGATATCGGCATGATCCGCGGCCTGGGCACCCTGGTGGTGATGGTCGCTTTCATCGGCCTCTCGCTGTGGGTGTTCAATCGCCGCCGCGACCATGATTTCGCCGAAGCGCGCCTGCTGCCCTTCGTCGACGACCGCCTGCCCCCTGCCGGGCAGGAACCTGCTGCCATGACTGCGGCTGTGAGGAGCGAAGCGCAATGACCACCTTCTGGAGTACCTACATCAGCGTACTGACCCTCGGCAGCCTGATCGGCCTGGCCTGGCTGCTGTTGTCGACCCGCAAGGGCCAGAGCAACAGCACCACCGACCAGACCATGGGGCACAGCTTCGATGGCATCGAGGAGTACGACAACCCGCTGCCCAAGTGGTGGTTCTGGCTGTTCGTCGGCACCTTGGTGTTCGGCGCTGGCTACCTGGTGCTGTACCCAGGCCTGGGCAACTGGAAGGGCATCCTGCCCGGTTACGAGAACGGCTGGACCGGCGCCAACGAGTGGCAGAAGGAAATGCAAAAGGCCGACGCCAAGTTCGGCCCGATCTTCGCCAAGTACGCCGCCATGCCCGTGGAGGAAGTGGCCAAGGACCCGGCAGCGCTGAAGATGGGGGGCCGCCTGTTCGCCTCCAACTGCGCGGTGTGCCACGGCTCGGATGCCAAGGGCGCCTATGGTTTTCCCAACCTGACCGACAGTGACTGGCGCTGGGGCGGCGAGCCGGAAACCATCAAGGCGTCGATCATGAACGGGCGCCATGGGGTGATGCCGGGTTGGGCCGAGGTGATTGGTGAACAGGGCGTGGCGGATGTGGCCGCGTTCGTGCTGACCAACCTCGATGGGCGCAGCCTACCCGATGGAGCCAAGGCCGACCCGGCGAAGGGCAAGGAACTGTTCGCCAGCAACTGCGTGGCTTGCCACGGGCCTGAAGGCAAGGGCACCCCGGCCATGGGCGCGCCGAACCTGACCCATCCGCAAGCGTTCATCTATGGGTCGAGCTTTGCCCAGTTGCAGCAGACCATTCGCTATGGGCGCCAGGGGCAGATGCCGGCCCAGGCGGAGATCCAGGGCAATGACAAGGTGCATCTGCTGGCGGCTTATGTGTATAGCTTGTCGCAGGGTGGGGCCGCGGAAGCGGTGAGCGCCCAGTGAGTTCGCCGGGAGAGATTCGGCGCCTGTGACACCCAGCGCCGCCCGCGCGGCGCATCGCGAGCTCTGCTCGCTCCTACGCATGTTTGCGATGTAGGAGCGAGCAAAGCTCGCGAAGCGCCGCACAGGCGGCGCTCGATCTCAAACCCACCACACCTCCAAAGCCATTCCCTATACCCCTCCCCCGCAGTACCCCCTCCCTTGCACCCCCCTCGAACGGAACTAAGCTTCATGCCACAGTGGCAATCGCTGCACATGCACCGATTCAGCCCCGGCGCGCAGCCTGTCGCCGGCCAAAAAAAGCTTGACCGATCGATCAGAAAAAGGCGAAAAACGGTACACATTACAAATATTTATTTGTGTACAATCGACGGCACTCAATCAACAAGAACACCAAAACCGTGGAACCTTAGCATGAGCACAGCAATCAGTCCGACTGCTTATAACTACAAGGTCGTCCGCCAGTTCGCCATCATGACGGTGGTCTGGGGGATCCTTGGCATGGGCCTCGGCGTCTTCATCGCCTCGCAGCTGGTGTGGCCGCAACTGAACCTGGACCTGCCCTGGACCAGCTTCGGCCGCCTGCGCCCGCTGCACACCAACCTGGTGATCTTCGCCTTCGGTGGCTGTGCGCTGTTCGGCACCAGCTACTACGTGGTGCAGCGCACCTGCCAGACCCGGCTGATCTCCGACAGCATGGCCGCCTTCACCTTCTGGGGTTGGCAAGCCGTGATCGTCGGTGCGCTGATCACCTTGCCGATGGGCTACACCACCACCAAGGAATACGCCGAGCTGGAATGGCCGCTGGCGATCCTCCTGGCCATCGTCTGGGTGACCTACGGGCTGGTGTTCTTCGGCACCATCGTCAAGCGCAAGACCAAGCACATCTATGTCGGCAACTGGTTCTACGGCGCGTTCATCGTGGTCACCGCGATGCTGCACATCGTCAACCACATCTCGCTGCCGGTGAGCCTGTTCAAGTCGTACTCGGCCTACGCCGGCGCCACCGACGCGATGATCCAGTGGTGGTACGGGCACAATGCCGTGGGCTTCTTCCTGACCACCGGCTTCCTGGGGATGATGTACTACTTCGTGCCCAAGCAGGCCGAACGGCCGATCTACTCCTATCGCTTGTCGATCGTGCACTTCTGGGCGCTGATTACCCTGTACATCTGGGCCGGCCCGCATCACCTGCACTACACCGCCCTGCCGGACTGGGCGCAGTCGTTGGGCATGGTGATGTCGATCATCCTCCTGGCACCGAGCTGGGGCGGCATGATCAACGGCATGATGACCCTCTCCGGTGCCTGGCACAAACTGCGCACCGACCCGATCCTGCGCTTTTTGGTGGTGTCCCTGGCGTTCTACGGCATGTCCACCTTCGAAGGCCCGATGATGGCCATCAAGACCGTGAACTCGCTGTCGCACTACACCGACTGGACCATCGGCCACGTGCATGCCGGTGCCCTGGGCTGGGTGGCGATGATCTCCATCGGCGCGGTCTACCACATGATTCCGAAACTCTACGGCCGCGAGCAGATGCACAGCATCGGCCTGATCAATGCGCACTTCTGGCTGGCGACCATCGGCACCGTGCTGTACATCGCCTCGATGTGGGTCAACGGCATCACCCAAGGCCTGATGTGGCGCGCCATCAACGATGACGGCACGCTCACCTACTCCTTCGTCGAAGCCCTGCAGGCCAGCCACCCTGGCTATATCGTTCGCGCCCTGGGCGGCACGTTCTTCGCCTCCGGCATGTTGCTGATGGCCTACAACGTATTGCGTACCGTACGTGCCGCCAACCCGGAACAGGCTGAGGAAGCCGCCAAGATCGTCGTCGTGGGAGCGCACTGATGAAGCATGAAGCCGTCGAGAAGAACATAGGCCTGCTGGCCTTCTTCATGGTCATCGCCGTGAGCGTCGGTGGCCTGACCCAGATCGTCCCGCTGTTTTTCCAGGACGTCACCAACAAACCCGTCGAAGGCATGAAGCCGCGCACCGCGCTGGAAGTCGAAGGCCGCGACATCTACATCCGCGAAGGCTGCGTGGGCTGCCACTCGCAGATGATTCGCCCGTTCCGCGCCGAAACCGAGCGCTACGGCCACTACTCGGTGGCCGGTGAAAGCGTGTGGGACCACCCGTTCCTGTGGGGTTCCAAGCGCACCGGCCCGGACCTTGCCCGGGTCGGTGGGCGCTACTCCGATGACTGGCACCGCGCGCACCTGTACAACCCGCGCAACGTGGTGCCGGAGTCGAAGATGCCGGCTTACCCATGGCTGGTCGAGAACACCCTCGACGGCAAGGACACCGCGAAGAAACTGGAAGTGCTGCGGACCCTGGGCACGCCGTACACCGACGCCGATATCGCCGGCGCCCGTGACGCGGTCAAGGGCAAGACCGAAATGGACGCCCTGGTCGCGTACCTGCAAGGCCTTGGCACCATCATCAAAAGCAAACGGTGACGCTGATGGATATCGGGATGATTCGCGGCCTGGGCACCGTCGTGGTGATGGTGGCCTTCGTGGGCCTGGCGCTGTGGGTGTTCAGCCCGCGGCGCAAGAAGGACTTCGACGAAGCGACCCAACTGCCCTTCGCGGATGATCCCGGGGCCAGCAGGCACGTCGAGCAAGCAAAAGCTTCTGGGAGCAAACAACAATGACAACCTTCTGGAGTCTGTACGTTACCGTCCTGACCCTGGGCACCATCTTCTCGTTGACCTGGCTGCTGCTGTCGACCCGCAAGGGCCAGCGCGAAGAGGCCACCGACGAAACCGTCGGGCATGCCTTCGACGGCATCGAGGAGTACGACAACCCACTGCCCAAATGGTGGTTCTGGCTGTTCGTCGGCACCATCGTCTTCGCCCTGGGCTACCTGGTGCTGTACCCGGGCCTGGGCAACTGGAAAGGCATCCTGCCAGGCTATTCGTACCTGGATAACGACAAGCAGACCGAGTTCTCCAACGGCGAGCCAGGCTGGACCGGCGTGCACGAGTGGGAAAAGGAGATGGCCAAGGCCAATGCGCGCTTCGGGCCGATCTTCGCCAAGTTCGCGGCAATGCCCATCGAAGAGGTCGCCAAGGACCCGCAGGCACTGAAAATGGGGGCACGGCTGTTCGCCTCGAACTGCTCGGTGTGCCACGGTTCCGACGCCAAGGGTGCCTATGGCTTCCCCAACCTCACCGACAACGACTGGCGTTGGGGGGGCGAGCCGGAAACCATCAAGACCACCATCATGGGTGGCCGCCACGGCGTGATGCCGGCCTGGGGTGAGGTGCTGGGTGAACAGGGCGTGGCCGACGTGGCCGCGTTCGTGACCAGCAAGCTCGATGGCCGCAGCGTGCCGGAGGGCAGCAAGGCCGATGCCGAGAATGGCCAGAAGCTGTTCGCCGCCAACTGCGTGGCCTGCCACGGGCCTGAGGGCAAGGGCACACCGGCCATGGGCGCGCCGAACCTGACCCATCCGCAGGCGTTCATCTATGGGTCGAGCTTTGCCCAGTTGCAGCAGACCATTCGCTATGGCCGCCAGGGGCAGATGCCGGCGCAGGAACAGCTGCAGGGTAACGACAAGGTGCACTTGCTGGCGGCTTATGTGTATAGCCTGTCGCATCAGCCGGAGGCGGCCGAGTAAGGCAGGCCTGGCCCTTTCGCGGGGCAAGCCCGCTCCTACAGAAGCGGGCTTGCCCTGCGAAAGGGCCGGCAAATGCAGCACAAGCTGACCTGGATCAATTGACACCCGCCATAACACGATTCATACCACGAACCCAACGCGACTAAAGGTCGCAGTGCGGCCCCAGGTCGCCATCACCGGCGTATCATGGATCGCAGCAGCCAGACTGCGCACGACCACGGCCGGCACGCACTGGCCGCGGCATTTCACCACTGCCGTGGGAATTGATGATGAGCAAGCACATTCCGGTACATGACGTGACCCCGCCTGCCAGCAAAGGGAAGGATTCCGTCGACCTCTACGCCTCCCGCGAGAAAATCTACACCCGCGCCTTCACCGGGCTGTTCCGCCGCCTGCGCATGGTCGGTGGGGCGGTGTTGTTCCTGCTCTACTTCGGCACCGTGTGGCTGAACTGGGGCGGCCACCAGGCGGTGTGGTGGAACTTGCCCGAGCGCAAGTTCTACATCTTCGGCGCCACCATCTGGCCCCAGGACTTCATCCTGCTGTCGGGCATCCTGATCGTCGCCGCCTTCGGCCTGTTCTTCATCACCGTGTTCGCCGGCCGCGTGTGGTGCGGCTACACCTGCCCGCAAAGCGTGTGGACGTGGATTTTCATGTGGTGCGAAAAGGTCACCGAGGGCGACCGCAACCAGCGCATGAAGCTTGACCGGGCGCCGATGAGCGGCAACAAGTTCCTGCGCAAGTTCGCCAAGCACAGCCTGTGGTTGCTGATCGGCTTCGTCACCGGCATGACCTTCGTTGGCTACTTCTCGCCGATCCGCGAGCTGCTGGGCGACTTCTTCACAGGCCAGGCCGATGGCTGGGCCTACTTCTGGGTGGGCTTCTTCACCCTGGCCACCTACGGCAACGCCGGCTGGCTGCGTGAGCAGGTGTGCGTGTACATGTGCCCCTACGCACGCTTCCAGAGCGTGATGTTCGACAAAGACACCCTGATCGTTTCCTACGACCCGCGCCGCGGCGAAACCCGCGGCCCTCGCAAGAAAGACATCGACTACAAGGCCAAGGGCCTGGGCGACTGCATCGACTGCACGATGTGCGTGCAAGTGTGCCCCACCGGCATCGACATCCGTGATGGCCTGCAGATCGAGTGCATCGGCTGCGCGGCCTGCATCGACGCTTGCGACAGCATCATGGACAAGATGAACTACCCCAAGGGCCTTATCAGCTACACCACCGAGCACAACCTGTCGGGGCAGAAAACCCACATGCTGCGCCCACGCCTGATCGGCTACGCGGTGGTGCTGCTGGTGATGATCGGCGCCCTGGCCACCGCCTTCGCCACCCGCTCGCTGGTCGGCTTCGACGTCAGCAAGGACCGCGTGCTGTACCGCGAGAACGCCCAGGGGCGAATCGAGAACGTGTACAGCCTGAAGGTCATGAACAAGGACCAACGCGACCACGTCTACGTGCTGGACGCCGCCGGCCTGCCCGACCTCAAGCTCGAAGGCCAGCGCGAGATTCGCGTGGCGGCCGGCGACATCGTCAGCCTGCCGGTGCAGTTGTCGGTGGCGCCGGAAAAACTGCCCTCGACCACCAACGAAATCACCTTCATCCTCAAAAGCGCCGACGACAGCGCTGCCGAGGTTGAAGCCAAGAGCCGATTCATCGGCCCACAGATCCGCTGAGAGAGAACCACGACAATGGCTACAGCCACCGCCACCAGCCCCTGGTACAAGCACCGCTGGCCCTGGATCATCATCGGCATGCTCGCCACCTCCGTGGGCCTGAGCCTGAGCATGGTCAGCATCGCCGTGCGCAACCCGGACAACCTGGTGAACGACAACTACTACGAGGCCGGCAAGGGCATCAACCGCTCGCTGGACCGCGAGATGCTGGCCCAGACCCTCAACCTCAAGGCCAGCGTGCACCTGGATGAACTGACCGGCGAAGTGGACCTGCGCCTGACCGGCAACAGCGACCCGAAAAGCCTGGAACTGAACCTGATCTCGCCAACCCAGCCGGGCAAGGACCGCAAGGTGCTGCTAAGCCGGGTGGACGCCGGGCGTTACGTGGGGCAGCTGGACGACAAGGTCGATGGCCGGCGCTTCGTCGAGCTGCTGGGCAGCCAGGGTGAGCAGGTGTGGCGGTTGTTCGAGGAGGAGAAGGTCGAACATGGCGTGACCTTGCAGCTAGGCGATGAAGCCATCCAGGGTGCCGAGCACCACTGACAGCATCAGCACAACACCTTGTAGGAGCGGGCTTGCCCCGCGAAAGGGCCTGCCCCGTGAACATCGGTTTGCAGGCCCTGCCCTTTCGCGGGGCAAGCTCGCTCCTACAATGAGAATGCATTCCAGCCAGGCTTACTGTAGTTCAGCTCATGACCCAACCCACCCCCTGCTACCACTGCGCCCTGCCCGTTCCCGCCGGCAGCCGCTTCACCGCCGTGGTCCTAGGCGAACCGCGGCAGTTCTGCTGCCCCGGCTGCCAGGCAGTGGCCGAGTCCATCGTCGCCGGGGGCCTGGCGCACTACTACCAGCACCGCAGCGACAGCAGCGCCAACCCCGAAGCGCTGCCCAGGCAGCTGCAGGACGAACTGGCCCTGTACGACCGCAGCGACGTGCAGCAACGCTTCGTGCGCCATGCCAACAACCTCGCAGAGGCCACCCTGCTGGTCGAAGGCATCAGTTGCGCCGCCTGTGGCTGGCTGATCGAGAAACACCTGCGCAACGTGCCAGGTGTGGCCGAAGCACGCCTGAACCTGTCCAACCACCGCCTGCAGCTGAGCTGGGACGACCAGCAGCAACCCTTGTCGCGCCTGCTGGCCGAGCTGCGCCAGATCGGCTACGCCGCCCACCCCTACCAGCCCGACCAGGCCGCCGAGCAGCTGGCCCGCGACAACCGCAGCGCCCTGCGCCGCCTGGGCGTGGCCGGGCTGCTGTGGTTCCAGGCAATGATGGCGACCATGGCCACCTGGCCGGAATTCAACATCGACCTGTCGGCCGAGATGCACACCATTCTGCGCTGGGTGGCGCTGTTTCTGACCATCCCCATCGTGTTCTACAGCTGCGCGCCGTTCTTCAAGGGCGCCGCCCGCGACCTGCGTACCCGCCACCTGACCATGGACGTGTCGGTGTCACTGGCCATCGGCCTGGCCTTCGGCGCCGGGATATGGACTGCCGTCACCGGCAGTGGCGAGCTGTACTTCGACACCGTGGGCATGTTCGCCCTGTTCCTGCTCACTGGCCGCTACCTGGAGCGCCGCGCCCGCGAGCGCACGGCAGCGGCAACCGCGCAACTGGTGAACCTGCTGCCGGCTTCGTGCCTGCGCCTGGATGCCCGGGGCCATGCCGAGCGCATCCTGCTGGGCGAGCTGCAGTGCGGCGACAGCGTGCAGGTGCTGCCCGGCGCGGTGATCCCCGCCGACGGGCGCATCGTCGAGGGCCGCTCCAGTGTCGACGAGTCATTGTTGACCGGTGAATACCTGCCGCAGCCACGCCGGGTGGGCGAACGGGTCACCGGCGGTACGCTGAACGTCGAGAGCACGCTGCACGTGGAAGTCGAGGCGCTGGGCCACGACTCGCGCCTGTCGGCCATCGTCCGCCTGCTGGAACGTGCGCAAACCGAGAAGCCGCGCCTGGCAGAGATCGCCGACCGCGCCTCGCAGTATTTCCTGCTGGTGTCGCTGCTGGCCGCCATCGCCATCGGCCTGTGGTGGTGGCACCTGGACCCGTCCCGGGCGTTCTGGATCGTCCTGGCCATGCTGGTGGCCACCTGCCCGTGCGCGCTGTCGCTGGCGACCCCCACCGCGCTGACCGCCGCCACCGGCACCCTGCACAAGCTCGGCCTGCTGGTGACCCGCGGGCATGTGCTGGAAGGCCTGAACCAGATCGACACGGTGATTTTCGACAAAACCGGCACCCTCACCGAAGGCCGCCTGGCCCTGCGCAGCATTCGCCCGCTCGGCAGCCTGCCCGCCGACCGCTGCCTGGCCCTGGCAGCGGCGCTTGAAAACCGCTCCGAACACCCCATCGCCCGCGCCTTTGGCCGCAGCGCGGCACCGGCCGACGCGGTGCAAAGCGTGCCCGGGCTGGGCCTTGAAGGGCAGCTTGACGGCCAGCGCCTGCGCATCGGCCAGGCCACCTTTGTCTGCGCCCTGAGTGGCGCTGAAATCCCCAGCGTGCCAGAGCCGCGCGGCCAGTGGCTGCTGCTGGGTGACCGCCAGGGCCCGCTGGCCTGGTTCGGCCTGGACGACCGCCTGCGCGACGACGCCCCGGCCCTGCTCGCCGCCTGCAAGGCACGCGGCTGGCGTACCTTGCTGCTGTCGGGCGACAGTTCGCCGATGGTGGCCGAGGTGGCCGCACAGCTGGGCATCGACCAGGCCATCGGCGGCCTGCGCCCGGACGACAAGCTCGACCGGCTCAAGGCGCTGCAGGCGGCCGGGCGCAAGGTGCTGATGCTCGGCGACGGGGTCAACGACGTGCCCGTGCTGGCGGCCGCCGACATCAGCATCGCCATGGGCAGCGCCACGGACCTGGCAAAAACCAGCGCCGATGCGGTGCTGTTGTCCAACCGCCTGCAAGCGCTGGTGCAAGCCTTCGAGCTGGCCCGCCGCACCCGCCGCAACATCCTTGAGAACCTGCTGTGGGCGACCTTGTATAATGGCCTGATGTTGCCGTTCGCCGCGCTCGGCTGGATCACCCCGGTGTGGGCGGCCATCGGCATGTCGGTCAGCTCGCTGATCGTGGTGCTCAATGCCCTGCGCCTCACCCGCCTGCCCAGGGCCTCGGCCCTGCCCGCGCACGCTGCAGCGCACTACCCAAGGAAGTCGCCATGCCCGCCCTCTATGTCATGATTCCGGCCGCGCTGCTGCTTGTCGGGGTGGCCGTGTACATCTTCTTCTGGGCGGTGGACAGCGGCCAGTACGACGACCTGGAGGGCCCGGCCCACAGCATCCTGTTCGATGACCAGGACCCGCGCCACCAGGCGGCGGTGCACCCAGACGAACACGCCGCCGATGACCAGGAGCCGCCACCCCGTGCCTGAGCTGCTTCCCCTGCTGGGTTCGGCACTGGTGCTCGGCCTGCTTGGCGGCGGCCATTGCCTGGGCATGTGCGGCGGCCTGATGGGCGCACTGACCCTGGCCATTCCCCCCGAACAACGTGGCCGGCGCCTGCGCCTGCTGCTGGCCTACAACCTGGGGCGCATTCTCAGCTATGCCAGTGCTGGCTTGCTGCTGGGCCTGGCCGGTTGGGCCGTGGCCAGCAGCCCCGCTGCACTGGGCTTGCGGGTGGTGGCGGCGTTGCTGCTGATTTGCATGGGCTTGTACCTGGCAGGCTGGTGGAGTGGGCTGACCCGCGTCGAGGCGCTGGGCAGGGGCTTGTGGCGGCATATCCAGCCACTGGCCTCGCGGTTGATGCCGGTATCGAGCATGCCCCGGGCGCTGTTGCTCGGCGCCCTGTGGGGGTGGTTGCCCTGTGGGTTGGTGTACAGCACCTTGCTGTGGGCAGCGAGCCAGGGCAATGCCGGGTACAGCGCAGCGCTGATGCTGGCGTTCGGGCTGGGGACCTGGCCGGTGCTGCTGGCTACGGGGTTGGCGGCAGAGCGGGTGAATGCGCTGCTGCGACGGCGTAGCCTGCGCGTGGCGGGTGGGGTGCTGGTGATCCTGTTTGGCCTCTGGACCTTGCCTGGGCCGCACCAGCATTGGTTGATGGGGCATTGAGGAAGGGGCTTTGGCCCATTCGCTGTAGGAGCGGGCTTGCCCCGCGAATGGGCTGCAAAGCAGCCCCCACTTGCCTTGATACAAATCAACACAGTTTCTTACAGACAACCCTAGACTCCGGATCACTGCTGCATAATCCGGGGACTGCCCACATGCTCGACGACCTGCGTTGGGATGCCGACCTGATCCGCCGTTACGATCTGGCCGGCCCGCGCTACACCTCCTACCCGACGGCCGTGCAACTGCACAGCGAGGTAGGCTCGTTCGACCTGCTCCACGCCCTGCGTGAGAGCCGCCGGGCCGTGCGCCCGCTGTCGCTGTACCTGCACGTGCCGTTCTGCGCGAACATCTGCTACTACTGCGCCTGCAACAAGGTCATCACCAAAGACCGTGCCCGTGCGGCGCCCTACCTGCAGCGCCTGGAGCAGGAGATCCAGCTGGTCGCCTGCCACCTGGACCCCAGGCAGCGCGTGGAACAGCTGCATTTCGGCGGTGGCACCCCGACCTTCCTCAGCCACGTCGAACTGCGCCAGTTGATGGCCACCCTGCGCCAGCATTTCAACCTGGTGGATGACGATTCCGGCGACTACGGCATCGAGATCGACCCGCGCGAAGCCGACTGGTCGACCATGGGCCTGCTCCGCGAGCTGGGTTTCAACCGCGTCAGCCTCGGCGTGCAGGACCTGGACCCGGCCGTGCAACGGGCGGTCAACCGCCTGCAAAGCCTGGAGCAGACTCGCACCCTGATCGACGCCGCCCGTACCCTGCAGTTTCGCTCGATCAACCTCGACCTGATCTACGGCCTGCCCAAGCAGACCCCGGAAGGTTTCGCCCGTACCGTCGAGGAAGTGATCCGCCTGCAGCCCGAGCGCCTGTCGGTGTTCAACTACGCCCACCTGCCCGAGCGCTTCATGCCCCAGCGGCGCATCGACAGCAACGACCTGCCGGCCCCGGCGGCCAAGCTGCAGATGCTGCACAACACCATTGAACAGCTCACCGCCGCCGGCTACCGCTACATCGGCATGGACCATTTCGCCCTGCCCGACGACGAGCTGGCCATCGCCCAGGAAGAAGGCACCCTGCAGCGCAACTTCCAGGGCTACACCACCCACGGCCACTGCGACCTGATCGGCCTGGGGGTGTCGGCGATCAGCCAGATCGGCGACCTCTACTGCCAGAACAGCAGCGACCTGAACACCTACCAGGACGCCCTGTCCAACGCCCAGCTGGCCACCCAGCGCGGCTTGATCTGCAACCACGACGACCGCTTGCGCCGCGCGGTGATCCAGCAACTGATCTGCCACTTCGAGCTTGACTTCGAACAGATCGAAAGCGCCTTCACCATCGACTTTCGTGGCTACTTCAAGGCGCTGTGGCCTGAGCTGCAGGCCATGCAACGTGATGGCCTGATCAGCCTCGACAACCAGGGCATCCGCATCCTGCCGGCCGGCCGCCTGCTGGCACGCTCGGTGTGCATGGTGTTCGATGCCTACCTGGCGCAGCACAACCGCCAGCGCTTTTCACGGGTAATCTGACCGCCAAGCCAGTGTCCACATGGACAATGCCCCCGACCAGGCACACTATGGCCTGTAAGGCCTCCCGGCACCTTGCCTGCCGGGGTATCGCCGGTGCGCCCAAAAACGCGTAACTGGCCTACACCCTACGTCGTGAGTTACCCTTACGACTTATGTGTGCTTTCCCACAAGGATCGATTCAAATGTCCGAGCCAGTCAAACTGCGCCCAAACAGCCAGGCCCATTGCAAGGATTGCAGCCTGGCCCCCCTGTGCCTGCCTCTTTCGCTCAACCTGGAAGACATGGATGCACTGGATGAAATCGTCAAGCGCGGGCGCCCGCTGAAAAAGGGTGAGTTCCTGTTCCGCCAGGGTGACAATTTCGGCTCGGTCTACGCAGTACGTTCCGGCGCCCTCAAAACCTTCAGCCTGAGCGACAGTGGCGAGGAGCAGATCACCGGCTTCCACCTGCCCAGCGAGCTGGTCGGGCTATCGGGCATGGACACCGAGGCCTACCCGGTGTCGGCCCAGGCCCAGGAAACCACCTCGGTGTGCGAAATTCCCTTCGAACGCCTCGACGAGCTGTCGGTGCAGCTGCCACAGCTACGCCGCCAGCTGATGCGGGTGATGAGCCGGGAAATCCGTGACGACCAGCAGATGATGCTGCTGCTGTCGAAGAAAACCGCCGACGAGCGCATCGCCACCTTCCTGGTCAACCTGTCGGCACGCTTCCGTGCCCGTGGTTATTCGGCCAACCAGTTCCGCCTGAGCATGTCGCGCAACGAGATGGGTAACTACCTGGGCCTGGCGGTGGAAACCGTGTCGCGGGTGTTCACCCGCTTCCAGCAAAACGGCCTGCTGCGCGCCGAAGGCAAGGAAGTGCACATTCTCGACCCGATCCAGCTGTGCGCGCTGGCCGGCGGTGCGATGGAGGCGTGAAGCCTGCCGTTAGCAGGTATACTGGGGCATTCGTTTTCCCAGGATACCTGCAACAATGCACAGCGACGCCTTCGACCTCAAAGCCCTGATCCGCCCGGTAGTGGACTTTCCCAAGCCGGGCGTGATCTTCCGCGACATCACTCCGCTGTTCCAGTCGCCACGCGGGCTGCGCTACGTTGCCGACCAGTTCATCGAGCGCTACGTCGAGGCCGAGTTCAGCCACATCGGCGCGATGGACGCCCGGGGCTTTCTGATCGGCTCGATCATCGCCCACCAGCTGAACAAGCCACTGATCCTGTTCCGCAAGCAGGGCAAGCTGCCGGCTGACGTGCTGAGCGAGGGGTATCAGACCGAGTACGGCGAGGCGTTCCTGGAGGTTCATGCCGACAGCCTGTGCGAAGGCGATTCGGTGTTGATCTTCGATGACCTGATTGCCACGGGTGGCACGCTGCTGGCGGCGGCCAACCTGGTGCGCCGCACCGGGGCACAGGTGTTCGAGGCGGCGGCGATCATCGACCTACCCGAGCTCGAAGGCTCGCGCCGGCTGCAGGCGGCCGGGGTGCCGACCTTCTGCCTGACCGAGTTTTCCTTGAGCGAGTATTGAGTTGCGGCCCATTCGCGAGCTACGCTCGCTCCTACCGGCGCCGGGCTGTAGGAGCGAGCGCAGCTCGCGATGCGGGCTAGGCTCAAAGCGTGATCGGCTTGCGCCCAGCAAAAGCATGGGCCAAGGTGCCGCCATCGACCAGCTCCAGCTCCCCACCCAGCGGCACGCCATGGGCAATCCGCGAGGCCACCAGGCCCTTCTCATTCAACAACTGGGCGATGTAATGCGCCGTCGCCTCCCCTTCCACGGTCGGGTTGGTGGCCAGAATCACTTCGGTGAACGTGCCCTGCTCCTCGATCCGCGCCATCAGTTGCGGCACGCCAATCGCCTCCGGCCCCAGGCCATCGAGTGGCGACAGGTGGCCCTTGAGCACGAAGTAGCGCCCGCGATAGCCGGTCTGCTCCACCGCGTAAACATCCATCGGCCCTTCCACCACGCACAATTGCGTGTCGTCGCGGCGGGGGTCGCTGCATTGCGGGCACAGCTCCTGCTCGGTCAGGGTGCGGCACTGGCGGCAATGCCCTACCCCTTCCATGGCCTGGGTCAACGCCTGGGCCAAGCGCAGGCCACCGCTGCGGTCGCGCTCAAGCAACTGCAGGGCCATGCGCTGGGCGGTTTTCTGGCCGACGCCTGGGAGAATACGCAGGGCGTCGATCAGTTGGCGGATCAGGGGGCTGAAGCTCATGGGAAAGGCCTGACAAAACAATAAGAGGCGGTTTATACCCACCACGGACCTGCCCGTCAAATTCAATACCCGCGCCGCGCCCGACGCCCAATCCGCCAGGCGAAAAAAAACCGCCGCTGAACACTCAGCGGCGGCTTCAGGCCCTGCAGATACCTTAGAACGGCATCTTGAAGCCCGGTGGCAGTTGCATGCCGGCGGTCATGCTGCCCATCTTGTCCTGGCTGTTCTGCTCGATCTTGCGCACGGCGTCGTTCAGCGCAGCGGCGATCAGGTCTTCCAGCACTTCCTTGTCGTCTTCTTCAGTCGACATCAGGCTCTGGTCGATGCTGACGCGCTTGACGTCGTGACGACCGGTCATCACCACGCTCACCAGGCCGCCACCAGACTGGCCGGTCACTTCGGCGTTGGCCAGCTCTTCCTGCATCTTCTGCATCTTTTCCTGCATCTGCTGGGCCTGCTTCATCAGGCCGGCCATGCCACCTTTCATCATGGGGGTATACCTCGATTGGGTCGTGTGATGCGGCCCTGCACGGGGCCGGCCGCATGGTTATCGGTTACTGGCCCTGGCTCACCAGGGCATCCACAGGCTCAATAGTATCCTGTCGCACCTTGGCACCGAACAGCTTGATCATCTGTTGGACCAGCGGGTCCTGCTCGATGGAGGCCACGGCATCCTGCTGACGCTCGGCGCGCTTGCGCGACGCGGCCTGGGCCGGGGTTTCCTGCTGCGGCAGGATAAGCTCGATGCGCAGGTTCAGCGTGCGCCCCAGGTGCTGGTTCAGCGCCTCGTTCAGGCGCCGTTGCTGGGTGGCGTTGAACAGGGCGCCCTGGCCAGGGTCGAGATGCAGCAGCCAGTCGTCGCCGTCGGCTGCGATCAGCGTACAGTTTGCCGCGATGTTGCCTGTCATGCCGGACACAGGCAACTGTGGGAATAATTCCAGCCATTGCAGGGCCAGGCCGGTTGCAGGCTTGGCCGCCGGCAAAGGCTGCGCGGCCACGGCCGGTGGCTCTTCCTGAACATGCTCGGCCAGCTCGTCGAGGTAGCTGAAGCCGACCGGGTCGCTTTCGCCACCGTAGTAGTCCTCGTCCAATGGCGGCTCGTCGTCACGGTCCATGCCGGCTGAGGCATAGGCGGACGGGTCGAATGGCGGCTCGTCATAGGCCGGCTGGGCACTGGGGGGCGCGGCAACAGGGGCTGGAGCGGGAGCTGGGGCCGGTTCAGGCTGCACAGCGACAGGCGCCGGCGCGGCAGCTGGCTCTTCCCACGGCAGGTCGATCACCGCTTCCACGGCCACCGGCTCGGGCGCAACAGCTTCGGGCTCAGGCTCAGGCTCAGGTGCCGGCGCAGCTATAGGCGCAGGCGCCGCGACCGGTGCGGGCTCGGCCTGCGGGGCTGGCTCGGCGGCCACCGGCTGCGCCAGGGCAGCCACCGGCGCCACTGCTGCCACCGGGGTTGCCGGATCAGCTGTGGCCTGGCTGATCCCCACTGGCTTTAGCACGGGTTTGGGCGCATCGTCGGCGTCGGCTGGGCGGAATGCCAGCATGCGCAGCAGCACCATCTCGAAACCGCCTCGCGGGTCTGGCGCCAACGGCAGGTCGCGGCGGCCGATCAGGCCCATCTGGTAATAGAACTGCACGTCTTCGGCCGGCAGCGCCGCCGCCAGCGCCAGCACCCGGTCGCGGTCGCCCTGGCCATTGTCCACCGCTTCGGGCAGGGCCTGGGCGATGGCCACCCGGTGCAGCACGTTGAGCATTTCGGCCAGCACGCCGCTCCAGTCCGGGCCTTGTTCGGCCAGGTTGCGCACCGCCTCCAGCAGCGCCCGCGCATCGCCTTCGAGCAGCGCCTGCAGCACACCGTAGACCTGGCCGTGATCGAGGCTGCCGAGCATGGCACGCACGTCGGCGGCCAGCACCTTGCCTTCACCGAAGGCGATGGCCTGGTCGGTCAGGCTCATGGCGTCGCGCATCGAACCGTCGGCGGCGCGCCCGAGCAGCCACAGGGCATCGGGCTCGAACGGTACGTTTTCGGCCTGCAGCACGTGGCTCAGGTGCTCCACCACCCGCTCCGGGCTCATGTTCTTCAACGAGAACTGCAGGCAGCGCGAGAGGATGGTAGCGGGCAGCTTCTGCGGGTCGGTGGTGGCGAGGATGAACTTGACGTAGGGTGGCGGCTCTTCCAGCGTCTTGAGCAAGGCGTTGAACGAGTGGGTAGAGAGCATGTGCACTTCGTCGATCAGGTAGACCTTGAAGCGCCCACGGCTCGGCGCGTACTGCACGTTGTCGAGCAGTTCGCGGGTGTCTTCCACCTTGGTGCGGCTGGCGGCGTCGATCTCGATCAGGTCGACGAAGCGGCCCTCGTCGATCTCCCGGCACACCGAACAGGTGCCGCACGGCGCCGAGGTGATGCCGGTTTCACAGTTGAGGCATTTGGCGATGATCCGCGCGATGGTGGTCTTGCCCACGCCGCGAGTACCGGTGAACAGGTAGGCGTGGTGCAGGCGCTGATTGTCCAAGGCATTGATCAAGGCCTTGAGCACATGGGTTTGGCCGACCATTTCGCGGAACGAGCGCGGACGCCATTTACGTGCAAGAACCTGATAACTCATCGAAAAACCATCGCAGCCTGATCGAGCGGAAAGAGCGCTAATGCTAGCGGAGCGGGGCCAAAATTGCACCCTGCCTGGCTCGTCTAAGCTAAGCAACTGGTACGCCGTTCAGGGAGGAAGTGCCTTGCGAAGACTGCTGACCCTGCTGCTTCTGTGGACCACCCACAGCCTGGCGGAGCCGCCGGTGCTGCGTTTTTCCATTGCCGAGAGCTGGAGCATGCCGCTGATGCGGGTGCAAGGCGGCCAGCCGGTGGAGGGTTTGCTGTTCGACCTGATGCAGGCCATGGCCCGCGAAACCGGCGTGCGCCCGGAATATCACGTGATGGCAAGGCTACGCCTGCAGCAGGCCATGGAGGACGGCGATATCGATGTGCGCTGCTATGTCAGCACCCAGTGGCTCAATGATCGCCCGGGGAATTTCGTGTGGAGCGTGCCGTTGATCCACCAGCGCGATGTGCTGGTGGGGCGCGCCGGCGACAACGGCCCTACCCGCCCGGAACAGCTGCCGGTGCAGGCCATTGGCACGGTGCTTGGGTACACCTACACCACCTTGGAGCCTTTTTTTGCCGCGGGGCGGCTGCAGCGTGAAGACAGCCGGAGCCAGGAACTGGCGCTGAAGAAACTGCAGATTGGGCGCTATCGGCATGCGGTCAGCAACGCGCTGTCGCTGCACTGGTTCAATCAGCGCTTGCCGGCTGGGGAGCGGCTGCAGGTGTTGGCGGTGCTGGAAGAACAGTCGCTGGGGTGCATGGTGAGGAATGATCCGGCGGTGCCGACCCAGGCGTTGTTGAGGGCGCTGGTGCGGATGACGGAATCGGGGGAGATTGCGCGGATTGTGGGGCGGTATGGGGGTGGGTGAGCGTGGCGTATGTGTCAGGGCGGCCAGGTGCTTGGCGTGACAGGTTTAGTGCCTGTGAGATCGAGCGCCGCCCGCGCGGCGCTTCGCGAGCTACGCTCGCTCCTACGTTTGTTTCGGGCCAGTTACGCCTGCGCCGTCGCGCGCGACCGCCTTGTTCGTTCACCTCGATATCGAGCCATGCGCCAAGGGGCCGCGCGCGCAGGCAACATGAACATTGGCCGGAAACAAACGTAGGAGCGAGCGCAGCTCGCGAAGCGCCGCGCGGGCGGCGCTCGATCTCACAGGCGCCGAAAATAGGATGGCGAGCACTGCGCCAAAACACATGCAGGGGCGAATCGAATTTTCGGACCCCAGAAATGGAGGCGGCCCCACCAGCCACACCCCGGCACTCGATGTTCCCGCTATGGCTGCTCCCTTCCGGGCCTGACCAGGTTAACGGGTAATCAATGCGGGGGGACCGATGGGGCCACCACTACATGGCTCGCCAAGCAGCGAGCCGCGCCATTGTAACGGTCTGAGGCGAAGATACAAGCGCTAGATAAGAAAAAGTCATCATTTCTCAATGACTTGTCAGGGTTCTGGGCGGGAGATAGCGCCGCTGCGCGGCGCATCGCGAGCTGCGCTCGCTCCTACAGGGGCCGCACATGCCTGTAGGAGCGCCAGGTCACACGGTAATGCCGTGCCCTGCCAGGAAAGCGACGAAGGCTTCTTCATCCAGCACCTTCACCCCCAGTTCGCTGGCCTTGGCCAGCTTGGAGCCGGCACCGGGGCCTGCCACCACGCAGTGGGTCTTGCCAGACACCGAGCCGGCTACCTTGGCGCCCAGCCCTTCCAACTTCTCCTTGGCGATGTCGCGGCTAAAGCGCTCCAGGCTCCCGGTCAATACCCAAGTCTGGCCAGCCAGGGGCAGGCCTTCGGCCACCTTCTTCTCGCAGCTCCAGTGCATGCCGAAGGCCAGCAGCTGCGCCTCGATGTCGCGGGCCAGTTGCTGGTTGGCCTCGTCCTTGAAGAACTCACGCACGGCTTCGGCCTGCTTGGCGGCCAGGGCCTGGCGCAGGTCGATGCCGTCGGCGGCGATGATCTTGTCCAGGCTGTCGAGCTTGGCCACCAGCTTTTCCGCACCGGTGGGGCCAACCGAGGCGATGTCGAGCTTGGCGATCATGCCAGCCAGGGTGGTGCTGGCGGCGAACTCGGCCGCCAGCTCACCTTCGTCCTGTAGCTGCATGCCACTGGCCAGCAACTGTTCGATGACCGTGCGGTTGTGCGCGTCCTCGAAGAAATTGTGGATCTCGTACGCCACTTCCAGGCCAATGTCCGGCAAATACGTCAGCACCTGCGGCAAAGCCTGCTGCACCCGCGCCAGGCTGCCTAGGGAGCGGGCCAGGACCTTGGCGGTTTCCTCGCCCACGTCCGGAATGCCCAGGGCGTAGATGAAACGTGCCAGGCTTGGGCGCTTGCTGGCCTCGATGGCATCGAGCAGCTTCTTGCTGGACACTTCGGCAAAACCTTCCAGGCCGACGATCTGCTCGAACTGCAGTTTGTACAGGTCGGCCGGCGAGCCGATCAGCCCCTCGTCCACCAGCTGCTCTACGCTTTTCTCGCCCAGGCCGTCGATATCCATGGCCCGACGCGACACGTAGTGGATGATCGCCTGCTTGAGCTGGGCGCCACAGGCCAGGCGGCCTACGCAGCGGTACACAGCGCCTTCGCTGGTGGTTTCCTTGCCTTTGCTGCGCTTGACCAGCTGGGTGCGCTCGACCTGCGAGCCGCACACCGGGCACTCGGTGGGCACCTCGACCGGGCGGGCATCTTCCGGGCGGCGCTCGAGCACCACCTGCATCACTTGCGGAATCACGTCACCGGCGCGGCGGATGATTACCGTGTCACCGATGCGCAGGCCCAGGCGGGCGATTTCGTCCATGTTGTGCAGGGTGGCATTGGATACCGTCACGCCCGCCACCTTGACCGGCTTCAGGCGCGCCACCGGCGTCACCGCACCGGTACGCCCAACCTGGAACTCCACGTCGAGCACTTCGGTGAGCTCTTCCATCGCCGGGAACTTGTGGGCGATGGCCCAGCGTGGTTCACGGGCGCGGAAACCCAGTTCGCGCTGGGCCGCCAGGCTGTTGACCTTGAACACCACGCCGTCGATCTCGTACGGCAGGCTGTTGCGCCGCTCGCCAATGTCGCGGTAGTAGGCCAGGCACTCTTCGATGCCGGCCGCATGGCGCAGCTCGCGGCTGATCGGCAGGCCCCATTGCTTGAGCTGTTCGAGGATGCCGATATGGCTTTCACCGATGCTTTCGCTGACCTGCCCCACGCCGTAGCAGCAGAACTCCAGCGGGCGGCTGGCGGTGATTTTCGAGTCCAGCTGGCGAAGGCTGCCGGCAGCGGCGTTGCGCGGGTTGGCGAAGGTCTTGCCGCCTGCTTCGGCCTGGGCGGCATTGAGGCGGTCGAAACCCGCCTTGCTCATGTACACCTCGCCGCGCACTTCAAGCACGGCAGGCCAACCCTCGCCCTGCAGCTTCAACGGAATGTTGCGCACGGTGCGCACGTTGGCGCTGATGTCTTCACCGGTGGTGCCGTCGCCGCGGGTGGCGCCCTGCACCAGTTGGCCATCGCGGTATAGCAGGCTTACCGCCAGGCCGTCGAGCTTGGGCTCGCAGCTGAAGTCCACGGCGCCGGGTTGATCGAGGCCGTCGACCACGCGGCGGCCGAATTCACGCAGGTCGGCTTCTTCGAAGGCGTTGCCCAGGCTGAGCATCGGCACTTCGTGGCGCACTTGGCTGAAGGCCGCCAGGGCAGCACCGCCAACGCGCTGGGTGGGCGAGTCGGGGGTGACCAGGTGCGGGTTTTCAGCTTCCAGCGCCTTGAGTTCGTTGAACAGGCGGTCGTATTCGGCGTCGGGCACGCTTGGCTCGTCGAGCACGTAGTAGCGGTAGTTGTGCTGGTCGAGTTCGGCGCGCAGGGCGTGGATTCGGGTTTCGGCGGTCATTTTTCAGGTTCTCTTGCAAAGCAAAAAAGCAGCCTGAAGAGGTGCTTGGGGTTCAGGGGGGGGGTTAAAGCCTGTGCCGGCCCTTTCGCGGGGCGAGCCCGCTCCTACAGGAACGGGTTTACCCGCGAAAGGGCCGGCACAGGTGAAACCAACCTTGAACCAACCAGCAAACCCAACAGGCTGCTCTTTCGTCTGGATCTATCAGCGCTTCTGGGTCAGCGCGCGGCGCTCGAACTCGACAATGCGCTGGCGGTAATGCTCGATGGTCTGGGCGGTCAGCACGCTGCGCTGGTCGTCCTTCAACTCGCCGTTGAGTTCGTGGGCCAGCTTGCGCGCCGCGGCCACCATCACGTCGAAGGCCTGCTTCGGATGACGCGGGCCAGGCAGGCCGAGGAAGAAGCTTACGGCACGGGTGCTGAAGTGGTCGATGTCGTCCAGGTCGAAAATACCGGGCTTCACGGCGTTGGCCATGGAGAACAGCACCTCGCCGTGGCCGGCCATGCTTTCGTGGCGGTGGAAGATGTCCATTTCGCCGAAACGCAGGCCGCTTTCCAGAATGTTCTGCAGCAGCGCCGGGCCCTTGAAGCCACCCTCGTCGCGGGAGATCACGCTGATCACCAGCACTTCCTCGGCCGGTGGCAGTTCCTTGGCCGGGCTGGCGCTGGCGGCGGCGCCACTGCGCGTGTCGGCGGCGAAATCGTCTTCGCTGTCGGCGAACAGGTCGGGCTCGCGCGGCTCGGCGGCCAGGTTCAGGTCACCCTGCTGCTGAGCTTCAGCCGCACGCTTGGCGCGCTTGCTGGCCTTGGCCGGCTTCACCTCACGTTCGCGTTCACGCGCCGGGGCGCTGAGCGACGGCAGGTCGCTTTCGTCCAGTTCCGGCTCCTTCTGGGTATCGAGCACCCGCGACGGGCCGAGCACTTCAGCGCTGCCCTCCTCGTCCGGCAGGTTGGAGTAACTGCGATCCAGGCGGAATTTCAACTTGCCCTTGCCGCCGCGCATGCGGCGCCAGCCGTCGAAAAGAATACCGGCGATGACAATG
Source organism: Pantoea sp. Tr-811 (assembly GCF_011752535.1). Lineage (NCBI taxonomy): Bacteria > Pseudomonadati > Pseudomonadota > Gammaproteobacteria > Enterobacterales > Erwiniaceae > Pantoea > Pantoea sp. Tr-811. Next base: position 212,439 of record NZ_VWXJ01000007.1, read on the forward strand.
ATGCCGATGAGGATCAGCCACTCGCGCAGACCGATTTCCATGTAATCCCGTGCCTCTATAAAAATATGCTTGAAAACAAAGGGTTCAAAGCCCTTTAACACGTGGCGCCAACTCTATGTTCTGACAGGCGTTTTACCCACGCAAAAAACGAGTGACATTAAGCTAGCACGACCAAAGACAACTTTACACCGTCTGTCGCACCTGACAGGGGCATTTGCCTACAGAATTCGCCTATTCTTCGCTCATCAGGCGTCTACCATGGCCAACGCCTCCTCCACATCAACTGCAACAAGACGTGAACAACCCGGCTCGTGCATGGTCACCCCCATCAATTGATCCGCCATCTCCATGGCAATCTTGTTATGGGTGATGTAGATGAACTGCACGCTTTCACTCATTTCCTTGACCAGCCGGGCGTACCGGCCGACGTTGGCATCGTCCAGCGGCGCATCGACCTCGTCGAGCATGCAGAACGGTGCGGGGTTCAGCTTGAAGATGGCAAACACCAGCGCCAATGCGGTCAGTGCCTTCTCGCCGCCGGACAGCAGATGGATGGTGCTGTTCTTCTTGCCCGGCGGGCGCGCCATGATCGTCACCCCTGTATCGAGTAAATCTTCGCCCGTCAGTTCCAGATAGGCGCTGCCACCACCGAAAACTTTTGGGAAAAGTGCCTGTAATCCGGCATTTATCTGATCAAAGGTATCCTTGAAGCGGTTGCGGGTTTCCTTGTCGATCTTGCGAATGACGCTTTCCAGGGTTTCCAGGGCCTCGACCAGGTCAGCGTCCTGGGCATCGAGGTAACGCTTGCGCTCGGACTGCTGCTCGTATTCCTCGATGGCCGCCAGGTTGATCGCGCCCAGGCGCTGGATGCGGCCCTCGACCTGCTCCAGTTCCTGCTCGGTACCCTGCTCGCTGGCATCGGCCTCGAGCGTGGCGAGCACACCCTGCAAATCGTAGCCGTCGGCCAGCAATTGTTCCTGTAGGGTTTTGCGACGAATGTCCAGGCCCTGGTTCTCCAGGCGCATCTGTTCCAGCTGGCCGCGCAGCATCTGGGCTTGCTGCTCGGCCTGGGTACGGCGCTTTTCAGCATCGCGCAGTGCGCGGTCGGCTTCGTCCATGTGCAGGCGGGCCTGGCGCATTTCCTCGTCGACACTCATGCGCCGCTCCAGCAGCTCTTCGAGTTTCAGGCGCAATTCTTCCTGCGGCGCCTCGCCTTCCTCGAGGTTCAGGCTCAGCTGTTCCTGGCGCTCGCTCAGGCGCGCGGCCTGCTGCTCCAGGCGCTCCAGGGCCTGGCGGGTGGAATCGTGCTGGGCGCGCAGCGAGCCCAGGCGCACGGCCAGCTGGTGGGCATGGTCCTTGTGCTGGCGGGCCTCCTGGCGGATGCGGTCGAGGCCTTCGCGCAGGGTGTCGCGGCGCGCCATCAACTGCTCGCGCTGCTCGGTGTCGTGGGCCATCAGGTCCAGGGCTTCCTGCAGCACCAGGCGGGCTTCGCCCAGTTGCTCGTGCTCCAAAGCGCGTTGTTCCTGAAGTTCGGCCAGCTCTTCCTGCAGCCGACGGCGGCGCAGTTCGACCTGTTCGGCGCGGGCGCGCCCGGCCGACAGGCTGGCCTTGAGCTCGCCGTGCTGGCGGCTTTCTTCCTGGGTGCGGCGGCGCAGTTGCTCGCGCTGCTCCTCAAGGCCCCGCTGCTGCTCGCGGGTGCCCTGCAGCTGTTGTTCGCACTGCTCCAGCGCCGCTTCCAGCGCCAGTTGCTCCTCGCCCAAGCGCTCGATTTCCTGGCCGCGGGCCAACACGCCGCCCTGGGCCTCGCCACCGCGGCTGACCCGCAGAAAATGCCGGCCCACCCAGTAGCCATCACGGCTGACCAAGCTCTGCCCTGCAGCCAGCGAAGCACGCCGGGCCAGCGCCTCGGCCAGGTTTTCCACCGGCAGCACCTGGCCCAGCCAGGCCGCCAGATCGCTACTGCCTTCCACCTTGTCGAGCAGGCTGCCGGGCTGGCGCGGGCTGCTGCCGCCTGCCTGCAACAGGCGCAGGTCGCCTTGTTGCAGGGCGCTGAAGTCCAAAGCGCTGAAGTCGTCGACCAACACCGCCTGCAGGTCGGCGCCCAGCACGGTTTCCACCGCCAGTTCCCAGCCCGGCTCCACACGCAGCCCCTCGGCCAGCCGTGGGCGCTGTTCCAGGCCCTGGTCGCGCAGCCAGTCGGCAGCACCAGCACCCGGCTCCAACGCAGCTTGCTGCAGTGCTTCCAGCGAAGCCAGGCGCCCACCCAGGCGCTGCAGGTCGCCCTGCTGTTGCTGCTGGGCCTGGGTGGCCTGCTGCAATTGCCCGCGCACCTCTTCCAGGCGCTCGACCACCTGTTGCTCCTGCAGGTGCAACTCTTCGAGCAGCATTTCGCTGCTGGCCATCTGCTCGGCGAGTTCGAGCATGCTGGCGTCCTGCGGGTCGGCGCCCAGCTGCTCGCCTTCTTCGCTCAGCTTGCGCTGGCGCTCGGCCAGGCGCTCCAGGCTGCTTTCCAGCTGCTGCAGGCGCGCCTGTTGCACTTCGGCCTGGCGCCGTGGCTCGGCAGAGCGGGTGTTGAAGCTGTCCCACTGTTCCTGCCAACTGTGCATGCCCAGCTCGGCTTCTTCCAGGGTGGCGGCGGCTTCCTCGGCGGCGGCCAGGGTCATTTCCTGCTCGGGTTCGAGCATGGCCAGCTCTTCGCCCAGGGTCGCCAGCAAGGTGCGGTCGTGGCCCAGGTGCGACTCGGTTTCCTGGCGGGTGCGCTCGGCCTCCTTGAGGTCGTCCTGCAACTGGCGCAGGCGCTGCTGGCCGTGCTGGATGCTCTGCTCGACCCGGGCGATGTCACCGGCCACCGAATAGAAGCGCCCCTGCACCTGGTTGAAGCGCTCGGACAGTTCGTGGTGGCCGTCGCGCAGGCGCTCGATGCTGGCATCGGCGTTGCGCTGTTCGGCCACCAAGGCCTCGTGGGCCACGTCCTGGTCGCCGATCACCGTCTCGCGCTGGCGCACGCGCGCGTCCAGGTCACGCCAGCGCAGGGCCGACAGGCGCGCCTTGAGCTGGCGCTCCAGGGCCTTGTACTCGCGGTATTTTTCGGCGGCCTGGGCCTGGCGGTGCAGGCGTTCGAGCTGGCGTTCCAGCTCGTCGCGCAGGTCGGTCAGGCGCGCCAGGTTTTCCTGGGTGCGGCGAATGCGGTTCTCGGTTTCGCGGCGGCGCTCCTTGTACTTGGAGATGCCGGCGGCTTCCTCGATGAAGTTGCGCAGCTCCTCAGGCTTGGCCTCGATCAGCTTGGAGATCATGCCCTGTTCGATGATCGAGTAGCTGCGCGGGCCCAGGCCAGTGCCAAGGAAAATGTCGGTGATGTCGCGGCGCCGGCACTTGGTGCCGTTCAGGTAATAGCTGTTCTGCCCGTCGCGGGTAACCTTGCGCCGGATGGAGATCTCGGCGTAGGCGGCATACTCGCCAAGCAAGGTGGTTTCGCTGTTGTCGAACACCAGTTCGATGCTGGCCTGGCTGACCGGCTTGCGGCTGGTGGAGCCGTTGAAGATGACGTCGGTCATCGACTCGCCGCGCAGGTTTTTCGCCGAACTTTCGCCCATCACCCAGCGCACGGCGTCGATGATGTTGGACTTGCCACAGCCGTTGGGGCCAACCACGGCCGCCATGTTGCTGGGAAAATTGACCGTGGTCGGGTCGACGAACGACTTGAACCCGGCCAGGCGAATGCACTTCAGGCGCATCGATCAGGCCCGGGCCAATGCCGCCAGCACCAGCTCGCAACTGCGCTGGCCATAGGCGGTAAGCACCTCGCGGATGCGCGGCAGGTCGCGGGCGACCACGGCTTCGAGCAGGCGGGCGAACAGGTCGAGGTAGTCGTCCATGTTGGCCTGGCGCTGGTCCAGGGCCAGGTAGTAGGCGCGGCTCATGGCCGGCTGCAGGTTTTCCACGGTTTCCTGCAGGTAGGGGTTGTCGGCGAAGGGGTAGGCCGCGCGCATCACCGCGAAGCTTTCGGCGACGAACACCTTGATGTCCTGCTGCTCACGGGCCTGGCGCAGGCGTTGCTGGATGTCCAGGAACGGGCGCAGGTCGGCCTCGAGGCGCCACTTTTGTGCAACCGCATTGCCCAGCAGGATGTAGAACTCGCCCATCAGGGTGCACAGGCTGCGCACGCTGCGCTCGTCCAGCTCGGTCACATGGGCGCCACGGCGCGGCAGAATCGCGATCAGGTGGCGGCGTTCCAGGATCAATAGCGCTTCGCGCACCGAGCCCCGGCTGACGCTGAGGGCCTGGGTAACCTTCTGCTCCTGGATGCGTTCACCCGGGGCGAGTTCGCCGCGGATGATGCGTTCGGCCAGGTAGTCGGCAATCTGCTCGGAGAGGCTGTCCGGCGCCTTGAACGTCATGGTTTTCCTTCAAAATCATTGAACTGGGCACAAGGGGGCGATTGTAGCGTAATTGGCCAGCGCACGCGCAGAGGGCGGCGGTGGTTTATTTGACCCGCCAGACAACCCGGCGACCGGCGCGATCTATGCTTCAGACAAGGGTACGGCGTTGGGCCGGGCATTGGCACGGGGCACTTCTTGACCTTTGAGTCAGAAAATTGTTGACCGCTGTGTCAGGCCTGCTTATTGTCCGCCCAACAACAATAAAACCATTGCGAGGCCACCCCCGTGATCCAGTTTCTTGTCAACCAGGCGCTGCATAGCGAGCACGCCCTGGACCCGAACATGACGGTGCTGCAGTACCTGCGCGAGCACCTGGGCCAACCCGGCACCAAGGAAGGCTGCGCCAGCGGTGACTGCGGCGCCTGCACCGTGGTGGTGGGTGAGCTGGTCGAGGATGCCCAGGGTGAAGACAGCCTGCGCTATCGCAGCCTCAACTCATGCCTGACGTTCGTTTCCGCCCTGCATGGCAAGCAACTGATCAGTGTCGAAGGCCTCAAGCACCAGGGCCAACTGCACAGCGTGCAACAGGCCATGGCCGACTGCCATGGCTCGCAGTGCGGGTTCTGCACCCCAGGCTTCGTGATGTCGCTGTTCGCCCTGCAGAAGAACAGCCAGGGCCACGACCTGCACCAGGCCCAGGAAGCCCTGGCTGGCAACCTGTGCCGCTGCACCGGTTACCGGCCGATTCTCGACGCGGCCGAGCAAAGCTGCCGCCAGCCTTGCCGTGACCAGTTCGACGCCCAGCAGGCGCAGACCATCGCCCGCCTGAAGGCCATCGCCCCCAGCCAGACCGGCGAGCTCAACAGCGGTGACAAGCGCTGCCTGGTGCCACTGACCGTGGCCGACCTGGCCGACCTGTACAGTTCGCACCCCGAAGCGCGCCTGCTGGCCGGCGGCACCGACCTGGCGCTGGAAGTGACCCAGTTCCACAAGACCCTGCCGGTGATGATCTACGTTGGCCATGTTGCCGAGCTCAAGCGCATCGACAAGACCGCCAGCCACCTGGAAATCGGCGCCGCCACCCCGCTCACCGACTGCTACGGCGCACTCAACGCCGAGTACCCCGACTTCGGCGACCTGCTGCACCGCTTCGCCTCGCTGCAAATCCGCAACCAGGGCACCCTGGGCGGCAACATCGGCAATGCCTCGCCCATCGGTGACTCCCCGCCCCTGCTGATCGCCCTGGATGCACAGATCGTCCTGCGCCAGGGCGAGCGCCAGCGGGTGATGCCGCTGGAAGACTACTTCATCGACTACCGCATCACGGCCCGCCAGGACAGCGAGTTCATCGAGAAGGTCATCGTGCCCCGCGCCAGCAACGACTGGGCCTTCCGTGCCTATAAAGTGTCCAAGCGCCTGGACGACGATATTTCCGCCGTGTGCGGCGCCTTCAACCTGAGCATCGAGAACGGTGTGGTCAGTGGCGTGCGCATCGCCTTCGGCGGCATGGCCGCGATCCCCAAGCGTGCCCGCGCCTGCGAAGCGGCCCTGCGCGGCAAACCGTGGAACCCGGCCAGCATCGAGCGCGCCTGCCAGGCCCTGGCCGAGGACTTCAGCCCGCTCAGCGATTTTCGCGCCAGCAAGGAATACCGCCTGCTGACCGCGCAGAACCTGCTGCGCAAGTACTTCATCGAACAGCAAACGCCTTACATCGAAACCCGGGTGACCGACTATGTCTGACCATCACGTAGCCAAAAGCCAGGCCGAGATGGCCGAACTGTTCAGCCAGGACCTGGCCACCGGGGTTGGCCGCAGCGTCAAGCACGACAGCGCCGACAAGCACGTGTCCGGCGAAGCGGTGTACATCGACGACCGCCTGGAATTCCCCAACCAGTTGCACGTGTATGCGCGCACGGCTGACCGTGCCCATGCCCGCATCCTGCGCATCGACACCACGCCCTGCTACGCCTTCGAGGGGGTGCGCATCGCCATTACCCACGAAGACATCCCAGGCCTGAAGGACATCGGCCCAGTGGTCGCCGGCGACCCACTGCTGGCCATCGACAAGGTGGAGTTCTTCGGCCAGCCGGTGCTTGCCGTGGCCGCCCGCGACCTGGACACCGCGCGCCGCGCGGCGCTGGCGGCGATCATCGAGTACGAAGACCTGGAGCCGGTGCTGGACGTGGTCGAGGCGCTGCGCAAGAAGCACTTCGTGCTCGACAGCCACACCCACCAGCGCGGTGACTCCGCCGCCGCCCTGGCCAGCGCCCCGCACCGCCTGCAGGGCAGCCTGCACATCGGTGGCCAGGAGCACTTCTACCTGGAAACGCAGATTTCCTCGGTGATGCCGACCGAAGACGGCGGCATGATCGTCTACTGCTCCACCCAGAACCCCACCGAAGTGCAGAAGCTGGTGGCCGAAGTGCTCGATGTGCCGATGAACAAGGTGGTGCTGGACATGCGCCGCATGGGCGGCGGTTTTGGCGGCAAGGAAACCCAGGCCGCCAGCCCCGCGTGCCTGTGCGCGGTGATCGCACGCCTGACCGGCCAGCCGACCAAGATGCGCCTGCCACGGGTCGAAGACATGACCATGACCGGCAAGCGCCACCCGTTCTACGTGGAGTACGACGTCGGCTTCGACGACGATGGCCGCCTGCACGGCATCAACTTCGACCTGGCCGGCAACTGCGGTTATTCGCCCGACCTGTCCGGCTCGATCGTCGACCGCGCCATGTTCCACTCCGACAACGCCTACTACCTGGGCGATGCCACGGTCCATGGCCACCGCTGCAAGACCAACACCGCCTCCAACACCGCCTACCGCGGCTTTGGCGGGCCACAGGGGATGGTTGCCATCGAGCAGGTAATGGACCACATCGCCCGTCACCTGGGCCGTGACCCGCTGGCGGTGCGCAAGGCCAACTACTACGGCAAGACCGAGCGCAACGTCACCCACTACTACCAGACCGTCGAGCACAACATGCTCGAAGAAATGACCGCAGAGCTGGAGGCCAGCAGCGATTACGCCGAGCGCCGCGAGTCGATCCGCCGCTTCAACGCCAACAGCCCGGTGCTCAAGAAAGGCCTGGCGCTGACCCCGGTGAAGTTCGGCATCTCGTTCACCGCCACCTTCCTCAACCAGGCAGGTGCCCTGATTCACATCTATACCGACGGCAGCATCCACCTGAACCACGGCGGCACCGAAATGGGCCAGGGCCTCAATACCAAGGTGGCGCAGGTGGTGGCGCAGGTGTTCCAGGTGGATTTCAGCCGCATCCAGATCACCGCCACCAATACCGACAAGGTGCCCAACACGTCACCCACCGCTGCTTCCAGCGGTGCCGACCTGAACGGCAAGGCGGCGCAGAACGCCGCCGAAATCCTCAAGAAGCGCCTCACCGAGTTCGCTGCACGGCACTACCAGGTTACCGAGGAAGACGTGGAGTTTCGCAACGGCCATGTGCGCGTGCGCGACCAGTTGCTGAGCTTCGAGCAACTGGTGCAGCAGGCTTACTTCGGCCAGGTGTCGCTGTCGAGCACCGGCTTCTACCGCACGCCGAAGATCTACTACGACCGCAGCCAGGCCCGCGGCCGGCCGTTCTACTACTTTGCCTTTGGCGCAGCCTGCGTGGAGGTGATCGTCGACACCCTCACCGGCGAGTACAAGATGCTGCGTGCCGACATCCTGCACGACGTGGGCGATTCGCTGAACCCGGCCATCGACATCGGCCAGGTGGAAGGCGGTTTCATCCAGGGCATGGGTTGGCTGACCACCGAGGAGCTGGTGTGGAACGCCAAGGGCAAGCTGATGACCAATGGCCCGGCCAGCTACAAGATCCCGGCGGTGGCCGACATGCCGCTGGACATGCGGGTGAAGCTGGTGGAAAACCGCAAGAACCCCGAAGACACTGTGTTCCACTCCAAGGCCGTGGGCGAGCCGCCGTTCATGCTCGGCATCGCGGCCTGGTGCGCGATCAAGGACGCGGTGGCCAGCATTGCCGACTACCGTGTGCAACCCCTGGTGGATGCACCGGCAACGCCGGAGCGGGTGCTGTGGGGCTGCGAGCAGATGCGCAAGGCGGCAGCGGCCACGCAACCTGCCGAGCCACAACTGGAAACCGTGAGTCACTGACAACCCGCTTTTCCTGTAGGAGCGACCGCAGGTCGCGATAGGGCCTTGTGCCTGAATGAAGCAGGTCGGGGCCGCTGCGCGCCCCATCGCGACCTCTGGTCGCTCCTACCGAAAAGCGGGCCGGGTTGCCTTGAAGAGGAATTGAAACATGCACCAATGGATCAACGCCCTCGCCGACCACCAGTCCCGTGGCGAAGCCTGCGTGCTGGTGACCATCATCGAGGAGCGCGGTTCTACCCCGCGCAATGCCGGCTCGAAGATGGTCGTCAGCGCCACCGGCCTGTTCGACACCATCGGTGGCGGGCACCTTGAGTATAAGGCCCTGCACATCGCTCGGCTGATGCTCGAAGAACACCGCACCACCCCGCACCTGGAGCGCTTCAGCCTGGGGGCCAGCCTCGGCCAGTGCTGTGGTGGCGCCACCGTGCTGCTGTTCGAGCCGATGGCAGCGGTGCAGGCGCAGATCACCGTGTTCGGCGCGGGCCATGTTGGCCGGGCTCTGGTACCCTTGCTCGCCGCGCTGCCCTGCCGGGTGCGCTGGGTCGACTCGCGTGAACAGGAATTCCCCGAACTCATCCCCCACGGGGTGACCAAGGTGGTCAGTGAGGAACCGGTCGACGAAGTGGCCGAGCTGCCGCCAGGCAGCTACTGCATCGTCATGACCCACAACCACCAGCTCGACCTGGAACTGACCGCCGCCATTCTCAAGCGCAACGATTTCACCTGGTTCGGCCTGATCGGCTCGAAGACCAAACGGGTCAAGTTCGAGCACCGCCTGCGCGAGCGCGGCTACGACGACGCAACCCTGGCGCGCATGCGCTGCCCGATGGGCCTGGCCGAGGTCAAGGGCAAGCTGCCGATCGAAATTGCCGTGTCCATCGCCGGTGAAATCATTGCCACCTACAACGCCTGCTTCGGCCAGCATGACGCTGCCGCCAACGCCGGCCCCATTGCCCAGTTGCTGCCGCCCTCCCGGCGCAGCCCAGCCCTTTGACGAGTGTGTTATGACCGTTACCCGCAAAGCCTACCGTGCCGCTATCCTGCACAGCATCGCCGACCCGGCCGAGGTTGGCCTGCAAGCCTCCCATGAGTATTTCGAAGACGGCCTGCTGGTGATCGACGACGGCCGCATCAGCGCCGTTGGCCCAGCCAGCGAGCTGCTGCCGAGCCTGGCCGCCGACATCGAGGTGGTGCACTACCAGGATGCCCTGATTACCCCAGGCTTCATCGACACCCATATCCATTTCCCGCAAACCGGCATGATCGGCTCCTACGGCGAGCAGTTGCTGGATTGGCTCAACACCTACACTTTCCCCTGCGAGAAGCAGTTCGCCGACAAGGACCACGCCGACAAGGTGGCGAAAATTTTCGTTGAGGAACTGCTGCGCAACGGCACCACCACCGCGCTGGTGTTCGGCAGCGTGCACCCGCAGTCGGTCAATGCCCTGTTCGAAGAGGCCGAACGCCTGGACCTGCGGATGATCGCCGGCAAGGTGATGATGGACCGCAACGCCCCGGACTACCTGACCGACACTGCAGAATCCGGCTACCGCGAAAGCAAGCAACTGATTGAGCGCTGGCACGGCAAGGGCCGCCTGCACTACGCCATCACCCCGCGCTTCGCCCCCACCAGCACCCCCGAGCAACTGGCCCTGGCCGGGCAGTTGCTCAAGGAATACCCGGGCCTGTACCTGCACACTCACTTGTCGGAAAACCTCAAGGAGATCGACTGGGTCAAGGAACTGTTCCCCGAGCAGAAAGGCTACCTGGACGTCTACGACCACTTCGAACTGCTGAGCGAGCGCTCGGTGTTCGCCCATGGCGTGCACCTGTGCGACAGCGAATGCCAGCGCCTGGCGGAAACCGGCTCGGCGGTGGCGTTCTGCCCAACCTCGAACCTGTTCCTGGGCAGCGGGCTGTTCAACCTGCCCCAGGCCGAGCGTTTCAAGGTCAATGTGGGCCTGGGCACCGACGTGGGTGCCGGCACCAGCTTCTCGCTGCTGAACACGTTGAACGAGGCGTACAAGGTGATGCAGTTGCAGGGCGCGCGGCTGCACCCGTTCAAGTCGCTGTACCTGGCCACCCTGGGCGGTGCGCGGGCACTGCGCCTGGATGACCGTATCGGCAGCTTGCGGGCGGGTAACGATGCCGATTTCGTGGTGCTCGACTACAAGGCCACGCCGTTGCTGGATTACCGTATTGCGCAGTCGAAGAGCATCGAGGAAACGTTGTTCGTGCTTACAACCCTGGGGGATGACCGCACGGTGCGGGAAACCTACGCGGCTGGGCGTTGTGTGCATCAGCGCTGAAAATGCAAGGGGCCGCTTTGCGGCCCATTCGCGGGGCAAGCCCGCTCCTACAAGGAACCGTAATCCCCTGTAGGAGCGGGCTTGCCCCGCGAATGGGCTGCAAAGCAGCCCCTTCAATCATCCAGGCAAACGATCAACTCTTGGCCGAAGCCTTGGGTTTTTTCAGCAGGTGCGAGAACACCGCATGCAGGTCGTCCGACGCGCTTTCCTCGTCGAGGTTGAGCTTGCTGTCGATATGGTCCATGTGGTGCATCATCAGGCTGACCGCCTGCTCGGCGTTGCGCGCTTCGATGGCGTCGATCAGTTGCATGTGCTCGTCATAGGAGCAATGCGAACGGTTGCCGCTTTCATACTGGGCGATGATCAACGACGTTTGCGACACCAGGCTGCGCTGGAAGCTTACCAGCGGCGCATTGCCCGCGGCCTCGGCCAGCTTGAGGTGGAATTCGCCGGACAGGCGAATGCCGGCACCCCGGTCGCCACGGGAGAAGCTGTCGCGCTCCTCGCGCACCATCTGGCGCAGTTCGTTCAATTGCTCGGGGGTGGCGTGCTGCACCGCAAGCTCGGTGATCGCCCGCTCGACCATGCGCCGCGAGAAGAACACCTGGCGCGCCTCCTCCACCGTCGGGCTGGCCACCACCGCACCGCGGTTGGGCCGCAGCAGCACCACGCTTTCGTGGGCCAGGCGCGACAGCGCACGGCGGATGATGGTGCGGCTGACGCCAAAGATCTCGCCCAGCGCTTCCTCGCTCAACTTGGTGCCTGGCGCCAGGCGCTGCTCGAGGATCGCCTCGAAGATGTGCGCGTAGACGATGTCGTCCTGGGTACCACTGCGGCCAGCCTTGCCGGCACGCGCAGGTTTCTTCAGAGGTTGCAGCTGTTCGTTCATGGGCTCTCGAAGCACGAAGAGAAAGTATGTCGCCATTGTACACAGGCTGAGGCGATTGAGCAGGGGGCGTTTTGCCTATATAGCCGTTGTACGACGCATTGCGCACACAAAAGATAAAACATTATTTGCATTCTTTGTACACAAAAGCATAATCCACCCAGCAACTTCTTGACCCATGAGTCAACTAACCGGTCGGACGTCTGCCTTCCCTCGTGGAGCCGCCAAGTGCAATGCGCAGGAACCTGGCTCCAACAACAACAAGAAAGACTTGAGGAGTACTCGCTGTGGAAAGCCGCAAATCCGAAGCCCCTACGCTGGATCTCGCACCACCGCTCGAAACGAGTTGGCTGGAGCGGATTTTCAAACTCAAGCAACATGGCAGCACCGTCAAGACCGAGCTGATTGCCGGGGTGACCACCTTCATCACCATGGCCTACATCATCTTCGTCAACCCCAACATCATGGCCGACGCCGGCATCGACCATGGTGCCGCCTTCGTCGCCACCTGCATCGCCGCCGCGCTGGGCTGCCTGCTGATGGGCCTGTACGCCAACTGGCCGGTGGGCCTGGCGCCGGGCATGGGGCTGAACGCCTTCTTCACCTACACCGTGGTCGGCACCATGGGTTACAACTGGGAAACGGCGCTGGGGGCGGTGTTCGTCTCGGGCGTGCTGTTCATGTTGCTGACCTTGTCGCGGGTGCGCGAGTGGCTGCTCAACAGCATCCCCGTCAGCCTGCGCCATGCCATGGGCGCCGGGGTCGGCTTGTTTCTCGGGCTGATCGGCCTGAAAACGGCCGGCATCATCGTCGACAGCCCGGCCACCCTGATCAAGCTGGGCTCGCTGCATGAGCCTGGGCCACTGCTGGCGGCGCTGTGTTTCCTGCTGATCGCCATTCTCAGCTACAAGCGGGTGTTCGGCGCGATCCTGATCAGCATCATCGGCGTCACCCTGGCCGGTTGGGGCCTGGGGCTGGTGAAGTTCGGCGGGGTGATGTCGATGCCGCCAAGCCTGGCCCCGACCTGGATGGCCATGGACGTGGCCGGCGTGTTCAACGTCAGCATGATCAGCGTGGTGCTGGCGTTCCTCTTCGTGCACATGTTCGACACCGCCGGCACGCTGATGGGCGTTGCGCAACGGGCCAACCTGGTGGCACCGGACGGGCGCATCGAAAACCTGTCGCGGGCACTGAAGGCCGATAGCGCCTCCAGCGTGTTCGGCGCGGTGGTCGGCGTGCCACCTGTAACCAGCTACGTGGAAAGTGCGGCAGGCGTTGCGGCGGGCGGCCGAACCGGCCTCACGGCTGTAGTGGTCGGCCTGCTGTTCGTCGCGGCGATGTTCTTCGCCCCGCTGGCCGGGATGATTCCGGCCTACGCGACTGCCGGTGCGCTGATCTACGTGGCGATGCTGATGATGGGCAGCATGGCCCACATCCATTGGGATGAAGCCACCGACAGCATTCCGGCAATCGTCACGGTAATCATGATGCCGCTGACCTTCTCGGTCGCCGATGGTATTGCCCTGGGCTTTATCAGCTATGTGGCGCTGAAGGCGGGGACCGGCAAGTACAAGGAAATCTCGGCCAGCCTGTGGGTGCTGTGCGCGATTTTCATTGCCAAGTTTGTGTTTCTCTAACCCCCGCAACACCCACAAAGGGCGCCTCGGCGTCCTTTGTTATTTTCAGCGCCACTCCCTGTCCATGTCAGCCTGATATTTTTGTCAGGTGCAGCTTGTGGTGGGGACTGCTACAACTTCTCACCAAGCACTGTCGAGGAGGATCGCTCCATGAACAATGCTATTGCCGTGAGCATTTTCGCCCCCTATGGCCATAGCCAGATCAACAAAAGCCTGCTCGGCTTCAATGGTGAGTTCCAAGATACGGTTTCCCGCCTGTACGCACTAGGCAATGGAACCAGGGCATTCAACCCTGCTCTGATGCGGTTCTTGAACCCCGACCGTTACAGCCCCTTCAGGGAAGGTGGGTTGAATGCTTATGCCTACTGCTTGGGAGACCCCATAAATTTCACCGATCCCAAGGGGAGCAGCCCGTTCTTCAAAGGGATCACGAAAACGCTCACAAATATATTCATTCCCGGCGATGTGCCGACTGAACAATTCTCCCCTACCCGCAAACGATTACACCACAACGTCGACACCTCCTCGCTGTGGGGCCAAGCCACCGCGTCCATCAATAAAGCACTGGGTAGCAATGGGGATAACAGCATTCCTGAGTGGAAGGCTGACAGCTATATCCAGCGTTCGTGGAATGCCTCGACCAGTCCAAACCGACTGAAGAAACAGAGTTTGAGCGAGCCCACGCTGTTTTTCGGCTCCGCGTTTGAGTGGGGCGAAGTGGCAGCGCAAGCATGGAAGCAGGGTCAACCTGAAGCGGCGGGGGCTGCAGCTGTAGGGCTTGCCTTTAATTCCGCTGGCGGCCTCATGGTAGGCGCAACGGTTCATTCGGGCTACAAGACCGGCCGAGTACTGTCCGTCCCGGCAAATCAGCAATCCAACATTCGCAAATAAAAAAAGCCCGCCAGTGTGGGAGCGGGCCAAAGGACCTACGAAGATTCTTCTAGCGACCAACTAGCTTCCGCGATAGGTCGAATAGCTGTACGGCGAGATCAGCAGCGGCACATGGTAGTGCTCCTGCTTTTCATCAATGCCGAAGCGCAGCACGACAACATCCAAAAAGGCCGTGTCCGGCAGCTGCACGCCGCGGGCACGGTAATAGGCGCCAGCGCTGAATTGCAGCTGGTAGACGCCAGTACGGTAGTCATCCCCCTGCAGCAGCGGCGCATCGACGCGGCCATCGCTGTTGGTCAGGGCAGTGTTCACCAATTCCAGTTGCTGGCCTTCGACGCGGTACAGCTCGACCTTGATCGAGCTGCCCGGGCAGCCATGCGCGGCATCCAGTACGTGTGTGGTCAAACGTCCCATCTGCTTGTCGCCTCTTGTTCATTCTATGGGCAAAAAATACACAGCTTGCGCCCCGAAACGGGGCCTGCGATGTGCGGGAATGACGCCATTAAGACATTTCATTGCCAGATTGTACACAATTTTTTGAGCCCTTCCGTCGCAACCCCCAGAAACAGGCCACCAGTCGCAAATACAGGCACGATGCCGACACCAAGAATCTAATCTGACCAACCAGGCAGGTTTCTTGCAACGGATTACCAGGCGACAAAAGGGAAGAAATGCGGAAAAACAGGCTTACAAAAGATTTCAGAAGTTGTATACAATCAGCCCATCCGGTGGTGCGACATCCCGACGCGGCCCGCCCACCCCGCACCAACACACAAGAAGGAAGACTGCAGTGAGCGCTGACTACCCTCGCGACCTGATCGGTTACGGCAACAACCCTCCTCACCCGCAATGGCCGGGCAACGCTCGCATCGCGCTGTCTTTCGTCCTCAACTACGAAGAAGGCGGCGAGCGCAACATCCTGCACGGTGACAAGGAATCCGAAGCCTTCCTGTCGGAAATGGTAGCCGCCCAGCCCCTGCAGGGCGCGCGCAACATGAGCATGGAATCGCTCTACGAGTACGGCAGCCGCGCCGGCGTGTGGCGCTTGCTCAAGCTGTTCAAGGACAGCGGCGTGCCACTGACCATCTTCGCCGTGGCCATGGCCGCCCAGCGCCACCCCGACGTGATCCGCGCCATGGCCGAAGCCGGCCACGAGATCTGCAGCCACGGCTACCGCTGGATCGACTACCAGAACATGGACGAGGCCCAGGAACGCGAGCACATGCTCGAAGCCATCCGCATCCTCACCGAACTGACCGGCGAGCGCCCGCTGGGCTGGTACACCGGCCGTACCGGCCCGAACACCCGCCGCCTGGTGATGGAAGAAGGCGGTTTCCTGTACGACAGCGACACCTACGACGACGACCTGCCCTACTGGGAGCCGAACAACCCCACCGGCAAGCCGCACCTGGTGATCCCCTACACCCTGGACACCAACGACATGCGCTTCACCCAGGTACAGGGCTTCAACTGCGGCGAGCAGTTCTTCCAGTACCTCAAGGACGCCTTCGACGTGCTCTACGCCGAAGGTGCCGAAGCGCCGAAGATGCTGTCCATCGGCCTGCACTGCCGCCTGGTCGGCCGCCCGGCGCGCCTGGCTGCGCTCAAGCGTTTCGTCGACTACGCCAAGAGCCACGAGCAGGTCTGGTTCGCCCGTCGCGTGGACATCGCCCGCCACTGGCACGCCACCCACCCGTACAAGAAAGAGAACGCCTGATGACCGCCTTCAACACCCTCAAGCCCTCCACCCTCAGCCGTGACGCCTTCGTCAAGGCCTTCGCCGACATCTACGAGCACTCGCCGTGGGTGGCCGAAAAAGCCTACGACCTGGGCCAACTGGCCGAGCTGGACGAGATCGAGGCGCTGCACCAGCGCATGAGCGACATCCTGCTCAGCGCCAACCACGCGGACCAACTGGCACTGATCAACGCTCACCCGGACCTGGCCGGCAAGGCCGCCATCCAGGGCGAGCTGACCGAATCGAGCACCAACGAACAGGCCGGCGCCGGTATCCACCAGTGCACCGCCGAGGAATTCGCCCGGTTCACCGAACTGAACGACGCCTACAAGGCCAAGTTCCAGTTCCCGTTCATCATGGCGGTAAAAGGCAGCAATCGGCACCAGATCCTTGCCGCCTTCGAAAAACGCATCCACAACGACGCCGATGCCGAATTCAAGGAAGCCCTGGCGCAGATCAACCTGATCGCCCTGTTCCGCCTGCTGCAGCTGTAACGCTGCCGCAACGTTAGAGCCTTATCCAGAACAACGAACATAGAAGAGATAACCCCATGCGCACCCTGATGATCGAGCCCCTGACCAAAGAAGCCTTCGCCGAATTCGGAGACGTGATCGAAACCGATGGCAGCGACCACTTCATGATCAACAACGGCTCGACCATGCGTTTTCACAAGCTCGCCACGGTGGAAACCGCCGAGCCTGAAGACAAGGCGATCATCAGCATCTTCCGCGCCGATGCGCTGGACATGCCGCTGACCGTGCGCATGCTGGAGCGCCATCCGCTGGGCAGCCAGGCTTTCATTCCGCTGCTCGGCAACCCCTTTCTGATCGTGGTCGCGCCGGTTGGCGATGCACCTGTATCAGGCTTGGTCCGCGCCTTCCGTAGTAACGGCAGGCAGGGCGTTAATTACCATCGCGGCGTCTGGCACCACCCGGTGCTGACGATCGAAAAGCGGGATGACTTCCTGGTGGTTGATCGCAGTGGTTCTGGCAACAACTGCGATGAGCATTACTTCACCGAGGAACAGATGCTGATCCTCAATCCCCACCAATAAGAAAAGGTCGGTCATCGTTCACGGTGACCGGCAGAGGTACATACTGTGGAAGCACACCTTCACGAATGGCTGAACCTGAGCATTCGCTGGGTTCACATGATCACCGGTGTCGCCTGGATCGGTGCATCGTTCTACTTCGTCTGGCTGGAGAACCACCTGAACCGCAGCAACCCGCGCGATGGGTTGTCGGGTGATCTCTGGGCGATTCACGGCGGTGGTATCTACCACCTGGAGAAATACAAGCTCGCGCCCCCGAAAATGCCCGAGAACCTGCACTGGTTCAAATGGGAAGCCTACTTCACCTGGATGTCCGGTATCGCCCTGCTGTGCGTGGTGTTCTACTGGAACCCTAGCCTGTACCTGCTGGCACCTGGCAGCACCCTGAGCGGTGCCGAAGGCGTGGCCATCGGTATCGGTTCGCTGGTGGCCGGCTGGTTCATCTACGACTTCCTGTGCGACTCGCCCCTGGGCAAGCACCCTGCCCTGCTGGGCGCCGTGCTGTTCGTGCTGATCATCGCGGCCTGCTTCGGCTTCAGCCTGGTGTTCAGCGGCCGTGGTGCGTACCTGCACACCGGTGCGATCATCGGCACCATCATGGTCGGCAACGTGTTCCGCATCATCATGCCGGCCCAGCGCCAGCTGGTGGCGGCGATCGAGAACAACCAGACGCCTGACCCGGTACTGCCGGCCAAGGGCCTGCTGCGTTCGCGCCACAACAACTACTTCACCCTGCCGGTGCTGTTCATCATGATCAGCAACCACTTCCCGAGCACCTACGGTAGCCAGTACAACTGGCTGATCCTGGCCGGTATCGCAGTAGCCGCGGTTCTGATCCGCCACTACTTCAACACCCGCCACGACAGCAACAAGTACGCCTGGACCCTGCCGGTCGGTGCCCTGGCAATGATCTGCCTGGCCTACGTCACCGGCCCCAAGCCGCTGCCAACCAGCCCGGAGCAAGCCGCCGCGAAGGTCGAGTACCAACCACTGCCGGCTACCGCCGTGGGTGGCAAGACCGCAGCCGAGCTGCGCGCCGAGGAAGCCGCCAAGGCCGCCGAAGCACCAGCAGCACCCGCCGAGGCCCCGGCCCAGGCGACTGCACAGGCCGCCGGTGGCGACTTCGACAAGATCCACAAGGTCATCCAGGAACGCTGCAGCGTGTGCCACTCGGCCAAGCCGACCAGCCCACTGTTCAGCGCAGCCCCTGCCGGCGTGATGTTCGACACCCCGCAACAGATCCAGGCCCAGGCCGCGCGCATCCAGGCGCAAGCGGTCGCCAGCCAGATCATGCCGCTGGGCAACATCACCCAGATGACCGCCGAGGAGCGCAAGCTGGTCGGTGACTGGATCGCCAAAGGCGCCCAGGTCAACTGACCCACCCTCCTGCGAAGGCGTCCGCGCGCCTTTGTAGGAGCGGCCTTGCGCCGCGAAGAGGCCGGCATGCCCGGCCTCGCACTTACCGTTTCATGCAACAAGCAAGCATCGAGCGTTCGACCGCAAGCGCGAACCCCAGGCTGCCTTCACCGGGCCTGGCGCCTGCAACCGGCGCTTGGATCCGAGAATAAAAACAAAACTCGAGGTGCTGCATGTCCGAGTCCCGCAAGGCGTACATTCCAGTTGCGCCGCCGCGACAGCCTCTGTCCCTGTTCCAACTGATCCTGGTTGGCCTGCAACATGTGCTGCTGATGTACGGAGGCGCGATTGCCGTGCCACTGATCATCGGCCAGGCCGCCGGGTTGTCTCGCGAAGAAGTCGCTTTCCTGATCAACGCCGACCTGCTGGTCGCTGGCGTCGCTACCATCATCCAGTCGTTCGGCATCGGCCCGGTCGGGATCCGCATGCCGGTGATGATGGGTGCCAGTTTCGCCGCCGTCGGCAGCATGGTGGCCATGGCCGGCATGCCCGGCGTCGGCCTGCAGGGCATCTTCGGCGCAACCATCGCTGCCGGGTTCTTCGGCATGCTGGTCGCGCCGTTCATGTCCAAGGTGGTGCGCTTCTTCCCGCCACTGGTCACCGGTACGGTGATCACCTCCATTGGCCTGTCGCTGTTCCCGGTGGCGGTCGATTGGGCCGGCGGCGGCCAGCAAGCGACCACCTTCGGCTCGCCGATCTACCTGCTGGTGGCCAGCCTGGTGCTGGCGGTGATCCTGTTGATCAACCGCTTCATGCGCGGCTTCTGGGTCAACGTGTCGGTGCTGGTGGGCATGGGCCTGGGTTACATCCTGGCCGGCTCCATCGGCATGGTCGACCTCTCGGGGCTGGCCGAAACGCCGTGGTTGCAGGTGGTCACCCCCCTGCACTTCGGCATGCCGACCTTCAGCCTGGCGCCGATCCTGTCGATGTGCCTGGTGGTGGTGATCATCTTCGTCGAGTCCACCGGCATGTTCCTGGCCCTGGGCAAGGTGACGGATCGCGAGGTTACCCCCGGGATGCTGCGTCGCGGCCTGTTGTGCGATGCCGGTGCATCGTTCATCGCCGGGTTCTTCAACACCTTCACCCACTCCTCGTTCGCCCAGAACATTGGCCTGGTGCAAATGACGGGTGTGCGCTGCCGTTATGTCACGGTCACTGCCGGCGGCCTGCTGATCCTGCTCAGCCTGCTGCCCAAGGCGGCCTTCCTGATCGCCTCGATTCCGCCTGCGGTACTGGGCGGCGCGTCCATCGCCATGTTCGGCATGGTCACCGCCACCGGCATCAAGATCCTTCAGGAAGCCGACATCGGCGACCGCCGCAACCAGCTGCTGGTGGCGGTAAGCATAGGCTTTGGCCTGATTCCGGTGGTGAAGCCGGCGTTCTTCTCGCAGATGCCCCAGTGGATGGAACCCATCACCCACAGCGGCATCGCCATGGCCACGATCAGTGCCCTGGTGCTGAACGTGTTGTTCAACATCCTCGGGGGTGCCGAGCGCGCCGTGCACAACGAAGCCTGCCACGAGCACTGAGCCCGTCCAGGGGCGGCGCAGTTTGCCGCCCCTTCTTACTTCATGCAGTAACCGCTTGACCGTCGACCCGCCGGAATGGGCCGCTCGGGGCGCCTGCGCGCCGAAAAAACCGCCAACAAAAACAATAAGTCCGGGAATCACAACATGAAGCGCATCACCTCATCCCTGCTGCTGGGCAGCAGCCTGCTGGCCACCCTCCCCGCGCATGCAGGCGATTGGCTGCTGTGGCACGGCGAAAGCCTGACGTACCTGTACGGCAAGGACTTCAAGATCAACCCCAATATCCAGCAGACCATCACCTTCGAGCACGCCAACAAATGGAAGTACGGCGACACCTTCTTCTTCGTCGACAAGATTTTCTACAACGGCAAAGCTGACCGCAGCAAAGGCGAAGACACCTACTACGGCGAATTCAGCCCGCGCCTGTCGTTCGGCAAGATCCTCGACCGCAAGCTGGCCTTCGGCCCGGTCAAGGACGTGCTGCTGGCGATGACCTACGAGCGCGGCGAAGGCGACAACGAGGCCTACCTGATCGGCCCCGGCTTCGACCTGGATATTCCCGGCTTCAACTATTTCACCTTGAACTTCTACCTGCGCAACACCGAAGGCGGCCGCCCCGGTGACGACGTCTGGCAGATCACCCCCGGTTGGTCCTACACCATCCCGGTGGGCAAATCCGACATTCTGATCGACGGTTACATGGACTGGGTCACCGACAACGACCAGAACAGCCGCGGCACCTACCACGCCAACCTGCACTTCAACCCGCAGGTCAAGTATGACCTGGGCAAGGCCCTGAACCTGGGCGCCAAGCAGCTCTACGTCGGCTTCGAATACAGCTACTGGAAAGACAAGTACGGCATCGACAGCCGTGGCAATTTGCAGAGTAACCAGAGTGTCGCCAGTGCGTTGATCAAGGTCCATTTCTAAAAACTTGATCGAACGCCCAGGTTTGAATCACAGTGCGCCAGGAAGGAGCACTTGAGGCGCGGCGCGCAAGCCAGTAATCTGCGCGCCCCCTCGATCAGGGCAGGATGGATCCTGCCTGCGTTTACTGACCGCTCAGTCAATGAATTCGGGCGGTTGGCCAACGTGTTGCCAGCCTGAGATACCCATTTTCATCCGTTCAGAACGAGTCGAGCAGGAAGGTTGCAGCTAACCCGGAAAGTTGGCGCAGCGCTTGCCAATAAACTGTGGCCAATCGAAAAAAGCTGACTCAAAAGACAACAAACAGGCGCCATCACGAGCGCTGACAACAGATCAATCAAGGGAGCGACACTCGCAATGCGTACCATCAACAGCCTGATTCTCGCCGGCGGCCTGCTGGCCTGCGGCACCACCTACGCCGGTGACCTGCTGCAGTGGCAGAACAACAGCCTGACCTACCTGTGGGGCAAGAACTTCAAGGTCAACCCGGACACCCAACAGACCTTCACCTTCGAGCACGCCGACGCCTGGAAGTACGGTGACAACTTCCTGTTCATCGACAAGATTTTCTACCAGGGCAAGAAAGACGCCAGCAACGGCCCCAACACCTACTACGGTGAGTTCAGCCCGCGCCTGTCGTTCGGCAAGATCTTCGACCAGAAGCTGGAGTTCGGCCCGGTCAAGGACGTGCTGCTGGCCGCCACGTACGAGTTCGGCGAAGGTGATGTCGATTCGTACCTGATCGGCCCAGGCTTCGACCTGGCCATCCCAGGCTTCGACTACTTCCAGCTGAACTTCTACAACCGTATTCCCGATGGCAGCCGCGCCGGCAAGAACATCTGGCAGATCACCCCGGTATGGTCCTACACCATCCCCGTGGGTTCGTCCGATGTGCTGATCGATGGCTTCATGGACTGGGTGGTGGACAACGACGAAAATCGCCACGGCACCTACCACGCCAACCTGCACTTCAACCCGCAGATCAAGTACGACCTGGGCAAGGCCTTGCACCTGGGCGAGAAGCAACTGTACGTGGGTATCGAATACGATTACTGGAAAGATAAGTACGGCATCAAGGACAGCGACGGTTTCACCACCGACCAGAACACCGCCAGCCTGTTGGTGAAAGTGCACTTCTAAGTGAACTGAACCGTCACAGCACCGTTCATCAACGGTGCTGTTACGTTCCGATGTAAGCCTTTGCTTACACCTTTTTAAGTTGTAACTTACTTGCCATTAAACTTGCCTTCCAGGCCAGCGGCAACCCAGCCGGCAACAATACGCCCAGGCACAGCAAGGCACCCTCGACTTCGTGTTGTTCCAGCACCCGCCAGATATCCAGCACCAGCATCAGCGCGCATACCAGTAGCGCTACACCCAGCATCGTGACGCAGCGCAACAGCGCCGATGCGCCCGTGCCACGCACCAGAAGGCCCAGCCCTAAAGCACTCCAGGACATCAGCTTCAAGAACGCCTGGGGCATGGCCGACGAGGACCTGTACCGGCAAACACTGAAGCTGGCCGATGCCGACCATGCCAGGCAGCAACCGTTCTTCCTGCAACTGATGACCACATCGAACCACCGCCCTTATACCTACCCCGATGGCCGTATCGACATCCCGTCAGGCGATGGCCGCGAAGGTGCGGTGAAGTACACCGACCATGCCATTGCCCAGTTCCTGCAGGCCGCCAGGCTCAAGCCGTGGTTCGACGACACCTGGTTCGTCTTCGTCGCCGACCACACTGCCGGCAGCGCGGGAATGGAGGACCTGCCGGTGAGCAACTACCAGATACCGCTGTTCATCTACGCACCGAAGCTGATCGCGCCGCGCGAGGACAACCAGCTGGCCAGCCAGATCGACCTGGCGCCGACCCTGCTGGGCCTGCTGGGCGCCGACTACACCTCGACCTTCTTTGGCCGCGACTTGCTCAAGGGCGATGCCCTGCCTGCGTGTGTGCTGATCGGTAACTACCAGCACCTGGGGCTGTTCGATGGCAAGGACCTGGCCATCCTCAGCCCCCGCGGTGGCATGCGGGTGCATGAGGATGCGCTGGGCAACAGCCGGGAAACCACGGTGACCGGTGACAACCCGCTGGTTCGGCGGGCTATCGCCTATTACCAGAGTGCCGCCTATGGCTTCAGCCGTGGGCGGCTGGCGTGGAAGGCTGAACAGCAGGATGTCGCGGCCCGCCGCTAGCCGCACAGAAAATCGCATTTTCACCCCTGATACTGGACCTGGTAGGAGCGAGCGCAGCTCGCGATGGGCTGCAAAGCAGCCCCGGCATCCTGTGCCGCGAAACGGAAAAAACGGGGCCGCTGCGCGCCCCATCGCGAGCTACGCTCGCTCCTACCAGGTTCGAGCTGCGGGGCTTGTCCCCTCAATTTGCCGGGCGAACCAGGCGCCACAATTTCCCAGCGACCGCCACCACGGCCAGCACCACCGCGCCAGCCATCACCCCAGCCAGGCCATTGAGCAAGCCACTGGTCAACGCCCCGCCGCGCCCCTCGCTGAACGCCTCCACCGCGTGATGCAACGGCGCCACCCCATGCACCAGAATGCCGCCGCCCACCAGGAACATCGCCGCGGTGCCAACCACCGACAACCCCTTCATCATGTACGGCGCCGCCCGCAAGATGCCGCTGCCTACCGAACGGGCCAGCCTTGAAGACGTCTGGGTCATCCACAACCCCAGGTCATCGAGCTTGACGATCCCACCCACCAGGCCATACACGCCAATGGTCATCACCACCGCAATACCCGACAGCACGATCACCTGCTGGCCCAACGGCGATTCGGCGACAATCCCCAGGGTAATGGCGATGATTTCTGCCGAAAGAATGAAGTCGGTGCGCACCGCGCCCTTGATCTTGGCCTTCTCGAACGCCACCAGGTCGACATTGGCATCGGCCACTGCCTCCTTGCGCGCCGCATGCTGGGCGTCATCCTCTTCCTGGCTGTGCAGGAACTTGTGCGCCAGCTTCTCGAAGCCTTCGAAACACAGGTAGGCGCCACCGAGCATCAGCAGCGGCGTCACAGCCCAGGGAATGAACGCGCTAATCAGCAGCGCCGCTGGCACCAGGATCGCCTTGTTCATCAGCGAGCCTTTGCACACCGCCCACACCACCGGCAGCTCACGGTCAGCGCGTACACCAGTGACCTGCTGGGCGTTCAGCGCCAGGTCGTCGCCCAGCACCCCAGCGGTTTTCTTCGCCGCGACCTTGGTCATTACCGACACATCGTCGAGCACCGTGGCGATATCGTCGATCAATACGAGCAGGCTGCTGGCCGCCATGGGTAAATACTTCCTTGCCGTTCAAAAACCGCAGCATACCCCGCACCGCTCAAGGTGCCCAGCCACCGCCCAGGCTCTGGATCAACGCCACGCTGGCCTGGCTCTGCTGGCCCTGGGCGTCGCGCAGGCTCTGCTCGCTCTGCAGCAACAGCAACTGCTGGGTAACCACCGCCTGCTGGCTCACCACCCCAGCCCGTTGCTGCGACTGCTGGCTGGCGAACAGTTGCTGGTTGCGCTGGTGAATCTGGCCAAAGGTGTCGGCCTGGCGTTGCAGGTGGTTCAGCGCCGACAGGTTGTCCTCGACATTCTGCAGCGCCGCCAGCACCGTGCCACGGTAGTTGGCCACATCCTGGTCGTACCCGGCATAGGCCTGGCGCAGGGCCGCTTCGCGCGCGCCGCCGTCGAACAAGGTCGCCGACAGCGCAGGGCCCAGGCTCCAGATGCGGTTGGCCGTGTTGAACAGCCCACCCAGGGCGCTGCCGCGAAAACCGATTTCAGCCGTGAGGTCCAGGTTGGGGAAAAACGCAGCCTCGGCCACGCCGATGCGCGCATTGGCCGCCGCCGCCGTGCGCTCGGCGGCGATCACGTCAGGCCGGCGCTGCAGCAATGCCGAGGGCAGGCTCAATGGCGGGCGCGGCACGGCGAAGGCATAGTCGGCCCTGGGCGCCACAC
Organism: Pantoea sp. Tr-811; assembly: GCF_011752535.1. NCBI lineage: Bacteria > Pseudomonadati > Pseudomonadota > Gammaproteobacteria > Enterobacterales > Erwiniaceae > Pantoea > Pantoea sp. Tr-811. The sequence goes on from NZ_VWXJ01000007.1 coordinate 237,300, forward strand.
TGAACTGCGCCGGTGCCTGGCCCACCAGCACCGCCAGGGCATGCTCGAACTGCTCGCGGCTGCGCTGGGCGGTCTGCAGGCTGACGACCACCGTGCTCAGTTGGTCCTGGGCCACCAGCAACTGGTCGTTGGACGCGGTGCCTTGCACGAAACTGGCCTGGGTCATGTCCAGCAACTGCTGGTTGAGCTGCTGCTGGCGTTCGAGCAGGCCGATGTCCAGGTCCAACTGGCGCAGCCCGAGGTAATTGCTCGCCACACTGCTGGCGATCGACAGGCGCACGCCGGCCAGTTGCGCGTCCGACACCTCGGCCAGGGCTTTGTTCGACTCGATGGTACGCCGTACCTGGCCCCAGAGATCAGGCTCCCAGCTGGCCCCCAGGGTGGCACTGACGGTTTGCTCCACCCCCGCCGAGCCACCTGAGCCGCCAGCGGCAGCCCCCGAGCCCGCGCTGCCGCCCACGCCACGGCTCATCGACAACCCAGCGCTGAGCGTCGGCCACAACCCGGCGCGGCTGATGTCGACCTGGGCCTTGGCCTGGCGCCAGGCCGCCTCGGCCGCGACGATCGACTGGTTGGCCCGGGCCGCCTGCTCCACCAGGCCGTTGAGCTGCGCGTCGCCGAAGGCCAGCCACCAGCGGCTGTCCAGCGCCCCTTGCGGGTTGGCCGCAGCGCGCTGCCACTGGGCGCCTTCCTTGAAACCTTCGGGCAGCGCCATGGCCGGGCGCTGGTAGTCCGGCCCAACCATGCAGCCGGCCAATTGCAGGCACAGCATCAGGCCTATCACATGCCGCTTCATGTGCCTTGCTCCTTGTGCCGGTTACCCAGCCGGCCCGCCAGGCGGTCCAGCCACAGGTAGATCACCGGCGTGCTGTACAACGTCAGCAACTGGCTGAACAGCAGCCCACCGATGATCGAGATACCCAGCGGCCGGCGCAACTCGGCGCCATAGCCATTGCCCAGTACCAGCGGCAAGGCGCCCAGGGTCGCCGCCAGGGTGGTCATCAGAATCGGCCGCACCCGCACCAGGCATGCCCGGCGGATGGCGCTGCGGGCATCGCTGCCCTGGGCGCGCCGCTCGTGCAGGGCGAAGTCGATCATCATGATCGCGTTCTTCTTGACGATACCGATCAGCAGGATCACCCCCACCAAGGCGATGATCGAAAGCTCGGTGCCGGTCAGCAACAGCGCCACCAAGGCCCCCACCCCCGCCGACGGCAAGGTGGAGAGGATGGTCAGCGGGTGCACCAGGTTTTCGTACAGAATGCCCAGCACGATGTACACCGACAACAACGCCGCCGCGATCAACAACGGCTCACCTGCCAGCGAAGCCTTGAACACCTGCGCAGTGCCGGCGAACTCGCCGACCACGCTGGCCGGCATGCGCAGCTGGGCAACGGCCTGGTCCACCAGCGCGGTGGCCTGGCCAATAGACACCCCCGGCGCCAGGTTGAACGAGGCCGTTACCGCCGGAAAGGTGCCCTGGTGGTTGATGGCGATGGCGGTACGCGCCAGCGACTGGCTGGCCACCGCCATCAGCGGCACCAGCGGCGCGCCAGGCTGCTTGCTGGGCAGGTAGATGGCCTTGAGCGCCGCAGGGTCGGCCCAGTAGGCCGGCGCCAGGCCCATCACCACGTGGTACTGGTTGGCAGCCCGGTACAGGGTCGACACCTGGCGCTGGCCGAAGGCGTCGTACAGGGTCTGGTCCACCGCCGACAGGCTGACGCCCAGCCGCGAGGCGGCATCGCGGTTCACCTGCAGGTGGGTCATCAAGCTGGCATTCTGCTGGTCGGTGTTGACGTCGGTCAGCTGCGGCAGGCTGCGCAGCGCTGCCACCACCTTGGGCACCCAGAGGTCGAGGCTGTCCTGGTCGTCGGCAGTCAGGGTGTACTGGAACTGCGCCCCGCTCTGCCGGCCACCGACGGTGATGTCCTGGGCCGACTGCAGGTACAGGCGGGTGCCTGGCATGGCCCCCAGGGTGTGGCGGATCTGCCCGATCACCTGGTCGGCGCTGACCTGCCGCTCGCCCTTGGGCTTGAGCGCGACGAACAACTGGGCGCTGTTGATCGCCCCGGAGCCACCACCGCCGCCACCGACGAAGCCGCCCACGGTGGCGACGTTGGGGTTGCTCACCACCTGGCGGTTGATCTCGCGAAAGTCTGCCTGCATCGCCGCATAGGAAATACTCTGGGAGGCCAGGATGGTTCCGCTCAGGCGGCCGCTGTCTTCCTGCGGGAAGAACCCCTTGGGCACCACGGCGTACAGCACCACCGCCAGCACCAGTACCATCAGGGTCACCAGCCCCATCAGCCGGGAATGGCCGATGACCCAGGCCAGGCTGCGGTCGTAGAACCTGTGAAAGCGCGAATCCGGGGTATCTGCCTCCACCGTGTGACGCGGCGGGCGCAGCAGCACGCTGGCCAGCACCGGCGTCACCGTCAGCGACACCAGCATGGAAATCACGATCGACAGCGACAAAGTGACGGAAAACTCGCGAAACAAGCGGCCAACGATGCCGCCCATCAGCAGCAGCGGAATGAACACCGCCACCAGCGACACGCTGATGCTGAGCACGGTGAACCCCACCTCCCGCGCCCCCTCCAGCGCAGCTTCACGCCGGGAGGCACCGCGCTCCAGGTGGCGCATGATGTTCTCGACCACGACGATTGCGTCGTCTACCACGAAGCCAGTGGCGATGGTCAGCGCCATCAGCGACAGGTTGTTCAGGCTATAGCCAAGAAAGTACATGGCGCCAAAGGTGCCCAGCAGTGACAGCGGCACGACAGTGGCCGGCACCAGGGTACTGCGCCAGTCACGGAAAAAGCCGTAGGTCACCAGGGTCACCAGCAGGATCGCCGCCAGCAGGGTGATTTCCACATCGCGCAAGGAGGCGCGAATGGTGGTGCTGCGGTCCATCAGCACGCTCAGCTTGATGGTCGCGGGAATCGAAGCCTGCAGCATCGGCAATTGCGCCTTCACCGCGTTCACGGTGTCGATCACATTGGCCCCTGGCTGCTTGAACAGCACCAGCAACACCGCAGGCTTGCCATTGAACAGGCCAAAGTTGCGCAGGTCCTCGACGTCCTCGCGCACCTGGCCAAGGTCGGCGATGCGCACCGGGCTGGCGCCAGCTTGCTTGACCACCAGCGGTGCGTAGTCAGCGGGGGTATACAGCTGGTCGTTCGCCGCCAGCACATGGCTCTGCCCGCCCAGGTCGACCACCCCCTTGGGCAGGTTGACGTTGGCGCTGGCAAGGGTCGAGCGCACCTGTTCCAGGCTTACGCCGTAATGGTTGAGGCGGTCCGGGTTGAGTTCCACACGCACCGCCGGCAAGGCCCCGCCGCCCACCGTCACGTCACCGACGCCGCGGGTTTGCAGCAGGCGCTGCTCCAGCAGCGTGGAGGCCACGTCGTACATCTGCGCCGGGGTGGCGCTGTCTGAGGTCAGGCCAATAATCAGGATCGGCGAGTCGGCCGGGTTGACCTTGCGGTAGGTGGGGTTGCCGACCAGGTCGCTGGGCAGGTTGCTGCGCGCCGCATTGATCGCCGCCTGCACATCGCGGGCCGCGCCGTCGATGTTGCGGTCCAGGTCGAACTGCAGGTTGATGCGGGTGGCGCCCAGGGTGCTGGACGAGGTCATCTGGGTAACCCCGGCAATCTGCCCGAACTGGCGCTCCAGCGGCGTGGCCACCGAGGTGGCCACGGTATAAGGGTCGGCGCCGGGCAACGTGGCGCGCACGCTGATGGTGGGGAAGTCCACCTCCGGCAGCGGCGCCACCGGCAGCAAGGTGAAGGCCAGGCTGCCGAACAGCGCCAGGCCCAGGGCCATCAGCGCCGTGGCCACCGGGCGCTGGATGAACGGCGCACTGAGGTTCATGGCCTGGCGTCCTGCAGCGCCCGGCGCCGGCCGAAGCGCTGCGACAGGCTGTTCATGGCCAGGTAGATCACCGGCGTGGTGAACAGCGTCAGCAGTTGGCTCAACAGCAACCCGCCAATGATCGCGATGCCCAGCGGGTGGCGCAGCTCGGAGCCGACCCCAGTGCCCAGCGCCAGCGGCACGGCGCCGAACAGCGAGGCCAGGCTGGTCATCAGGATCGGCCGCAGGCGCAGCTGCGCGGCGCGGCGAATGGCCTGCAACGGCTCGGCCCCCTCGCGGCGCTGCAGCTCCAGGGCAAAGTCGACCATCATGATGCCGTTCTTCATGACGATACCAATCAGCAGCACGATGCCGATCAAGCCGATGATGTCGAACTGCAAGCCGGTCAGCCACAGCGCCAGCAACGCGCCCAGCGCCGCCGAGAGCAAGGTGGAAAGGATGGTCACCGGGTGCACGAAGCTTTCATAGAGGATGCCGAGCATCAGGTACACCACGACGATCGCCGCCGCCACCAGGAACGCCTGGTTGCCCAGCGAGTCGGCAAAGGTCGCGGCCGCGCCCTCCAGCGACACTTGCACCGAAGCCGGCAGGCCCGCCTGCGCCTCGATGGCCTTGAGCCGGTCCACCGCCGCGCCCAACGTCTGCCCTGGCGCCAGGTTGAAGGCGATGTCGGCATAGGGGAACTGGCCCAGACGGTTGAGCGTCAGCGGCACCCGCTGCACCTGCTGGCGGGCCATGCTCGACAGCGGCACCACGCCACCACCCGGCAGGCTCACGTACAGCCCGGTGAGCAGGTCGGCCAGGTTATGCGGCGGGCGGTCGCTGGCCATCACCACATGGTACTGGTTGAGCTGGGTGTACAGGGTCGATACCTGGCGCTGGCCGAAGGCATCGTAGAGCACGTCATCGATGGCCTGGGGCGTGACCCCGAGGCGTGACGCAGTGGCGCGGTCGAAATCTAGCTGGATCTGGTTGCCGAACTGCAGGGCCTGGCTTTGCACGTCGGTGAACATCGGGTCCTGGCCGATGGCCGCGAGCAACTTGGCGGCCCAGCGTTCGAGGGTTTGCATGTCGGCCGCCTGCAGGCCCAGGCGGTAGCTGGTGGTCGACACCGTGGCATCCAGGGTCAGGTCCTGCACGCCATGCAGGTACAGGCGGATACCGGCATCGTCGGCGTTGGCATCGGCCAGCCGGCGGATCACCACCGCCGCGCTGTCACGCTCGCCGCGTGGCTTGAGGTTGATCAGCAGGCTGCCCTGGTTGAGCGTGGGGTTGTTCTGGTCGATGCCAACGAACGATGACAGGCTTTGCACCGCCGGGTCACGCAGCACGCGCGCGACCAAGCGCTGCTGCTGCGCCTGCATGTTGCTGAACGAGGTGGTTGGCGCGGCCTGGGAAATCCCCTGGATCAGGCCGGTGTCCTGTTCGGGAAAGAAGCCCTTGGGCATGGCCGACAGGGTCAGCAAGGTCAAGGCGCCGGTCAGCAGCACCGACAGCAGGGTCAGGCCGCGGTGCGCCAATACCCAGTCCAAGCCTTGCAGGTAGCGGTTCTCCACTCGGCTGAAGCGCTCGGGCTGCTGCGCTTGCGGGCGCCGGTGCAGCAGGCGCGCGCACAGCATCGGCGTCAGGCTCAGGGTGATCAGTGCGGAAATCACGATGGCCACCGCCACGGTCATGGCGAACTCCCGGAACAGCCGGCCCACCACATCGCCCATGAACAGCAGCGGGATCATCACCGCAATCAACGCGATCGACAGCGAGACGATGGTGAAGCCAATTTGCGCGGCGCCCTTGAGGGCGGCCTGCAGGGGCGTGTCGCCAGCCTCCAGGTAACGGGTGATGTTCTCGACCATGACGATGGCATCGTCGACCACGAAACCGATGGAAATGGTCAGGGCCATCAAAGTCAGGTTGTTCAGGGAAAAGCCCAGGGTGTAGATCACCGCCAGGGTGCCGACCAGGGTCAGGGGCACGGTCAGTGCCGGAATCAGGGTGGCCGACAGGCTGCGCAGGAACAGCAGAATCACCAGCACCACCAGCACCACCGCCACGCCCAGTTCGAACTGCACGTCGCTGACCGAGGCGCGGATGGTTTGGGTGCGGTCGGTCAGCACCGCCACCTTCAGCGTGCCGGGCAGGCCGGCGCGCAAGGTCGGCAACAGGTGCTGCACCCGGTCTACCACGTCGATCACGTTGGCCCCGGGTTGGCGCTGGATATTCAGCACGATGGCCGGGGTGGCGTTGGTCCAGGCGACCTGCCGGGGGTTTTCCGGGCCAAGTACCGAGCTGGCCACCTGGGACAGGCGAATGGCAGCGCCATTGCGGTAGGCGATCACCAGGTCGCGGTAGTCCTCAGGCTTCTGCAACTGGTCGTTGGCGCCGATGGAGTAGGCCTGGAAGCGCCCGTCGATATTGCCCTTGGCCTGGTTGACGTTGGCACTGCCCAGCACCGTGCGCAGGTCGTCCAGCGACAGGCCCAGGCTGTTCAGCGCCGAGGTGTTGGCCTCGATGCGCACGGCCGGGCGCTGCCCGCCGCTGATGCTCACCAGGCCAACGCCGGTGATCTGCGAGATCTTCTGTGCAAGGCGGGTGTCGGCCAGGTCCTGGACCTTGGTCAGCGGCAGCACATCGGAGGTCAGCGACAAGGTCAGCACGGGCGCATCGGCCGGGTTGACCTTGCTGTACACCGGCGGGTACGGCAGGTTGGCCGGCAGGAAGGTGCCGGCGGCATTGATCGCCGCCTGCACCTCCTGCTCGGCCACATCCAGCGACAGGCTCAGGTCGAACTGCAAGGTCACCACCGACACCCCATCGGAGCTGGTCGAGGCCATCGAACGCAGGCCCGGCATTTCACCCAGCTGGCGCTCCAGCGGCGCACTGATCGACGAGCTGACCACTTCCGGGCTGGCCCCGGGGTACTGGGTGAACACCTGGATGGTCGGGTAGTCGACCTGCGGCAACGCCGACACCGGCAACAGCCGGTAGCCGAGCATGCCCAGCAGCAACACCGCGCACATCAGCAGGCAGGTGGCGACCGGCCGCTCGATGAACGGGCGCGAGATGTTCACTGGCTGCGCCTCATGGCGCCACCACCTTGATCGCCGAGCCGTCGTCGAGCTTGTCGGCGCCGTCGGTAATTACCTGCTCGCCCGGGTGCACGCCATCATCGAGAATGGCGGTGACATCACCGCTGCTGGGCCCGCTGCGCACGTGACGCAACTGCGCCTTGCTGCCCTGCACGATGAACAGGAAATCGCCCTGGCTGCCATGCTGGATCGCCCGCGTCGGCACCACCGGCGCCTGGGCCAGGGTGTCGGCCTTGAGCCGGGCGTTGACGAACTGGTTGGGGAACAGCGCCGTGCCGGCATCGTCGAAGCGCGCCTTGACCTTGACCGTGCCGGTGGTTACGTCAACCTGGTTGTCCAGCGCCAGCAACGTACCGGTGGCCAGCAGGCTGCGCTTGTCGCGGTCGTAGGCCAGCACGCTGACCGGCCCCTTGAGCTGCGCCTGGTGAATCGTGCCCAGGTCGTCCTCGGGCACGGCGAACACCACCAGCGCCGGGCGCAACTGGGTAATCACGGCAATGGGTGTAGTGCCAGTGCTGCTGACGTAGTTGCCCGGGTCGACCTGGCGCAGGCCGACCACGCCATCCACCGGCGAGGTGATGGTGCAGTAGCTCAGTTGCACCTCAAGGTTCTGCACCGCGCCCTGGTCGGCAGCCACCGTACCGGCCTGCTGCTGCACGGTGGAGGCCTGGGTGTCGAGGGTTTGCTGGCTGACCGAGCCTGCCTTGATCAGCTCGCGAAAGCGCGCCAGGTCGCGCCGGGCATTGTCCAGCACGGCCTGGTCGTGGGCCAGTACCCCACGCGCCTGGGCCAGCTGCGCCTTCAGCGCGCGGTCGTCGATGCGGGCGATCACCTGGCCCTGGCGCACCGCCTGGCCTTCGCTGAACTCCACGGTGGCAAGAATGCCATTGACCTGGGTGATGACGCTGACACTGCGCGACGGTGTCACCGTGCCCAGCGCATCGATGTACACCGGCACGTCCTGCAGGGCCACGGCCACTGCCGTCACGGGCTCGCCGGGAGCCGCCTGGCGCGGCGGGTGCGCAGGGCCCGAGAGCAGCCACCAGGCCAACAGGCCTAGCACCAGCAGCCCTCCCAGGCCAATCAGCAGTCCTTTCCTTGACCGTTTGCCGTTGTTCACGACTGTGCTTCCACGAAGGCCGACCCGCTAGAAACATTAGCAGCGTACCAAACCGGGCAACGGCCTTTCCTCGTCTCGTTCAGGCAAGCGACAGCCTGCCATTCAGTGCTACCATCCGGGCTCGCAGCGCCAAAGGACCGCCAGCACCATGAGTACCATTCGCGAGCGCAACAAGGAGCTGATCCTGCGCGCAGCCAGTGAAGAATTCGCCGACAAGGGTTTCGCCGCCACCAAGACCAGCGACATCGCTGCCAAGGCCGGCCTGCCCAAGCCGAACGTGTATTACTACTTCAAGTCCAAGGACAACCTTTACCGGGAAGTTCTGGAAAGCATCATTGCGCCGATCATGCAGGCATCGACGCCGTTCAACGCCGACGGTGACCCGAAAGAGGTGCTGAGCGCGTACATTCGCTCGAAGATTCGCATCTCCCGCGACCTGCCCCACGCATCGAAGGTGTTCGCCAGCGAGATCATGCACGGCGCGCCGCACCTGTCGCCGAACCAGGTCGAGCAGCTGAACGCCCAGGCGCACCACAACATCACCTGCATCCAGCGCTGGATCGAGCGCGGGCAGATTGCCAAGGTTGACCCGCACCACCTGATGTTCAGCATCTGGGCGGCGACCCAGACCTACGCGGATTTCGACTGGCAGATTTCGGTGATCACCGGCAAGGCCAAGCTGGCCGACAGTGACTACGAAGCGGCGGCCGAAACCATCATCCGCCTGGTGCTCAAGGGCTGTGAGCCTGAAGTGGCCTGACAGGCCGCAATCGCGACCTGCGGTCGCTCCTACCGGGAACGCACCCTTTGTGTAGGAGCGACCAAAGGTCGCGATTGGGCCGCAAAGCGGCCCGCTCTTAAGCCGCCACCCCCGCATCCGCCGTCAACCCCACCTCCTCGATCGCACTGATCGCGCACTGCTCGTCGATATCCGACGTATCGCCGCTGATCCCCACCGCACCCAGCACTTTCCCATCCCGATCACGAATCAACACGCCACCCGGCGCCGGCACCACCGGCCGTTCGCCCAGCCCGTTCAGCGCTGCAAAGAACGCCGGCCGCTGCTGGGCATCCAGCGCCAGCAAACGCGAGCCCTTGCCCAGGGCAATCGCGCCCCAGGCCTTGCCGGTGGCCACCTGCGGGCGCATCAGACTGGCGCCGTCTTCGCGCTGCAAGGCCAGCAGGTGCCCCCCGGCGTCCAGCACCGCCACGGTCAGCGGCGCGGCGTTGATCTTGCGGCCCGCTGCCAGCGCGGCGTTCACCAGGCTGACAGCCACGTTCAGGTTCAAAGCGTTCATGGAAAGGTCCTCTTCTTGTTGTGAGAAGCCCTGAGGGCAGTTGAAATCTGATGACTCAATAGAACACAACTGCAGATGTTTTTGTATACAATAAATTGAAACGATCGTATGCGAGCGTGCAAATCGTCGTTTTCTCGGGCGCTCTGACGAATCCTGGCGCTGCCGATGAAAACCCATTGACCTGAGCCGCCAGCCGTGAATACACTCTGTCACAAAGAAAGTTGTATACAATTACAAAATCAATGAGGCACAAACCATGAGCAAAATGAGAGCAATCGATGCAGCCGTTCTGGTCATGCGCCGTGAAGGTGTAGATACTGCGTTCGGCATCCCAGGGGCTGCCATCAACCCGCTGTACTCGGCCCTGAAGAAAGTCGGTGGCATCGATCACGTCCTCGCTCGTCACGTCGAAGGCGCCTCGCACATGGCCGAGGGCTACACCCGCGCCAACCCAGGCAACATCGGCGTGTGCATCGGTACTTCCGGCCCGGCCGGCACCGACATGGTCACCGGCCTGTACAGCGCCTCGGCCGACTCCATCCCGATTCTCTGCATCACTGGCCAGGCCCCACGTGCCCGCCTGCACAAGGAAGACTTCCAGGCCGTCGACATCACCAACATCGTCAAGCCGGTGACCAAGTGGGCAACCACCGTCCTGGAGCCGGGCCAGGTGCCCTACGCCTTCCAGAAAGCCTTCTATGAAATGCGCACCGGCCGCCCAGGCCCGGTACTGATCGACCTGCCGTTCGACGTGCAGATGGCCGAAATCGAATTCGACATCGACGCCTACGAGCCACTGGCAATCAATAAGCCGTCCGCTACCCGCGTGCAGGCGGAAAAAGCCCTGGCCCTGCTCAATGACGCCGAGCGCCCACTGTTGGTGGCCGGTGGCGGCATCATCAACGCCGACGCCAGCGACAAACTGGTCGAGTTCGCCGAACTGACCGGCGTGCCGGTGATCCCGACCCTGATGGGCTGGGGCACCATCCCTGACGACCACGCGCAAATGGTCGGCATGGTCGGCCTGCAAACCTCGCACCGCTACGGCAACGCCACCCTGCTCAAGTCCGACCTGGTGTTCGGCATCGGCAACCGCTGGGCCAACCGCCACACCGGTTCCGTGGACGTGTACACCGAAGGCCGCAAGTTCGTGCACGTGGACATCGAACCGACCCAGATCGGCCGTGTGTTCACCCCAGACCTGGGTATCGTCTCCGACGCCGGCAAGGCCCTGGACGTGTTCCTGGAAGTGGCCCGCGAGTGGAAAGCCGCCGGCAAGCTCAAATGCCGCAAAGCCTGGCTGGAAGACTGCCAGCAGCGCAAATCGAGCCTGCAGCGCAAGACCCACTTCGACAACGTGCCAGTCAAGCCACAGCGCGTGTACGAAGAGATGAACCAGGTGTTCGGCAAAGACACCTGCTACGTCAGCACCATCGGCCTGTCGCAGATCGCCGGCGCGCAGTTCCTGCACGTGTACAAGCCACGCCACTGGATCAACTGCGGCCAGGCCGGCCCGCTGGGCTGGACCATTCCCGCCGCCCTCGGCGTGGTCAAGGCCGACCCGAAACGCAAGGTTGTCGCACTGTCGGGTGACTACGACTTCCAGTTCATGATCGAAGAGCTGGCGGTGGGCGCGCAGTTCAACCTGCCGTACGTCCACGTGCTGGTGAACAACGCCTACCTGGGCCTGATTCGCCAGGCGCAACGTGGCTTCGACATGGATTACTGTGTACAACTGGCGTTCGAGAACATCAACTCGACCGACGCTGCCACCTACGGTGTCGACCACGTTGCCGTGGTCGAAGGCCTGGGCTGCAAGGCCATCCGTGTGTTCGAGCCGGCAGAAATCGCCCCTGCCCTGCTCAAGGCACAGAAGATGGCCGAAGAGTTCCGCGTGCCGGTGGTGGTCGAAGTGATCCTCGAACGCGTGACCAACATTTCCATGGGCACCGAGATCAACGCGGTCAACGAGTTCGAAGACCTGGCCCTGGTCGGCAACGACGCGCCAACCGCTATCTCGCTGCTGGACTGATCGCCTGACGCCCCCGTGCCGGCCCCTGAATGAGGGCGCCGGGGGCCTTCATCGCAAGGAGACACACCATGCCTCGCTTCGCTGCCAACCTGTCCATGCTGTTCACCGAACAGGACTTCCTGGCCCGCTTCAAGGCTGCCGCCGACGCCGGTTTCAGCGGTGTCGAATACCTCTTCCCGTACGACTTCAGCGCAGCCGAAATCAAGCAGCAGCTGGACGCCAACGGCCTGACCCAGGTGCTGTTCAACCTGCCGGCGGGCGACTGGGCCAAAGGTGAGCGCGGCATCACCTGCCACCCCGACCGCATCGAGGAATTCCGCGCAGGCGTCGACAAGGCCATCGAGTACGCCAAGGTGCTGGGCAACACCCAGGTCAACGCCCTGGCTGGCATTCGCCCACAAGGCCTGCAGTGCGCCGACGTGCGCAAGACCTTCGTGGAAAACCTGCGCTACGCCGCCGACAAGCTGAAGGCCGCCGGGATTCGCCTGGTCATGGAAATGATCAACACCCGCGACATTCCAGGCTTCTACCTGAACACCACGAAACAGGCCCTGGAAATCCAGGCCGAGGTGGGCAGCGACAACCTGTTCCTGCAGTACGACATCTATCACATGCAGATCATGGAAGGTGACCTGGCCCGCACCATGGAAGCCAACCTGAAACTGATCAACCACATCCAGTTGGCCGACAACCCGGGCCGCAACGAGCCAGGCACCGGCGAGATCAACTACCGCTTCCTGTTCGAGCACCTGGACCGCATCGGCTACCAGGGCTGGGTGGGCGCAGAGTACAAACCGCTGACCACCACCGAAGCGGGCCTGGGCTGGCTGAAAACGCACAACGCGATCTAAGACAGTACGCAGAACCATGTAGGAGCGGCCTTGTGCCGCGAAAGGGGGTGCGTAGCGCCCCCAGGATTTCAGCCAAGGCAAAGATTGCCGGGGCTGCTGCGCAGCCCTTTCGCGACACAAGGCCGCTCCTACAGAGATTCAACAAATACAACGAGGTAAGTTCTCATGGCTAAAATCGGTTTCATCGGCACCGGCATCATGGGCAAGCCCATGGCCCAGAACCTGCAAAAAGCAGGTCACAGCCTGTTCGTTTCCACCCACCACGATGTCGCTCCGGCCGACCTGATCGCCGCCGGCGCCGTGGCCCTGGCCAACCCGAAGGAAGTGGCCCAGGAAGCCGAGTTCATCATCGTCATGGTGCCGGACACCCCGCAGGTCGAAGCCGTCCTGTTCGGTGAAAACGGCGTGGCCGAAGGTGTCGGCCCGAACAAGGTGGTGATCGACATGAGCTCGATCTCCCCTACCGCCACCAAAGCCTTTGCCGAGAAAATCAAGGCCACCGGCGCTGCCTACCTCGACGCCCCGGTGTCTGGCGGTGAAGTCGGTGCCAAGGCTGCGACCCTGAGCATCATGGTCGGTGGCTGCCCGAAAGCCTTCGAGCGCACCCTGCCGCTGTTCGAAGCCATGGGCAAGAACATCACCCGCGTGGGTGGCAACGGCGACGGCCAGACCGCCAAGGTCGCCAACCAGATCATCGTCGCCCTGAACATCCAGGCCGTTGCCGAAGCCCTGCTGTTCGCCGCCAAGAACGGCGCGGACCCGGCCAAGGTACGTGAGGCGCTGATGGGCGGCTTCGCCTCCTCGAAGATCCTTGAAGTACACGCCGAGCGCATGATCAAAGGCACCTTCGACCCAGGCTTCCGCATCAACCTGCACCAGAAAGACCTCAACCTGGCCCTGCAAGGCGCCAAGGAACTGGGCATCAACCTGCCCAACACCTCCAATGCCCAGCAAGTGTTCAACACCTGCCAGGCCCTGGGCGGCGGCAACTGGGACCACTCGGCGCTGATCAAAGGCCTGGAGCACATGGCCAACTTCTCGATTCGCGACGACAAGTAAGACCTTACCGGCCTCATCGCGAGCTGCGCTCGCTCCTACGGGATCAGCGCAACGCCGGTAGGAGCGAGCAAAGCTCGCGATGAAGCCCACACCGCTGAACCTGCGACCACAGGTTCATGAGGTGAACCCGAGCAACACCCGCCCCTGGTTCGGCCTGCACGGAGGCAGTTCCAGGGGCGTTTTCGATTCTGCAGAACAACAATAACTGGGAGCCTGCCATGTCGGTCGATCCGCAAAAAATTCTCCGCGACCTGTTCGACACAGCCATCGCCGCCGCCCACCCGCGCCAAGTCCTCGAACCCTACCTGCCCGCCGACCGCAGCGGCCGGGTGATCGTCATCGGTGCGGGCAAGGCCGCTGCCGCCATGGCCGAAGTGGTCGAAAAAAGCTGGCAGGGCGATGTGTCCGGCCTGGTCGTGACCCGCTACGGCCACGGCGCCAATTGCCAGAAGATCGAGGTGGTCGAAGCCGCCCACCCGGTCCCCGACGCCGCCGGCCTGGCCGTGGCCAAGCGTGTGCTGGAGCTGGTCAGCAACCTCAACGAAGAGGACCGCGTCATCTTCCTGCTGTCCGGCGGTGGCTCGGCCCTGCTGGCCCTGCCTGCCGAAGGCCTGACCCTGGCCGACAAGCAACAGATCAACAAGGCGCTGCTCAAGTCCGGCGCCACCATCGGCGAGATGAACTGCGTGCGCAAGCACCTCTCGGCGATCAAGGGCGGCCGCCTGGCCAAGGCCTGCTGGCCGGCCACCGTCTACACCTATGCAATTTCCGACGTTCCAGGCGACCTGGCCACCGTCATCGCCTCCGGCCCCACCGTGGCCGACCCGAGCACCTCGGCCGAAGCCCTGGCGATCCTCAAGCGCTACAACATCGATGCGCCGAAAGCGGTGATCGACTGGCTCAACAACCCCGCGTCGGAAACCGTCAAGGCCGGTGACCCCGCCCTGGCCCGCAGCCACTTCCAGCTGATCGCCAAGCCCCAGCAGTCGCTGGAGGCTGCCGCGGTAAAAGCCCGCCAGGCCGGCTTCAGCCCGCTGATTCTTGGCGACCTGGAAGGTGAATCGCGCGAAGTGGCCAAGGTGCACGCTGGCATCGCCCGGCAGATCGTCCAGCACGGCCAGCCGCTGAAGGCGCCTTGCGTGATCCTGTCGGGCGGCGAAACCACCGTCACCGTACGCGGCAATGGCCGTGGCGGGCGCAATGCCGAGTTCCTGCTCAGCCTGACCGAAAGCCTCAAGGGCCTGCCGGGCGTGTACGCCCTGGCCGGTGACACCGACGGCATCGACGGCTCGGAAGAAAACGCCGGCGCCGTGATGACCCCGGCCAGCTACGCCCGCGCCGAGGCCCTGGGCCTGTCGGCCAGCGACGAGCTGGACAACAACAACGGCTATGGCTACTTCGCCGCCCTCGACGCGCTGATCGTCACCGAGCCGACCCGCACCAACGTCAACGACTTCCGCGCCATCCTGATCCTTGAGACTGCCCAATCATGACGCCTGATAAAAAAGTAAAGATCCTCGCCACCCTCGGCCCGGCGATCAAAGGCATCGACGACATCCGCCAGCTGGTCGAAGCGGGCGTGAACATCTTCCGCCTGAACTTCAGCCACGGCGAGCACGCCGACCACGCCCTGCGCTACCAGTGGATTCGTGAAGTCGAGCAGCAGCTGAACCGCCCGCTGGGCATCCTCATGGACCTGCAAGGGCCAAAGCTGCGCGTGGGCCGCTTCGCCGAAGGCAAGGTGCAGCTGCAACGCGGCCAGGCCCTGCGCCTGGACCTGGACACCACCCCAGGCGACAGCCGCCGGGTCAACCTGCCGCACCCGGAAATCATCGCAGCCCTGCAGCCTGGCATGGACCTGCTGCTGGACGACGGCAAGCTGCGCCTGCGGGTCACCGCCAAGCACAGCGATGCCATCGACACCGAAGTACTGGCCGGTGGCGAGCTGTCTGACCGCAAGGGCGTCAACGTGCCGCAAGCGGTGCTCGACCTCTCCCCGCTCACCGAAAAAGACCGCCGCGACTTGAGCTTCGGCCTGGAGCTGGGCGTGGACTGGGTGGCCCTGTCGTTCGTGCAGCGCCCCGAAGACATCCAGGAAGCACGCCAGCTGATTGGTGACCGCGCCTACCTGATGGCCAAGATCGAGAAGCCTTCGGCGGTGGAGCAGTTGCAGGCGATTGCCGAGTTGTCCGACGCGATCATGGTCGCCCGCGGCGACCTGGGTGTGGAAGTGCCCGCCGAGAGCGTGCCGCAAATCCAGAAGCGCATCATCGGCATCTGCCGCCAGCTGGGCAAACCGGTGGTGGTGGCCACCCAAATGCTCGAATCCATGCGTTTCTCGCCAGCCCCGACCCGTGCCGAGGTCACCGACGTGGCCAATGCCGTGGCCGAAGGCGCCGATGCGGTGATGCTGTCGGCCGAAACGGCTTCGGGTGACTACCCGCTCGAAGCAGTGCAGATGATGAGCAAGATCATCCGCCAGGTGGAGAATGGCCCGGACTACCAGGCCCAGCTGGACGTGGGCCGGCCCAAGGCCGAGGCAACCGTGTCGGACGCCATCAGCTGCGCGATCCGCCGCATCAGCGGCATCTTGCCGGTGGCGGTGCTGGTCAACTACAGCGAGTCGGGCACCTCGACGTTGCGTGCGGCACGCGAACGGCCACGGGCGCCGATCCTGAACCTTACGCCGAACCTCAAGACCGCGCGGCGCCTGAGCGTGGCCTGGGGCGTGCACTCGGTGGTCAACGACCGCCTGCGCCAAGTGGACGAGGTGGTGACCACCGCCCTGGAAATTGCCCAGGCACAAGGCATGGCCAGCCGTGGCGACACGCTGCTGATCACCGCCGGTGTGCCTTTCGGCAAGCCGGGTTCGACTAATACCTTGCGCATCGAGACGCTGGCCTGAGATTGCCGGGGCCGCGCTGCGGCCCATTCGCGGGGCAAGCCCGCTCCTACCGGTGTGTGGGAGCGGCCTTGTGTCGCGATCGGAGGGCAACGCCCTCCCCTAACACCGAACCTGCGGAAAACCGAGGCCCAAAGAGGCCCACCGCTCGCCCATCAACCTTGCTGACTGCCCATGTACACCAAAAATTTCGTCAACCCGTGCCCCGACTGGGCTACGGCGCTGCTCAACGGTTTCAGCCAGGTGCTGCTGCTGCGCAACCCCCTGTGCGGCCTGTGCTGCCTGCTGGCCATCCTGCTGACCGCCCCCGACCTGGTCGGCGGCGCCCTGCTCGGCGCCCTCGCCGGCCTGCTCACCGCGCAGCGCCGCGGCTACGACCGCGCCGACCGCCAGGCTGGGCTGTATTGCTACAACGGCGTGCTGATCGGCATTTTGATCAGCACCGTGCTGCCCTGGTCGGCCATCCTGCCGCCACTGATCATTGCCGCCGGCGGCCTGTCGAGCATCATCACCCACCAATGGCGCAAGCGCGGCGGCAAACTGCTGGTCGCCTACACCGCACCGTTCGTGCTGCTGGGCTGGGTGGCCCTGCTGTTCGCCAGCCCTGCGCCCAGCGGCTTCGTCGAAGCGGAACCTGCGTATGCGCTGGCACGGGGCGTGGGGCAGATCTTCCTGCTCGACCAGCCCCTGGCCGGGTTGTTGATCATCATCGGGATGTTCATCGCCAACCCCTATGCGGCGATGTGGGCCGTACTCGGTTCGGCCATTGGCGGCGGCGTGGCGCTGCTCGCCGACCAGGCCCAGGCGGCGTGGCTGGGGCTGTATGGCTTCAACGCCGCGCTGGCCGCGCTGGCGTTCAGCCGCCAGGGCGAGAAACCCTGGGTGACGTTGCTGGCCATAGCACTGGCCCTGTTGCTGCAACCGCTGCTCAAGCTGCTGCCGGTGCCTGGCCTGACCGCCCCCTTCGTCGCCGCCTGCTGGCTGATGCACCTGGGCAATCACCTGGCCCAGCTTCGGCACGGCCGCACCCGCCGCTTGCACAGCTGAATCGCAGTCCCTAGGCTCAGCCCATCGCAACAGTGGAACGAGCCAATGAACAACCTTGCGAGCCTGCGCGAGCGGCTTTACGTCATCGTCTTCCAGACCGACACGGTAGCCGGCCGGCGCTTCGACAAGATCCTCCTGCTGATCATCCTCGCCAGCCTGATCACGGTCATCCTCGACAGCATCGACGAGGTGCACCAGGGCTATGCCGGCCTGCTGGCGGGTATCGAATGGGGGTTCACCGCGATCTTCCTGGCCGAATACCTCACCCGTTTGTACTGCTCGCCCAAGCCCCTTCGCTATGCCTTCAGCTTCTACGGCCTGGTCGACTTGCTGGCGATCGTGCCGGGGGTCATCGCGCTGTACTACAGCGATGCCCAGTACCTGTTGATTATCCGGGTCATCCGCATGCTGCGGATCTTTCGCGTGCTCAAGCTCAGCCCGTACCTCAAACAGGCCCACTACCTGCTGGACGCGCTACGCGGCAGCAAGCAGAAGATCATCGTGTTCCTGGTCAGCGTGTCGACCCTGGTGACGGTGTTCGGCACCTTGATGTACGTGATCGAAGGGCCGGAGCATGGCTTTACCAGCATTCCCAAGGGCATCTATTGGGCCATCGTCACACTCACCACCGTGGGCTTTGGCGATATCGTGCCGAAGACGCCGCTGGGGCAGGTGCTGTCGTCGCTGGTGATGATTACCGGTTACTCGATCATCGCCGTGCCGACCGGCATCTTTACCGCCGAGCTTGCCAATGCCATGCGCGGCGAGCAGCTGCAGCATGACTGCCCGACGTGCAGCAAAAAGAGCCATGAGCATGGCGCGGCATTCTGTTCCCGCTGCGGGAATGCGCTATTTCCCAAGCACTGATGCCACCTGTACCGGCCCTTTCGCGGGGCAAGCCCGCTCCTGTAGGAGCGGGCTTGCCCCGCGAAAGGGCCGTTACAGGCAGCGCTATAACCAAAGTCTTTTTAGTTCTTTAGCCCGCACAATCACACCCGCTATAGTCGCCATCAAACTGCCAACATCCACCAAGAACAAGGACGCAACGTGAAAAAACTCTTCACCGCCTCACTGCTCGCCGCAGGCCTTGCCCTGGGCAACCTGGCCCAGGCAGCCCCTTCCCTGCTGAACGTTTCCTACGACGTGATGCGCGACTTCTACAAGGACTACAACCCAGCTTTCCAGAAGCACTGGGAAGCCGAGCACAACGAAAAGGTCAATGTGCAGATGTCCTTCGGCGGTTCGAGCAAGCAGGCGCGGGCGGTGATCGATGGCCTGCAGGCCGATGTCATCACCATGAACATGGCCACCGACATCAACGCCCTGGCCGACAACGGCAAGCTGGTGCCAGACAACTGGGTAAGCCGCCTGCCCAACAACAGCGCCCCGTTCACCTCCGCCACCGTGTTCATCGTGCGCAAGGGCAACCCCAAGGCCCTGAAAGACTGGCCCGACCTGCTCAAGGACGGTGTGCAGGTGATCGTGCCCAACCCCAAGACCTCGGGTAACGGCCGCTACACCTACCTGTCGGCCTGGGGCTATGTGCTGAAACAGGGCGGCGACGAAACCAAGGCCCGGGCCTTCGTTGGCAAGTTGTTCAAGCAGGCACCCGTGCTCGACACCGGTGGCCGCGCCGCCACCACCACCTTCATGACCAACCAGATCGGCGACGTGCTGGTCACCTTCGAGAACGAAGCCGAGATGATCGCCCGCGAATTCGGCCGCGATCAGTTCGAAGTGATCTATCCAAGCGTGTCGGCCGAAGCCGAGCCGCCGGTGAGCGTGGTCGACAAGGTGGTGGCCAAGAAAGGCACCCAGGCCGTGGCCGAGGAATACCTGAAGTACCTGTGGTCGCCGGCAGCCCAGGAAATCGCCGCGCAGAACTACCTGCGCCCACGCGATGCAACGGTGCTGGCCAAGTACACCGACCGCTTCCCGAAAGTGGATTTCCTGTCGGTGGAGAAGACCTTTGGTGACTGGCGGACCGTGCAGAAGACCCACTTCAATGATGGTGGGGTGTTTGACCAGATCTACACCAACCAGTAGTAGAAGATGTAAGCGGGGCCGGCCTCTTCGCGGGGCAAGCCCGCTCCTACAAGGACCGTACGGACCCTGTAGGAGCGGGCTTGCCCCGCGAAGAGGCCGGCCCTGACAGCACACCACTTCGAACTTTCCCGCCCCAAGCACAATCAGTTCCTTGAGTAACCCTGCCCAAGGAGTACTCCAGTGCTGCGTTTTCTCTCCACCCTGCTGCTCGGCTGCCTGCTGAGCACCCACCTGCTGGCCGCAGACCCCGCCCCTGCCGATGCGCCCCCAGCCGAACCGGAAGCAGTGCTGCAAGGCGGCCTGCTCGGTGCCCTGGCCGATGGCTTGGACAGCGCCGCCCAGGAGCTTGACCTCGACGCCCACCTGGTCGACGCCTGGCGCCTGCGCACCGACCGCGCCGCCCAGGAAGTCGAGCGCCTGGTCGACCGCCACTCGGCCAGCGACTCGCTGCAGCTGGCCGGCAACTTCGTGCTGCTGACCCTCGCCTGGGCCGCCAGCTTCGCCGTGCTCACCACCCTGGGCCGCTGGCTTGCCAAGCGCATGGCCGGCATGGCCTGGCTGCGTTCACGCAAACGCGCCAGCAGCCTGCTCGGCTACCTGCTGCCCTACACCCTGCCGGCCCTGGCCAGCCTGCCACTGACGCTCTACGTCAGCCGTTTTCTCGAGCCCTCGGTGGCCCGCGCCCTGGGCCTGAGCCTGGCCTACGCCACCAGCAGTGGCCTGTTCTCGACCTCGATCATCCTCTGTCTGATCACCCTGTTCGACGCCGGCCACAAGCGCGCCGCGGTGGCGGTGATCAAGCGCATGGCCCCGCGCCCGCTGTTTTTGATCGGCTTTCTCGCCGCCTGGAGCGACGCCCTGACCAGCCCACAGATCGCGCGCCAACTGGGCGGCAACGTCACCGCCAGCATCGCGGTGATCACCGGCCTCACCGCCACCTTCATTTTCGCAAGCCTGGTGATCCGCCTGCGCCGCCCGGTCGCCCACCTGATCCGCAACCGCGCCTACCAGGACCGCGTGCAACACCGCGCGGTGCAGGAAACCCTGCGGATCTTTTCTGCCCTGTGGTACCTGCCGATTCTGCTGATGATCCTGGTGTCGGCCATCCACCTGCTTGGGGCAGGCGAAGAGAGCCAGAAAGCCCTGCAAAAAGCCCTGCTGACCACCGTGCTGCTGGTGTCGACGGTGTTTCTCAGTACCTTGCTGCAACACCTGCTGGCGCCCCGTGAAAACGATCCGGCGCAGCGGGTGCGGCCCTACAAGGAACTGCTGCGCAGCCTGGCCCACGCGCTGCTGCGCATCCTCATGGCGGTGGCCTTCATCGAGCTGCTGGGGCGTATCTGGGGTTTCTCGGTGATCGACTTTGCCCTGAGCAACAGCCTCGGCCAGGCCATCAGTAATTCACTGTCGAGCATCGGCCTGATCCTGCTGGTCACCTGGCTGCTCTGGGTGGTGCTCGACACCGCCATCCAGGAAGCCCTCAAGCCCGCGGTAGGCCGGCGCGCCTCGCGCCAGCCCAGCACGCGGGTGCGCACCATCCTGCCGATGCTGCGCAACGCGGTGAAAGTCATCCTGATCGTGATCTGCACCATCACCACCATGGCCAACCTGGGCATCAACGTCGCGCCCCTGCTGGCCGGCGCCGGGGTGATCGGCCTGGCCATCGGCTTTGGCTCGCAGCAACTGGTGCAGGATGTGATCACCGGCCTGTTCATCCTGATCGAGGACACCATCTCGATCGGCGACTGGGTGGTGCTCGACTCCGGCCACGCCGGCACCGTCGAGAGCCTGACCATCCGCACCCTGCGCCTGCGCGACGGCAAGGGCTTCGTGCACTCGGTGCCGTTCGGGCAGATCAAGGCCGTTACCAACCAGTCGCGGCAGTTCGCCTATGCGTTTTTCTCGGTGCAGTTCACCTATGACAGCGACGTGGACGAATCGCTGGGGTTGATTCATGAGGTGGGGCAGTCGATCAGCGACGACCCGCTGCTGCGCATCAACCTGCAAGGGCCGCTGCAGGTGTTCGGGGTGGACCGCATGGATTTGAACGGGTTCGTGCTGACGGCGCAGTTCCGCACCATTTCCGGGGGCCAGTATGCGGTGAGCCGGGCGTTCAACGAGCGGCTGAAGAAGCGGGTGGACCAAACCGACAAGGTGAGTTTTGCCCAGGTGTATCCCATGCCGGTGCGCGGGGTTTCGGCCTGATGCTGGCCTGATGCCGGCCTGTACCGGCCCTTTCGCGGGGCAAGCCCGCTCCTACACGCGAAAGGGCCGGCCCAGGCAACATCACCCTTGCCGGAATACCAAAGCCTTCAAGCCGCCCGCCGGGTCCACATCAGGAAACTCCGGCGGATTCTCCAGCCGCTCGACAAAGCCCAGCCCAGGCGCCTGCTCGGCCATCCCTTCGATCAAGAATTCAGGCCCGATCGCCGGGTCATTGACGCACGCCAGCACCGTCCCGCCCTCACTCAACAACTCAGGCAAGCGCCGCAGGATCTTGGCGTAGTCCTGGGTCAGCACGAAACTGCCACGCTGGAAGGTCGGTGGGTCGATGATGATCAGGTCATACGGCCCGTACTTGCGCACCTTGCCCCACGACTTGAACAGTTCATGGCCCAGGTACGCCACCCGCGATGCATCGTGGCCATTGAGGCGATGGTTGTCGCGCCCGCGCGACAGCGCCGACTTGGCCATGTCCAGGTTGACCACCTGCTCGGCGCCCCCGGCAATCGCCGCCACCGAAAACCCGCAGGTGTAGGCGAACAGGTTGAGCACGCGCTTGCCTGCAGCCTGCTCGCGCACCCAGCGGCGGCCATAGCGCATGTCGAGGAACAGGCCGTTGTTCTGCCGCACGCCCAGGTCCAGCAGGTAGGTCAGGCCGTCCTCGACCACCTCGCGCTGCTGGCACGGCTCGCCCAGCAGCCACTGGCCGGGGCTTTCGGGCAGGTAGCGGTGCTGAATGAGTATCGCCTGGCCCGCCCATTGCGGGCGCTCGGCCAGGCGCTGCAACATCGCCTGCAGCTCGGCCAGCTGGCCCTGCGGGGGTTCACGGAACAGGGCCACCGACAGCACGCCTTGCAGCCAATCCACCGTGACCTGCTCCAGGCCTTCCCAGCACCGGCCACGGCCATGGAACAGGCGGCGGGTTTCTGCCGGGGCAGGGTCAAGGGCGGTGAGCAGATGCTGCTCCAGGGTGTGGATTGGCGAAGTCATGGCGGGGTCACTGGCGGGTAAAAGCCGGCATTCTACCCCTTGACCGTCACCCGCGCCGAGCGAAACCACCAGCCTTGCTGCATGCCGGCCGCCGCCAGCAGAATCAGGCCAACCCCCAGCCACTGCAGTGGCGCCAGCCGGTGCCCGAAGGCCACCCAGTCGACCAGGATCGCGGCAATCGGGTAGATGAACGACAGCGCACCGGTCAGCGCCGTGGGCAGGCGCTGGATGGCACTGTACAGCAACACGTACATCACGCCGGTATGCACCACGCCCAGGGTCAGCAGGCTGGCCAACGCCGTGGGCGCGCCTGGCAAGCCGCCCAGCTTGGCCCAGGGCGCCAGCAACAGCACGCCGGTGGCCACCTGAATCAGGGCAATCAGGTGCGGTGGCGTGCCGTTGAGGCGCTTGATGATCAAGGCGGCAATGGCATACAACAGGGCCGCCCCCAGCGCCAGGGCAATTCCCGCCAGGTAGCCGTCGCCACTGCCCTGCCCCGCGCCGTGGGCGCTGACGATGGCCAGCATGCCGAGAAAGGCCACGCTCAGCCAAGTGAGCTTGGCGGCGGTGATTTTCTCGCCAAGAAACAGCGCCGCGAGCCCCACCAGCAGGAACGGCTGAACGTTGTACACCGCGGTGCCGATGGCAATCGACGCCCGTGAATAAGAGGCGAACAGCAGTACCCAGTTGCCGACGATGGCCACCCCACTGGCGACCGCCAACAGCAAACCCGTGCGGCCGATGACGCCAGGCCTGAGCAAGCCCAACGCCGCGCAAATCACCAGCAAGGTGCCGGCGCCGAACACGCAGCGCCAGAACACCACCTCCAGCACCGGTTGCCCGGACACCAGTACGAACCAGCCGATGGTGCCGGAAATCAGCATGGCGGCGATCATTTCCAGCGTGCCGCGGCGCAGTGAACTGTCCATCGCGTACCTCCCGTTGACGATGGCTCAGTATGCGGCGGGCCGCAGGGCACCTTCCAGCGGATAAACAAGGCCAACTGCTCGGCTCACCTTTACTATCAAGGCAAATTCCCAAAACTGCCTTACGAGGTGCCTATGACCGATGCCATCGACCAACTGTTGATCAACGCCCTGATGGACGACTCGCGCCGTTCGCTCAAAGCGCTGGCGCAGCTCAGCGGCCTTTCCGCCCCCAGCGTTGGCGAACGCCTGCGACGCCTGGAACAACGTGGTGTGTTGCAGGGTTACACAGTCAATGTCGACCCGCGCAGTTTCGGTTACCAGCTGCAGGCCATCGTGCGCATCCGCCCATTGCCGGGGCAGTTGCAGGAAGTGGAACGACAGATCATCGCCATCCCGGAATTCACCGAGTGCGACAAGGTAACCGGTGAGGATTGCTTCATCGCCCGCCTGCATGTGCGCTCGATGGAGCAGCTGGACACCCTGCTCGACCGCATCAATGTGCTGGCCGAAACCAACACCGCGATCATCAAGAAAAGCCCGGTAAAACGGCGGTTACCCCCGATGGCGTGACCCAGCCCCCCGCGTGGTAGGAGCGAGCGCAGCTCGCGATAGGGCCGCAAAAAACCTGACTAATTTATGTACACAAGAATGTCACCTTAAGTGCCATTTTTGTGTGCACTTACCCCAATAGCGCCCCAATACGTTACACACTTTGTTTATTCAATTCTGACCAATCGATCAACTAACAGGCCCACTAAAAAATAAAACCTGTTCATCTAGTCAATTTATATTTCCAATATTTCATTCACTTATCTTCAAACAACTGATCTTTCAAAAAAACCCCATCTAGCAACCGACTTTCCCCTGGCATGGAACTCGCTTTCGTGTGCACATGTTTTGTATACAAACCAAACAAAACATAAATACACAAGAACCCGTGACGTCGGCCCCAGGCCGACCGCCACGCCCAGAACCCAGTGATGCCAAGCTGCACCGACGAGATGGCGAGCCCGTGCGCATGCCCGCTCATCGCAGTCCGCGCGCATCAGGAGCCTGCCGGAATGAGTACCAGCCTCAACCTTGCCCCTGAACAATCCGTCGCCAGCACCAACCCCACAACGGCCCAAGCCGGCGATATGCCGCAGCTTGGCCTAAGCCCACGCCTGCACAACCGTGACCTTGCCCCCACCCGCGCCGAAGGCCGCCGTTGGGGCGGCTACAGCATCTTCGCGTTGTGGACAAACGATGTGCACAATATCGCCAACTATTCGTTCGCCATGGGCTTGTTCGCCCTGGGCCTGGGTGGCTGGCAAATCCTCATGTCCCTGGCCATCGGCGCCGCGCTGGTGTACTTCTTCATGAACCTGTCTGGCTACATGGGGCAGAAAACCGGCGTGCCGTTCCCGGTCATCAGCCGCATCGCCTTCGGCATCCATGGCGCACAGATTCCGGCACTGATCCGTGCCGTCATCGCCATCGCCTGGTTCGGCATCCAGACCTACCTGGCCTCGGTGGTGCTGCGCGTGCTGCTCACCGCCGTGTGGCCGCACATGGCCGCCTATGACCACGACAGCATTCTTGGCCTGTCGAGCCTGGGCTGGGTGTGCTTCGTGGCGATCTGGCTGGTCCAGCTGGTGATCCTGGCCTACGGCATGGAGATGGTGCGCCGCTACGAAGGCTTCGCAGGCCCCGTGATCCTGCTGACCGTGGCGAGCCTGGCGGTGTTCATGTACTTCAAGGCCGATGCCCGCATCGCCTGGTCGGTGGCCGAACCGCTGACCGGCTATGAGATGTGGCGCAACATCTTTGCCGGTGGCGCGCTGTGGCTGGCGATCTACGGCACCCTGGTGCTGAACTTCTGCGACTTCGCCCGTTCCTCGCCGTGCCGCCGGACCATCCGCGTGGGTAACTTCTGGGGCCTGCCGGTGAACATCCTGGTGTTCGCGGTCATCACCGTGGTGCTGTGCGGCGCGCAATTCCAGATCAACGGCCAGGTCATCGACAGCCCCACGCAAATCGTCGCCGCCATTCCCAGCACCGCGTTCCTGGTGCTCGGCTGCCTGGCCTTCCTGATCGTCACCGTGGCGGTGAACATCATGGCCAACTTCGTCGCCCCGGCCTTCGTGCTCAGCAACCTGGCGCCACGCCACCTGAACTTCAAGCGCGCCGGGCTGATCAGCGCCACCCTGGCGGTGCTGATCTTGCCGTGGAACCTCTACAACAGCCCGCTGGTGATCGTGTATTTCCTGTCGGGCCTGGGCGCCCTGCTCGGCCCGCTGTACGGCGTGATCATGGCCGACTACTGGTTGCTGCGCAAAGGCTGCATCAACGTGCCAGAGCTGTACACCGAGCACCCGGCCGGGGCCTACCACTACAGCAAAGGCATCAACCTGCGCGCCGTGGCCGCGTTCGTGCCAGCTGCGCTGCTGGCCATCGTCCTGGCCCTGGTGCCGAACTTCCATGGCATTGCGCCCTTCTCCTGGCTGATCGGTGCCGGTATCGCCGCTGCGGTGTACCTGCTGATCGCCCCACGCAAGCGCCACTACCACGACGTCAGCGGCGAATGCATCGCCGTCGACCACAGCAGCCACTGATCAGCGAGGACCGTTCATGCGTATTCTGATCGTTAACGTCAACACCACCGAAGCCATTACCGAAGCCATTGCCGAACAAGCCCGCCGCGTCGCCGCCCCGGGCACCGAGATCATCGGCCTGACCCCATGGTTTGGTGCCGAGTCGGTGGAGGGCAATTTCGAAAGCTACCTGGCTGCCATTGCGGTAATGGACCGCGTGCTGGCCTACGACCAGCCGTATGACGCGGTGATCCAGGCGGGCTACGGTGAGCATGGCCGCGAGGGCCTGCAGGAACTGCTGAACGTGCCAGTGGTGGACATCACCGATGCCGCCGCCAGCACCGCGATGTACCTGGGCCACGCCTACTCGGTGGTGACCACCCTGGACCGCACCGTGCCCTTGATCGAAGACCGCCTGAAACTCTCAGGCCTCCATGACCGCTGCGCCTCGGTGCGCGCCAGCGGCCTGGCAGTGCTGGAGCTCGAAGAAGACCCGCTGCGCGCGGTGGAGGCCATCGTCGAGCAGGCCGAGCGCGCCGTGCGCGATGACAAGGCCGAGGTGATCTGCCTGGGGTGCGGCGGCATGGCCGGGCTGGATGAGCAGATTCGCCAGCGCACCGGCGTGCCGGTGGTCGATGGTGTGAGCGCAGCGGTGACCATTGCCGAGTCGCTGGTGCGCATGGGGCTCAGCACCTCGAAGGTACGCACCTATGCCACGCCCCGGGCGAAGAAAGTGCTCGGTTGGCCGATGCGAGTCGGGCGCTAGGCCGGCTTAGCCTGTGCGGGCCTCTTCGCGGGGCAAGCCCGCTCCTGTAGGAGCGGGCTTGCCCCGCGAAGAGGCCCGCACAATCAACACAGCATCCTGGCCAGGCGCTCACCGCTGCCACAGGCCAAGGTAAACCCCAGGGCCCCATGCCCCACGTTCAACCAGAGGTTCCGGTAGGCAGAAGCCCCGATGATCGGCACACCGGTAGGCGTTGCCGGGCGCATGCCTGCCCATTCCACCGCCTGGCCGTAATCTGCAGCCAGTGGCAACGCCTCCAGTGCCAGCTGGCGCATGCTTTGCAGCCTGCCGGCATCCACCGAATCGTCGTAGCCGACGATATCCACCATCGCCGCCACGCGCAGCTGCTGGTCCAACCGCGCATAGACGATCTTGCGCTCATAGTCGGTGATGCTCAGCTGTGGCGGTAGCGACGCGACAGGGGCGGTCAGGCTGTAACCCTTGAGTGGGTAGACCGGCAGGCGCATCCCCGGCAACCCCAACCCTGCGCTGCGGTGCCCGGCACATAACACCAGGCGCTCGACCTCGACGTGCTTGTGGCCCACCTGCAAGGCAACCACGCGGTCCTTGCGGGTTATCATCCGTGTCACGGTCTTGCCCAGCAGAAACCTGCATTGCCCGGAGGCGCGCAGGCGCTCGGCCAGGCGCTCGCAAAACCGGTGGCAATCGGCAACCTCTTCATCGGGCGTCAGCACGCCACCGATGAACGGCGCCTCGGCCACAGCTGGCTCCAGCGCCCGGAGCTCGGCGCCATCGACTACCCGCTGACGGGCGGGGTCAAGCAAGTGGGCGCGCCCTTTGCTGAATGCACGCTCACTGCGAAATGCCACCAGCTTGCCGTTACAACGCCAGGCGAAGTCGCTCAGCCCATCTTCATCACGCCAACGCGCCAAGGTGGCCTGGCTGTGCCGCGCCAGCTCCAGCAACTGTGCGCCGCTGCGCCGGTTGACGCTGCTGCGGCAGGCCATCAGGAAGGCCAACAGCCAGCGCCATTGGGTGGGGTCCATGCGCAGGCGCAAGCGCAGTGGTGAATCCCCCTGCAGCAGCCAGCCCAACGCCTGCCACGGCACACCGGCATCGGCCAGGGGGGCCACATAGCGGTAGGACAGTTGCCCACCATTGGCGTAACTGGTCGCCAGCGCCAAACTGTCGCGCGCCTCGACCAGCACCACCGACAGCCCCGCGCGCACCAGCGCATAGGCTGTGGCCAGGCCAATCACCCCGCCACCGATCACCGTCACCCGTTGTCCCATGGTTCATCCCTGCCCCGGTCCATATACCGGCACAGTAGCAGCGAATCAGGTCGGGCAGCTATGGGCGCCGCCATCGAGGCCCTGGCGCACGTTGCGGCTCAGCAGGCTGGCCTTACCGTTGTGCCAGGTCAGGGTCAGCACGTAGAGGGTGTCGAAATCATCGCCGCTCCAGTCCTGGGTGATGATTCGCTTGTCACCCAGGGCCTTGCCGGCAACCGTGTTGATCAGCTCGGGCAGGTAGCCGTGGGACCAGGCGGTGTACACCGTGGCATTGCGGTACTTCTCGCTCAGCAGCTCGTCGGCCAGGTCGTCGGTGTCATTGGCGTCATAGTCGATGTTCACCGGCAAGCCCAGGCGGATGGCGCTGGGGGTGATGGTCATCAAGGGACGGATATAGCTGTAGCTGAGGTCCTGGCTGCCTTCCTCGACATGCCGGGAGGGGTTGGCGGCGAACACGTAGTCGGCCTTGCCGAAGCGCTCGGGCAGTAACGTCGCCAGGTCGATCGCCCGGTTGAGCCCCTGGCAATTGAGCTGCCCAAGGCCCTCTCCGGGCTTTTCGGCATGGCGCAGGAAGACCAGTGTCTGGGTACCGTCAACCGGTTGTGCCCGGCTCTCGACGATATCCAGGGCCAGCGGCACGGCAGCGGTAATGAGTGCCAGCGTTGGCAACAGGTGGCGAGGACGCCGGAAGAATGAGGGCAACTTCATCGAGGCAGGCTCTTGGGACGCAAGGAATCGGATTCACCCGCCACATTGCCCCGCAGCCGAAGCCGCGGGGCGTCCCTGTAGTGAATGCCGTCCTTGGCAACGAGTAGGGGTCAGAGTGCCCGATACCCGTTTGGTTCCTCCCTGGGTGTGGATGCCGTTCCCTAGGCAAGGCCTACGTTAGAGCAGCTGTGTTGCACAATTATGTATGACGCGCCGCTCTCGCGGCGCATCGCGAGCGTTGCTCGCTCCTACCGGGCCTGCGCGAATCCGGTAGGAGCGAGCAGAGCTCGCGATCAATCCTCCCGCGTCAACACTTCCAGCAATTCGATCTCGAAGGTCAGGTCCGACCCGGGTGGTATCTTGCCCACGCTGCGCTCGCCATACCCGAGCTGCGCTGGCACCTGCAGCCGGCGCTTGCCGCCCACGCGCATGCCCATCAGGCCCTGGTCCCAGCCCTTGATCACGCGGCCTGTGCCAATCACGCATTGAAACGGCTTGCCGCGTGACCAGGACGAGTCGAACTCGCTGCCATCGGCCAGCCACCCGGTGTACTGGGTGGTGATCAGGGCGCCTTTGACGGCGGCCTTGCCGTCGCCTTCGACGAGGTCGGTGATCTGCAGTTCGCTGCTCATGGGCAGGCTCCAAGCTGTGGTTCGGGGCGCCGTTTTCTCAGGAATGCGCGGGTTTGGCAAGTTTCAGATGAACACGGTGCCGCGCAGGTACAACGCCGCGCGCCCACTGATGATGACCCGGCCATTGCCCGGTACCTGGCAGTGCAGCTGGCCCTTGCGGGCACCGCCCTGCTCGCAGCTCAGCTCGGCCTTGCCGAGCATGGCAGCCCACAGCGGCGCCAGCGAGGTGTGCGCCGAGCCGGTTACCGGGTCTTCGTTGACGCCCACGCGCGGGCCGAACCAGCGGGTGACGAAATCGAAGCCGCGCCCGGCGGCCGTTACGGCGATGCCGCGGGTGTCGATTGCCGACAGGGCGGCAAAATCAGGCTGCAACGGGGCGATCACGCTTGCATCATCGACCACCACCACGTAGTCGTCGGAACGGTACACCGCCTTGGCACTGCCCAGGCCCAACGCCTGCAGCAACCCGGCTGGCGCCTCCACCGGCTGCGGCTGCTTGGCCGGGAAGTCCATCGCCAGCAAGCCGTCGTTACCACGGCTGACGCGCAGTTCACCACTACGGGTGTTGAAGCGCAGCACCTCGGCCTGCTCGCCCAGCTGCTCGAACAACACATAGGCCGAGGCCAGGGTGGCATGGCCGCACAGGTCCACTTCCACCGTCGGGGTGAACCAGCGCAGGTCGAAGCGTTCACCGTTGCGCACGAAGTAGGCGGTTTCCGAGAGGTTGTTTTCCTCGGCGATGCGCTGCAGCACATCGTCCGGCAGCCAGCTTTGCAGCGGGATCACCGCTGCCGGGTTGCCGCCGAACGGCTCGGCAGAGAACGCATCGACCTGGAAGATTTCGAGTTGCATGCACACGCTCCTTGTAGCCCGGCCAATACCGGGCGATTGTTCGAATGGGTCAGGGCTGGACGGGGGTGAGCACCGGTTCGCCGGCGAAGAAGGCCTGCAGGTTGCGCAGCACCAGGGTTACGGTATCGCGGGCAGCTTCCGGCGACTGGCCGGCCACATGGGGGGTAAGCACGGTGTTGCCCAGGGCCTTGAGGGCATCGGGCACGTTCGGCTCGTCATCGAACACGTCCAGTGCCGCGCCTGCCAGTTGGCCATGCTGCAAGGCGCTGACCAGTGCCTGGGTGTCGACCACGCTGGCGCGGGCGATATTCACCAGGTAACCCTCGGCGCCCAGTGCATCGAGCACCTGGGCATCGACCAGGTGGTGGGTACTGGCCCCACCGGGGGTAGCGACCACCAGGATGTCGACGGCATCGGCCAGGTGCAACGGGCTGTCGTACCAGGTGTAGGGCACGTCCTGGCGTGGGGTGCGGCTGTGGTAGCTGATGTTCATGTTAAAGCCCAGGTTCGCCCGCTTGGCGATGGCCAGGCCCACCGCACCGAGCCCGAGGATGCCCAGGCGCTTGCCGCTCACCGATGGGCTGATGACCCGGTTCCACTCGCCCCGGCGGGTGCTGGCATCGCCACGGGGGATGTCGCGCAGCAACGCCAGCAGCAGGGCCAGGGTGTGGTCGGCAACGGTCGCGGCGTTGGCACCGGCGCCATTGGTAACGGTGATGCCACGGGCGCGGGCGGCGGCGAGGTCTACCTGTTCGTAACCGGCGCCAATCACGCAGATGATCTGCAACTGCGTCAAGGTATCGATTTCGGCGGCGGTCAGGCCCAACGGGCCGCGGGTGAGCACCGCGTCGATCTCGCCGGCATGGCGCTGGATGGCCTCGGCGCGCAGGTGGGGGGACGGGGCACGGATCAGGCGGTAACCGGCCTGCTCAAGCAACGGCAGGTAATCGTCGACGGTTTCCACCAGTACCAGGACTGTCTTGCTCATGCCACCTCCGGGGTTGTTCGAAGGGGCATTATGCGGAGTTAGCGGGCGGTACAGTCAATCGGAAAAACAGCGGGGAACTGTACTGTATGGGTTGGGGTGTTTGACGGTAGCGGTGTGTCGCCTGGGAGATCGAGCGCCGCCCGCGCGGCGCATCGCGAGCTGCGCTCGCTCCTACGTTTGTTTCGGGCCAATTATTCCTGGGAGATTCGCGCTCGGTCTACTGCGCAAACGCCCGGCCCAAGCCACCCGGCACGCCGCTGCTGTCGGTGTCCTGCCACGGGCCATCCGGGCTCAGCGACCAGCTCCAGCCGTTGTCATAACGGTAATAGGTACGCTGGCGATAGAACGTATTGGGCTTTTTCTCCAGCACATACACCCCAAGCTTCGGGTCCCAATGGCTAGCCCCACCCGGTGGCGGCGCAAAGCTTGCCGAGGTGCGCGGCATCGGCTTTGGAATCGCCGCTGGCTTGCTCGGCTGCCCACCTGGCAACGGCTTCACCACCGGCCCCTGCTGCGGCGGCAGGCGCTCGATCGGCGGCGAGGGCTGCTCATACGGCCGCTGTACCGTACACGCGGACAAACCCAGTGCCAGGGTAATCAGGGTCAGGCGAACGGTGCTGTGCATGGTGGGGCTCTCTTACAAGTCGGGGCTGTCGATGGTCAGGTGCTGGGTCGCCTGGGTACTGCTGGCCAGCGGCGCGCCCTTGCCAACCCACTCGCCACGGGTCGGTTGGCCGGCGCGCGAGACACGTGCAACCAGTTGGACTTCGGCAAAATCCGACAGTTTCATCTGCGGCATCATCGCGTCGGCATCGGAAAGCTCGACCTCCAGCGGCAACTGCGCCACCGTAACCCGCTTGGCCGCCAGTGGCATCGGCGGGCCGTTGCTGGCACGGGCGAAGATGAACACAGTGTCTTGCGGGCTGACCTTGTCCTTCAGCGCCGCCGCCAGTTCCACCCGCACCTTCAGGCGCGTCGCAGAGGCCGGTGCCGGCTGCGCCGCACTGCTGCCCAGGCGTTCGCCGGCGCGGTCGATGCCGCCCTGCAGCGCAGCCCGCGAGGCATCGCCTTCAGGCAGTTGCGCCAGCAGGCGCTTCCAGTAGTCGATCGCTTCCTGATAGCGCTCGCCCTCGAACGCGGCGATGCCCCGCAGGCCTAGGCTGGTGACCTCGTTCGGGTCGGCCTTCAGCGCCTCGTCAGTCAGCGCCTGCACCTGTGCACTCCACTGCTTGTTCGCCGCAAAGTACAACGCCTGGGCCCATTGCCCAAGCAACTCGGGTTGGCGACCGGCCAGGGCCACGGCGCGCTCATAGGTGCGCGCAGCATCCGCCGGGCGCTGTTCGGCCATGTAGGCGCGGCCAAGGAAATACAGGCCTTCGGCTGAATCCGGCTGGGCCTCGACGGCACGTTCCAGGCGCGTGGTCATTTCCTCCAGGCTCTTTGGCGCCGCAGCGAACTCCTGGGTCAGCTCGACCTTGCCTGCCGCGCCAAAATGCAGGTACAGCCCCAGTGCCACCAACGGCACCAGCAGCGCGGCCAGCAATGGCACGGCCTTGCCCAGGCGGGCCTGGCGCGCAGGTTCTGCACCCTCGGTGTCGGCCAGCAGCTCGCGGGCGGCTTCGTCCCGGCCCTTGGCCATCTGCCCATCGTCGAGCACCCCGGCTGCCTGCTGGGCAGCCAGTTCCGCGATACGCTCCTGGTACAACGCCACGTTCAGGGCGGTACGGTCTTCTTCCTGCTGCTGGCGACGGCCACGCAGGATCGGGATCAGCAAGAAGCTGAGGGCGGCGAGCAGCAACAGGCCCGCGCTAAGCCAGAATTCAATCATGGGTCTGTTCTTTTTCCAGCAATTGGGCGAGACGCTCGCGTTCTTCGTCAGACAAAGCCTGGCCCCCTTGCGCCGCCGCCCCACGGCGGCGGCGCACGATCACCGCCAACACCACGAAGCCACCGGCCAGCAGGATGCCCGGGCCGAACCACAGCAGCCAGGTGCGGCCACTGAGTGCCGGTTTGTAGCGCACGAAGTCGCCATAGCGGTCGACCATGAAGTCGATGACCTGCTGGTTGCTCTTGCCTTCGCCAAGCATGCGGAAGATTTCCCGACGCAAGTCGGCGGCAATCGGTGCGTTGGAGTCGGCGATGTCCTGGTTCTGGCACTTGGGGCAGCGCAGTTCCTTGGTAAGCTGCTGGTAACGCTCGCGCTCGGCGTCGTCACGGAACTGGTAGGTGTCGATGGCCGCCCTGGCCACACCCATCACCCCCATCACTAGCACGGCGGCAGCCAGCCAGCGCCTCATGGCTTGGCCTCGTCGACCAGGCCCTGGTACAGCGGCGCCAGCTGCTCGCGCCATACGCTGGCATCGATAATGCCTACGTGCTTGTAACGGATGATGCCCTTGGCGTCGATCAGGAAGGTTTCCGGCGCACCGTACACGCCCAGGTCCAGGCCCAGGCTGCCTTGTTCGTCGCGGATGTCCAGCTGGTACGGGTTGTGGAACTCGGCCAGCCATTTGCGCGCGGCGGCGTTGTCGTCCTTGTAGTTGATGCCGTGAATCACCACGCCTTGCTCGGCCAGCTGGTTCAGGTACGGGTGCTCGACCTTGCACGACGGGCACCAGGTGGCCCACACGTTGACCAGCGCCGGGCGCCCTTGCAGGTCGGCCTGGGTCAGGTTGCGCTCACCCTGGGTCGAAGCCAGGGCGAACGCCGGGAACGGCTTGCCGATCATTGCCGAGGGCAATTCCTCGGGCTTTAGGAACAACCCCTTGTAGAGAAACACCGCCATCAGCAGGAATACCGCCAGTGGCACTACCATGATCCAACGCTTCATGCAGTTGCTCCAGACACGCCCAGGGCTTCACGCACCCGGGTCTTGACCTTGACGCGGTAGCGCCGGTCGAAGGCCGCCAGCAAGCCGCCCAGGCCGGTCAACAGACCGCCCAGCCAGATCCAGCGAACGTAAGGCTTGATGTGCACGCGCACCGCCCAGGCGCCGTTTTCAAGCGGCTCGCCGAGGGCAACGTAGAGGTCGCGGGTGAAGCCTGCGTCGATGCCGGCCTCGGTCATCATCGACTGCTGCACGGTGTACAGGCGCTTTTCCGGGTGCAGGGTGGTCACTTCACGGCCCTCGCGGCTGACCACGATGGTGCCCTTGTCGGACACGAAGTTCGGGCCCTCGAAGTGCTTGGCACCCTCGAACAGGAAGTGGTAACCGCCCAGCTCCATGCTGTCACCCGGCGCCATGCGCAGGTCGCGCTCGGCGCTGTTGTTGCTCGACAGCACCACGCCCAGGGCGCACACCGCCAGGCCCAGGTGCGCCAGCTGCATGCCCCAGTAGCTGCGGGTAAGGCCGCGCACGCCCTTGGCCAGGCCCTTGTGGCGGGTTTTGTCGACGATATCGCGCAGCCCGCCGAGCACCACCCAGGCAGCCAAGGCAAACACGCTTAAGATAGGCCAGTCGAAATCGTCGACGATCAGCCCGGCCACCGGCGCCAGCACCGCAGCGCCAACCAGCACTGGGGTCATCATGCTTGCCAGCCACTTGCCGGGGGTGTCCTTCCAGCGCACCACCACGCCCACGCCCAGCACCACCATCAGCAGCGCCATCAGCGGCAGGAACAGGGCATCGAAGTACGGTGGGCCAACCGACAGCTTGGCCCCGGTCAGGGCATCGAGCACCAGCGGGTACAACGTGCCCAGCAGAATCATCGAGGCGGCCACCACCAGGATCAGGTTGTTGGCCAGCAGCAGCGTTTCACGCGACCACAGGCCAAAGCCCACCTGGCTCTTGACCACCGGGGCGCGCAGGGCGAACAGGGTCAGCGAGCCGCCGACCACGCACAGCAGGAAGATCAGGATGAACACGCCGCGCGCCGGGTCGGCGGCAAAGGCATGCACCGAGGTCAGTACGCCGGAGCGAACCAGGAAGGTGCCCAGCAGGCTCAAGGAGAACGCGGCAATCGCCAGCAGCACGGTCCAGCTTTTGAACACGCCGCGTTTTTCAGTCACCGCCAGCGAGTGAATCAGCGCCGTGCCCACCAGCCATGGCATGAACGAGGCGTTTTCCACCGGGTCCCAGAACCACCAGCCGCCCCAGCCCAGCTCGTAGTACGCCCACCACGAGCCGAGGGTGATGCCCACCCCGAGGAAGGCCCAGGCGACCATGGTCCAGGGCCGCGACCAGCGAGCCCAGGCGGCATCCAGGCGCCCGCCGAGCAATGCCGCAATGGCAAAGGCGAAGGCCACCGAGAAGCCCACGTAGCCCATGTACAGCATGGGCGGGTGGACGATCAGGCCGAAGTCCTGCAGCAATGGGTTGAGGTCACGGCCATCGGCCGGCACTTGCGGCAACAGGCGCTGGAACGGGTTGGAGGTGATGATCAGAAAACTCAGGAAGCCCACGCTGATCATGCCCATTACCGCCAGCACGCGGGCCAGCATCACCTGTGGCAGCTGGCGCGAGAAGATCGACACGGCGAAGGTCCAGCCGCCCAGGATCAGCGCCCACAGCAGCAGCGAGCCTTCGTGGGCGCCCCACACGGCGCTGAACTTGTAGTACCAGGGCAAGGCGCTGTTGGAGTTGCTGGCGACATAGGCCACCGAGAAGTTGTCGGTCATGAAGGCGTGGGTCAGGCAGGCGAAGGCGAACGCCAGGAAGGTGAACTGCCCCCAGGCCGCCGGGCGCGCCAGGCTCATCCACAGGCTGTCGCCACGCCAGGCGCCGAGCAGCGGCAGCGTGGCCTGCACGGCGGCAAAGCAGATCGCCAGAATCATCGCCAACTGGCCGAGTTCGGGAATGACCAGGGCGGCGTTCATGGCTTGGCCTCCGCACCGGCTGCCGCCTGGCCGCTTTCCTTCAGGGCCTTGGTGACTTCCGGCGGCATGTATTTCTCGTCGTGCTTGGCCAGCACCTCGTCGGCCACCACCACGCCGTCGGCGTTGAGCATGCCCAGGGCGACGATGCCCTGCCCTTCACGGAACAGGTCAGGCAGGATGCCGCGGTAGGTGATCGGCACCGACTTGTTGAAGTCGGTGACCACGAAGCGCACGTCGAGCGAGTCCGAGGAGCGCTGCACCGAGCCCTTTTCCACCATGCCGCCGGCACGGATGCGCGTGTCCAGCGGGGCCTCGCCGTTGGCGATCTGGGTGGGGGTGTAGAACAGGTTGATGTTCTGCTGCAGGGCGCTCAAGGCAAAGCCGACGGCCACCGCAACCCCGGCCAGCAGGCCGAGGATCAGGAACAGGCGTTTCTTGCGCTGCGGATTCACTGGTTGTTCTCCCGGCGCAAACGGCGCGCCTCTTCTTGCAGGTAACGACGGCGGGCCAGCAACGGGGCGGCGACATTCAGCGCCAGCACCGCCAGGCAGATGCCGTAGGCCGACCAGACGTACAGGCCATGGTGGCCCATGGCGAGGAAGTCGCCGAAGGATGCGAAACTCATGGTGCGGCCCTCCGCCCCAGGCTGTTCAGCACTTCTTCCCTCACCCAGCTGGCGCGGGCTTCGCGCTTTAGCACTTCAAGGCGCATGCGCAGCAGCAGCACGGCGCCGAAAAAGCAGTAGAACCCCAGCGCCGTGCACAGCAGCGGCAACCACATCTGGGCCGGCATCGCCGGTTTCTCGGTGAGGGTGAAGGTGGCGCCCTGGTGCAGGGTGTTCCACCACTCCACCGAATACTTGATGATCGGGATGTTGATCACGCCGACGATGGCCAGCACCGCGCAGGCCTTGGCGGCGCTGTCGCGGTTGCTGATGGCCTGGCCCAGGGCGATGATGCCGAAATACAGGAACAGCAGAATCAGCATCGACGTCAGCCGGGCATCCCACACCCACCAGCTGCCCCAGGTCGGCTTGCCCCAGATCGCCCCGGTGACCAGCGCCACGGCGGTCATCCAGGCGCCGATGGGCGCCGCGCACTGCAGGGCCACGTCGGCCAGTTTCATCTTCCACACCAGCCCCACTACCCCGGCCACCGCCAGCAGCACGTAGCAGGACTGCGCCAGCATGGCCGCCGGCACGTGGATATAGATGATGCGGAAGCTATTGCCCTGCTGGTAATCCTCGGGGGCGAAGGCCAGGCCCCAGACCACGCCGGTGGCCAGTAGCACGATGGCGGAAACGGCCAGCCAGGGCAGCATGCGGCCGCTGATGGCGTAGAACCATTTCGGCGAGCCCAGTTTGTGGAACCACGTCCAGCTTATTTTCATCAGGTACATCCAGGGTGTTGGCCGGGCTTGGAAGCCCAGGACTCGTTATTCGCCGACGCTGATCTTCAGGCCGGCCGCTATCGCAAAAGGTGCCAGGGTTACCGCCAGGGCAGTCAGGCTGGCAAGCCAGAGCAAGTGGCCGGTGGCCGGCATATTCTGCAACGCCGCCTGCAACGCACCACTGCCCAGGATCAATACAGGGATATACAACGGCAGAATCAGCAACGCCAGCAGCAACCCACCGCGTTTCAAACCGACCGTCAACGCCGCCCCCACCGCCCCCAGCAGGCTCAGTATCGGGGTGCCGAGCAGCAGCGAACCGAGCAGCACCGGCAGGCAATGGCCGGGCAGGCCCAGCATCAAGGCTAGCAAGGGCGCCAACAATACCAGGGCAAGGCCGGAAAAAATCCAGTGCGCCAGCACCTTGGCCAGCACCAGCAGCGCCAGCGGGTGGGGCGAAAGCACCCACTGCTCCAGCGAGCCGTCCTCGAAATCGCTGCGAAACAGGCCATCGAGCGACAGCAATACCGCCAGCAACGCCGCCACCCAGACCAGCCCCGGCGACAAGGTTTGCAACAATTGGCTTTCCGGGCCGACCGCCAGCGGGAACAGCGCCACCACGATGGCGAAGAACACCAGCGGGTTGGCCAGCTCTGCCGGGCGACGGAACAGCAGGCGCGCTTCGCGGCGCAGCAACAGGATGAACACGCTCATGCCGCCCACTGCCCCAGGTTCAGCTCACGGTACCCCGACGGCAGGTGCGCCAGGCTGTGGTGGGTAGTCAGCACCACCGTGCCGCCCTGCTCGCAATGGGCCGCCAGGTGCGCCTCAAGCTGGGCGACGCCTTGTTTGTCGAGGGCGGTGAAAGGCTCGTCGAGAATCCACAGCGGCGGGCTGTCCAGGTACAGCCTGGCCAGCGCCACGCGGCGCTGCTGCCCGGCCGACAAGGTATGGCAGGGTACGTCCTCGAAACCGCGCAAGCCCACCGCCGCCAGGGCCGCCCAGATTGCCTCGCGGCTGGCCGGCCGGTGCAAGGCGCACAGCCAGGCGAGGTTTTCCTCGGCGCTGAGCAGGTCCTTGATGCCGGCGGCATGACCGATCCACAGCAAGATGCTGGCCAGGGCATGGCGCTGCTCGGCCAGCGGCTGGCCGCCCAGCAGGATCTGCCCGGCGGTCGGCTGCATCAGCCCGGCCAACAGGCGCAGCAGGCTGGTTTTGCCGCTGCCGTTGGGGCCGCTGATCTGCAGCATGTCGCCGGGGTGCAGTTCGAAGTCCAGGTGCTCGAACAGCAGGCGCCAGTCGCGCTCGCAGGCCAGGCCTGCCGCTTGGAGGTGGAGGGTCACGGTTTCGCCTTATCTTTGTCGGGTTTGGGATTGGCGGCGCCTGTTTCGAGGGGCAAGCCCGCTCCTACCAGGTGGCATTTTTCCTGTAGGAGCGGGCTTGCCCCGCGAAGCAGGCGCCGCCAATCCTCAACCCTGTGTCTCAAGTCGCCCTTCACGCTGCCGTTATACTGGCCAGTGACGAGCGGTCGGCATTATACATGCCTGCCCCGCCAAGAAAGATGACGGGTTCGACAGGTTGTATACAATCATGACTGAAATCAATAGTCTCGGCGCACAAACCGCGCTCAACCCGCAGGCGATCAAGGCGCAACTGACCGGTGAACTACTGAACCTGACCCAGGCGCAGCCCGGCCTGATCAAGCCCGGCGAAACCGCCCAGGCCGATGTGCTGAGCCTGCGCCAGAGCGGCAGCACCTTCCAACTGGTGCTGCAGGTGCTGCAGGCCAACGGCAGCCAGGCCCAGGTTCAGGTCACGGCCAACCAGCCATTTCCCCAAGGCAGCCAGCTCACGCTCAGCCAGCCGCAGGCCGACCGCCTGGCGGTCACGCTGCAGCAGGCCAGTGCCAGCAATGTCGCCACCCTGACTCAACTGGACACCAGCAAAGTGCCAGTCGGCACGCTGTTGCAGGGCAAGGTGCTGACCAGCCAGGCGCTGGCGCCAAACCTGGGCCAGGCGGCCAGCTTCCGCTCGCTGGTCAACCTGCTCAACAGCGCCCAGGCCGGCGCCACCCTGACCATCGACAGCCCGCGCCCACTGCCGGTCGGCAGCCTGCTCAGCGCCCTGGTACAAGGCGACCAGTCGCTGCGCTTCGTACCCCTGAGCGGCCGCCAGGAGCAGTTGAACATCGCCCAGCAACTGCTCACCCAGCAAGGCCGCCAGGCGTCCCTGCCCGGCCTGCTCAATGCCCTGCAGCAGCTGGCCAGCAGCCCAGGCGGCAACGGCGAACTGCGCAGTGCGGCCAGCGATCTGCTGGCCAGCCTGCCCGATGCGCGCCAGCTCAGCGATGGCAAGGCGGTAGCCCAGGCGCTGAACAACAGCGGCGCTTTCCTGGAGGCGAAACTGCTGGGCGGGCTGGGCGCCAGCGTGGTCACCGACCTCAAGGCGCAACTGGTACGGCTGGTGGCGCAGGCCTCGGCAAGCGCGCCGAACAACCCGGCGGTCGCCTCTGCCGCCCTGGCCCAGGCGCTGCCGGCCATGGCCCGCAGTGCCCTGGGCATGCTCGACCGGGTCACCCCGCGCACCCCGCCTGGGGCCTTCCCGCTGCCCTCGCGGCTGCTCCAGGCAATGGAGCACGAAGGCGACCTGCAACAGTTGCTGCGCCTGGCTGCTGCCGCCATTTCGCGCCTGCAGAGCCACGCCCTGAGCAGCCTGCAACAATCCGGCAGCCTGGAAAACGGCAACCAGCAGACCACCTGGCAAACCGAGGTGCCGATCCGCCACGGCCAGGATTTCATCCCCTTGCAGGTGAAGCTGCAACGCGAGGAAACCCCCGAGCAACACCAGCAGCGCCAGCGTGAGGCACAAGACCCGTTGCAGGCGCTATGGCGCATCGACCTGGCCTTCGACCTGGCGCCGCTGGGGCCGCTGCAGGTCGAGGCGCAGCTGCTTGACGGCCGCTTGTCTGGCCAGTTGTGGGCAGAACGCGAACAAACCGCACGGCTGATCGACAGCCAGCTCGGCACCCTGCGCGAGCGCC
This sequence comes from Pantoea sp. Tr-811, assembly GCF_011752535.1. Classification (NCBI taxonomy): domain Bacteria; kingdom Pseudomonadati; phylum Pseudomonadota; class Gammaproteobacteria; order Enterobacterales; family Erwiniaceae; genus Pantoea; species Pantoea sp. Tr-811. The sequence goes on from NZ_VWXJ01000007.1 coordinate 277,790, forward strand.
TGCTGGCCCGCGGCCTGGATGTCGGCGACCTGGAATGCCACCCCGGCCTTCCGCCACAGGGCCCGCGCACACGGGTGGAACAACGTTGGGTGGATGAAACCGCATGATCGACAAGCAACCGCGCCAGGCCATCGCCCTGAGCTACGATGGCCAGCAGGCCCCTACCCTCACCGCCAAGGGCGACGACGAGCTGGCCGAGGCCATCCTGGCCCTGGCCCGCGAGCACGAAGTGCCGATTTATGAAAACGCCGAGCTGGTGCGCCTGCTGGCGCGCCTGGAGCTGGGCGAGCAGATTCCCGAAGCGCTGTACCTGACCATCGCCGAGATCATCGCCTTCGCCTGGCAACTGCGCGGCAAGGTGCCGGTCGGCTTCGCCGACGAACCCGAGGCTGAACGCGACATCACCCCAACCGTGCTGCCGCTGCCAGGCAGCATTTAACTAACACGTCCTGGCCCAGGCAGGGGCATAGGCTGGTCGGCCCAACCGCTCAGGACCGCCTCCGATGACTACCCCTGCCCCCCTGCACCAGCCGCTGCTGCGCAACGCCCTGGTCGACTTCCCACGCCCCGATACCCTGGCCGAAACTCTGCTGCGTGACTGGCTTGGCAGCCGGGGAATCACCCTCTCCCCCCTGGAAATCGACGTCGTCACCCTGCACTACCAATACACCCGCCTGGATGAAGACCCCTCCCAGTACCGCTTGAATGCGCAAATCAGGCAGCGGGTAAACCTGGTGGAAGCCTTGCTGGGCAACTGGCAGGGGGAACCTGCCGGCGGCTACAACGGCTTTCACTACGGCGACTGGGCCGGCATCGCGCCGCCCCAGGCGGTGACCGTGGTCGAGCGCCTGGAGCCGCTGTCGGCCTGGTCCAATTCCGCCCCCTACATGGTCTTCAATGGCCTGTACCGGCGTAGCGCAAGCCAGGCCTACGGCCCCGCCACACGCCTGGCCATTCGCGCCGAGGATTTCCAGAGCTACGTGTGGGGGCTGGCGCTGCATGGGCGCCTCAAGCAAGCGCTGGATGGCTACTGGGAAAACGGCCTGCAGCGCTATGCACGGGCATTGAAGATCGCCTTCATCAGCGCCTGCAACAAGCAGGTGAGCGAGGGCAGCCTCAGCGAGTCGGCCCGGCGCCTGGCCTGGCAGGCAGCCGGCCTGCTGCCCGGTGCGCCCCAGGTGCAGTGCCGGCTGCTCAATGTGTATGGCTACGTCAGCACTTCGCTGCTGTACATCCAGGGCCCGGACAGCAACGCCGTGCTGCTGTACGTGCCCGGCAACTCATCGCCACTGCACCAATTCGACAATGAGCTGGCGCTCAAGCACTGGTTCGCCAGCCAGTGCCAGGACAGCGATCGCCAGCAATGGCTGCAGCAGTATTTCTCCCCCAGCACCTGGCCCGACGGCTTGCAGTACAGCGGCCTGGGCACGGCACTGCAAGGGCTTGGCCTGTACCCGCGCCCCCACCGCCTGCCCATCGACCACCCAGGTTTCGCCAGCAGCGGCGTGTGGAACCCCGACGACACCGTCAACTATGCCGCTGCGACCCACAGCCCACCGATCACCGGCGACCTGTTCGACTACCTGGCCCAGCAGCAGAAACAACGCAGCTACGACGACATGGACTACCGCGTTGTCACCAACCACCAGGTCGACAAACGCCGCTGGGGAAGCTACCTGAGCATTTCAGTGGGCATGCTGGGCCCGTTCGCCCTGGTACTGCCTGAACTGATCCCGGTGCTGGTGCTGGGCGGCCTGGCCCAGTTCGGGTTGGGGCTGGACCAGGCGATCAATGGCAACACCCTCGACGAACAGGTCGAGGGGCTGGAGAACCAGGCCTTCGGCCTGCTCAACGCCGCGCCGCTGGCAGCCGGCGTCGCCCGTGCCAGCCAACTGTTCAGTTACCTCAGGCCAGGTTTTCTCCGCGCCCCGCGCCTGGCCGAGCTGCTGGGCCCTCTGGCCGGCTCCGCCACACCGGTGGAAACCTTCGAATTGCTGCCAGCGGAGTACGCTTTCCGAGCACCGGCGCCGCAGAACGTGCAAGCAGCCTCGGTGGTAACGCGCGTGGATGAAGCGCTGAACCACTACTTCGAAGGCCGCTTCGAAACGGCAGGCGATACGCGCACCGAGCCTGTGGTGTATGACCTGCAAGGCGACTGTTTCATCAAAGCCAGTGAACACCAACTGCCAGCGCCGCAGCGCTGGGTGTTCGGCAGCGGCGCCTCCCAGGCCCTGGTGCACCTGGCCGACCTGCAGCGTACCGTCAGCGACGCCCAACGCATCGCCACCTTGCAGCAACTGGGCATCCGGCTGGACCTGCCCATCGACTACGCCTTCCTGGACAACCTGGAGCGCACCCCGATACCGCGGATCATCTCCAGCCTGTGGGTAGGCGACCAGCGGATCTCGGGCCTGTTCCTCGATGCCCTGGCGCACAATGCCGCAGCGATGCAGGGCACCGACTACCAGTACCAGCTGTTCCTGTCGCGGCAGAACCCCAGGGTGTACCAGGCCAACCTCCGGCAACTGCAGGCCCGGGCGCCCCAGTTGAGCGTGCATCCGCTCGAAGACGAGGCGTTCTACCAGGACTTCGCCCGCTCCCCCTATTTTCGCCAGTACCAGGCCGCCCTGGGCGACGCCGGCAGCCACGCCACCAACTTCAGCTCTGCCAGCGATATCCTGCGCTACCGGATGCTCAAGCATTTCGGCGGGCTCTACCTGGATGCCGACGATCGCCTGTTCAGCATCGGCGCCGGGCCAGGGCGGCTACCGCTGGCCAACCATACCCTGCAAACCACCGCTGACGGCCTGCTGCTGTCACCGCCGGTGTCCAGCGACCAGCTGGGGCTGTACATCAAGTACAACAGCAGCATGATTGGCAGCCACCCGAACAACCCGACGCTGGACGCCATTTCCGACGAGATCCTGCGGCGCTTCCAGCAAGACCCACTGTTCTACGCCGGGCGGCCCGACGCCGTGTTCAACCCGGTGGGTTTCAACGCCTACGCCAAGCGCCTGAACCGCCTGACCGGCCCTGGCGTGCTCAATGATGTGATCGACACGCGCCTGCCCTGGCTCAGGCAGTTGCGTGAGCTGTGCAGCCTGCTGGTGTCGCCGGTGCATGACCTGCACAGCGCCATCAACCTGCGCGAATTGACCCGGCTGATGCGCGAGCATGCACCGCTGGACCGCTTCGTGGAGATGGGGCAGGCCCACAGCTGGCAGTACCAATGACGCCAAGGCGCTGCGTTAAGTACCGCAAGCGCCAGTGCCTTTGCGCCAACCATGCAGGCTTCATTCACCATCGGGCCCGCACCATGAGCACTCTCAACATCAACGCCACCGGCGTGCAGTACGTTCGCAACCACCTCAAGGGCTTCCCCCGCCCCGACCGGGAGGCGGCCAATGCCATCCGTGCCTGGAGCGCCGAGCGCGGCCAGCCGCTGGACCCGGACCGGGTCGAGGTGGTGACGCTTCATTACCAGCCAGACGGCCCCCAGGGCTACCTGGCCGTCATCACCGAGCGCATGGCCCTGACCCAGGCGGTGCTGGCCAACTGGCAGGGCGAAAGCAACCGCAACCTGCTCGGTGCGCTGTTCGCCGGCCCCTGGGCCGGCACGTTCCCCGTGGGCAAGGTGACCCTGGTGGACACCCTGCCCGCGTTCAGCCAATGGCAGCCGGGCATCCATCACCAGGTCTACAACGGCCTGTTCCACATCACCCCAGCAGGCAACCTCGATGCCAGTACCCACGTGCAACTCCCAGCCGAGGCCTTCCAGGCCTTCATCTGCAACCTGGACCTGCACGACCGTTACCTGGCCATGCTCGACGACTACTGGGCTGCGTACCTGGGCAGCCATCGCCTGTCGGCCAAGCTCGCCTTCATCACCGCCTGCAACCAACAGGTGCAGCAAGGCAGCCTCAGCGATGCGGCGCGCCAGCTCGCCTGGCAGGCGGCAGGGCTGGGCACCACGGTGCGCGGGTTCAAGGCCTGCACCCTGAACATCTACGGCTACGCCAGCACCGACGCGCTGCTGCTCAGCAGCGGCGAAAGCCCGCTGGTCGTGCTCTACCTGCCTGGCAACAGCGCGCCCCTGCACGAGTTCGCACACCTGGACGCGCTGCGCGACTGGGTAGCCGTGCAATGCCAGGACCCGCTCAAGCGCACCGCCCTGAAGGGCTATTTCGCCCAGGCCGACGGGCCGGATGGGCTGGACTTCAGCGGCTTGGACGAGGCCCTGATCGGCCTTGGCAGCTACCCGGCCATTCACCACCGTTCGCCCCAGCGCTCCGGGTTCACCACCGATGGCCCGTGGGCACCGCGCCAATACGTGCACTACCGGCCCGCGCACTACAGCGCGCCCATCACCGGCGACCTGTTCCAGGCCCTTGCCCTGCGGCAAAAGGCCCGCAGCTATGCCGACGCCGATTTCCTCATCACCCGCGACAACGAGGTGACCCAGGCCCGCTGGCGCGGCTACCTGAATTCGGCCATGACCCTGCTGGCACCGCTGGCGTTCGTCGTGCCGGAGCTGCTGGTGATCGTTGCCGCCGGTGGCATCGCCCAGTTCGGCCTGGGCCTGGACCAGGCCATCGAAGGCAAGGATGCCCGGCAGCAGGCCGAAGGCGTCGAAACGCTGAGCGCCGGCCTGCTCAATGCCGTGGTGCTGCCCACTGCCGCCGAGCAAGTCGGCCAGCTGTTCCGGGTCAAGAGCGAAGGCTTCATCCTGCCCGGCCGGATCAACGACCAATGGGGCTACCCGCTGAGCCCGGTGGGCGCACCTCGGTTACCGGACCTGGAGGTTGCGCGCTACTTCCACATTCCCGACGACATCGCGCCCCTGCCCGGCGCCGACGAAGCTACCGCCGGCGCGGTGATCCGCACGCCCCGCTACGATGGCCGGTCAGATCGCCTGGAGAGCAGCATCGATACCTACAACGAGGCGGTGGTGTACGACATGCAACAGGATGCGTTCATGATCGCACGGGACGCCAACGAGGTTTCCCCAACCCTGTATGTCGCCCGCGCAGGCTCCCGGGACTTGCGCCCGGTTGCGCGTGACCGCCCCGTTACTCACCCGATGCGCAGCGCCACCCTGCGCGCCCTGGGCGTCGACCTGCAACTGCCGTTCGAACTGGCCCCGGTCACGGCTGCCGATAGCCAAGCGATCCCCAAGACCATCTCGTGCTTGTGGGTTGGCGACAAGGCCATCAGCTCGGCACTGATTCGCAACATGGCAACCAATGCCGCCCGGCTGCAGTCCAGCCAATATGCCTACCGGCTGTTCCTGTCGCGGGCCACCTTGCCGGCCTACGAGCAGAACCTGCGACTGCTGGCCGAACACGCGCCGGGCTTGCAGGTGCTGACGTTGGAAGACCAGCCGTTCTATCAAGCCTTCAGCGCCAGCCGCTACCATGCCCAGTACCAGGCGGCGGTAGATGGCAACGGGGGGGTGGCCAGCAATTTCGCCTCGGCGTGCGACAACCTGCGCTATTTCATGCTCGACCATGATGGCGGGCTGTACATGGATGTCGACGACAGCATCCTGGCGCCTGGCCAGTACCCTCAGGTGGTCGATGGCGTTCCCTTGGGCCGGCCTGGCGAGCCGATCGATGACGTTGCGCTGCTGGCGCCCGCCGACGGCCTGTTGCTACCGCCGCCGGTGTCCAATGAAAAACTGGGGATGAACTGCCTGTTCAACAACAGCCTGATCGGCAGCCATGCCAACAACCCGACCCTCAAGGCCCTGCTCGAAGAGATGCACGCGCGGTACCAAGGCAGGCTGGACTTCTACGACAGCAGGCCCAGCTTTGCCAGCGACCCGGCCGGGTTCTATCGCTATGCCAACGAACTGAGCAGGCTGACCGGGCCAAGGCTGCTGACCGACATCGTCGACCAGCGCCTGGGGCATCTGTACCGGCTGCGCCAGGCGTTCAACCTGGGGCTGTTGCCGAAGGTGAACAGCTGGCTGTTCGTCGACCCCGACCTGGTCGAGCAGGCCTGGCGTGCGCTCACGCCCCTGAACCGGTTTGCCAGGGTTGGCGGCAACCTGTCGTGGGCCAGGACCTGAGGCGTGTTCTCAGTCATTGGCGATAAACCTGGTAGGAGCGAGCGCAGCTCGCGATGGGCTGCAAAGCAGCCCCGGCGTCCTGTGCCGCGAAGCTGAAAACCTGGGGCCGCTGCGCGCCCCATCGCGAGCTACGCTCGCTCCTACCAACCGCTCGGTATACCGGGCTAGCCGCTGCGGTGCAGCTTGCTCATCAACTCCGCCTCGGCCTGGGCCAACACCTGAGGTGCGTTTTCACCCATTGGCGGTATACCTGGTAGGAGCGAGCGCAGCTCGCGATGGGCTGCAAAGCAGCCCCGGCATCCTGTGCCGCGAAGCTGAAAAACCAGGGCCGCTGCGCGCCCCATCGCGAGCTACGCTCGCTCCTACCAACCGCTCGGTATACCGGGCTAGCCGCTGCGGTGCAGCTTGCTCATCAACTCCGCCTCGGCCTAGGCCAACACCTGAGGTGCGTTTTCACCCATTGGCGGTAAACCTGGTAGGAGCGAGCGCAGCTCGCGATGGGCTGCAAAGCAGCCCCGGCGTCCTGTGCCGCGAAGCTGAAAAACTGGGGCCGCTGCGCGCCCCATCGCGAGCTACGCTCGCTCCTACCAACCGCTCGGTATACCCGGCTAGTCGCTGCGATGCAGCTTGCTCATCAACTCCGCCTCGGCCTGGGCCAACACCTGAGGTGCGTTTTCACCCATTGGCGGTATACCTGGTAGGAGCGAGCGCAGCTCGCGATGGGCTGCAAAGCAGCCCCGGCCAAACGCTCGGTATACCTGGTTAGCCGCTACGATGCAGCTTGCTCATCAGCTCCGCCTCGGCCTGGGTCAGGCCGCAGGTTTCGGTAAGCTCTGCCACGCTGGCGCCCATGCCCACCAACTTGGCGGCCTGGGTGAAGGTCACGCTGTTGGGGTCGCGCTGCTCAAGCTGCTGGACCTTCTCCGGCAGCGGCGCCAGGGTGGTGCGCAGCTCATGGATGGCCTCACCCATGCGCACGCTGCCGTTCTGGTAGTCGTCCAGGCGCTTGGCCAAATCCTTGATGCGCTGGTCGCGCAAGGCATCGCCCAGCGCCTGCTGCGCGGCCAACTCACGCTGGCGCTTGCTGTAGTTGAGGAAGAACCACAGGCTGAGGGCCCACAGCAAGGCCAGGAAAATTACCGCCGCCTCGAAGATCAACTCAGATGTTCTCCAGCTCGGACCATTCTTCCTCGGTCATCATCTTGTCCAGCTCAACCAGAATCAGCAGCTCGCCGTTCTTGTTGCACACGCCCTGGATGAACTTGGCCGACTCTTCGTTGCCCACGTTCGGCGCCGTTTCGATTTCCGACTGGCGCAAGTACACCACCTCGGCAACGCTGTCGACCAGAATGCCGACCACTTGCTTGTCGGCCTCGATGATGACGATACGGGTGTTGTCGGTCACATCCGACGGCATCAGGCCAAAGCGCTGACGGGTGTCGATCACCGTCACCACATTGCCGCGCAGGTTGATGATGCCCAGCACATAGCTCGGCGCACCCGGCACCGGGGCGATCTCGGTGTAGCGCAGCACTTCCTGCACCTGCATGACGTTGATGCCGTAGGACTCGTTGTCCAAACGGAAGGTTACCCACTGCAGGATCGGATCTTCAGAACCTTGCGCAGACGACTTTTTCATTCCCCTAGCCCTCTAAATCCGCTCGTTGGCGGTTGTGTTCGGTGTTATTTCTGTTTCGCGTGCAGCTGCTTGACCGCACCGCTGGCAATCAGCTCGGCCAGTTCGGCAACATCCAGCAGCGCACACATGTGTTCAATGACCGTGCCGGCCAGCCACGGGCGTTGGCCCCGCTGGCTGCGCCACTTGATCTCGGAAGGGTCCAGGCGCAGCGAGCGGCTGACCTGGTGCACCGCCAGCCCCCACTCGTAGCCCTGCACGGAAATCACATAATGCAGGCCCTGGCGGAAGTCGTCGCGGTAGCGGTCGGGCATCACCCAGCGCGCCGTGTCCAGCACCTTGAGGTTGCCGGCCTGGCAGGTCAGGATGCCAAGGAACCAGTCGGGTTGGCCGAACAGCGGTGTCAGTTCCTGGCCTTCCAGGCTGTAGATCGAGCCCAGGCACACCAACGGCACCGCCAGGGTCAGCCCGGCGACGTCGAACAGCAGGCATTCGAACGGCTCGGCAGCCCACTGCGGGCGACCATCGACGGTGCGCGGTGGGGTGGGCGGCAGCGCAGCGCTGGCGGCGGGCAGGTGCACATCGACCAGCGGCGCAACCGGTTCCACCTCGGTCAGTACCGGGATGCTGGCCTCGGCCACCACCGCCTCCTCGACCACCGTCACCACCGGCTTTTCTACCGGCAGCAGGGTTGGCAACACCTTGCGCTGGGGCTCGGCAAACGGCCGGGCGACCGCTGCAGGCACCGCCTGGCGCGCATCGCGTGCCTGCTCTTCGCGTACCGCAGCGGCGAATTCGTCGCTGGGTGCCGGCGCGGCCGGTGGCGACAGGCTTTCTTCGGCTTCGGTGGCTTCCTGCAGCAAACCATCGAGGTAGGACTGCAGGGCCAGTTGCGGCCGGGTGCCGACGGGCTGATTCATGAGGCCACCTGCGCGGCGGGCTTGTAGGTGAGCAAGTGCTTGAGCAGCGCCCGGTAGGCGATCACGCCGCGGCTCTTGCCATCGAATTGCGACGGCGTGACGCCGTTGCGGCTGGCATCGCGCAGGCGCGTATCCACCGGGATGTAGCCTTGCCACACCTGGTGTTCATAGGTATCGCGCAACGCCTTGAGGGTGCCCAGCGAGGCCTGGGTGCGGCGGTCGAACAGGGTCGGCACGATCTGGTACGGCAGCGCCTGGCGGCGCGAGCGGTTGACCATGCCCAAGGTGCCGATCATGCGTTCCAGGCCCTTGACCGCCAGGAACTCGGTTTGCACCGGAATCACCAGTTGCTGGCTGGCAGCCAGGGCGTTGACCATCAGCACACCCAGCAGCGGCGGGCTGTCGATCAAGGCAAAGTCGAAATCCTGCCACAGCTGCGCCAGGCTCTTGGCGATCACCAAGCCCAAGCCGTTCTGCCCCGGCGACTGGCGCTCCAGCACCGCCAGCGCGGTGCTGGAGGGCAGCAGCGAAATACGCTCGTCGCTGGTGGGCAGCAGCAGCTGCCCCGGCAGGCCTTCAGGCACGCTGCCCTTATGCAGGAACAGGTCGTAGCAGCTGTGTTCCAGAACGTCCGGGTTGTGCCCGAAATAGCTGGTCATCGAGCCATGCGGGTCGAGGTCGACCACGACCACGCGCTTGCCTGCCTCGGCCAGCAGCCCGGCCAGGGCGATGGTGCTGGTGGTCTTGCCGACTCCACCTTTTTGATTGGCTACTGCCCAGACTCTCATAGGACAACTCATGACTCATTGAATGTTAACCCCTCCCTTGTAGGAGCGGGCTTGTCCCGCGAACACGGGCGTGGCCCGTGCCCTCCACCGCATCGCCCCGTTCACGGGGCAAGCCCGCGCCTGCACAGGCGACACGCAGTGACGGAGAATTGACTTATGGGCTGCTTCCCGCTGCCGGTGCACTTTGTGTGCCAGCACGGCGTAAGGCCGCATCCGGCGTGGCATTGGCAGTGCCAGAGCCGGTCAGGCTGCGGCGCACCTCAAGGTTGCGGGAAATCACCAGCACCACCCGCCTGTTGCGCGCACGGCCATCGGCCGTGTCGTTGCTGGCCACCGGCTGGTACTCGCCGTAGCCCACCGAAGCCATGCGCGCCGGGTTCACCCCTTCCATCGCCAGCAAGCGCACGATGCTCGCCGCCCGCGCCGCCGACAGCTCCCAGTTGGTCGGGTACTGGGCGGTACGGATCGGCTGGTTGTCGGTGAAGCCTTCGACATGCACCGGGTTGGCGAACGGCTTGAGGATTTCCCCCACCTTGTCGATGATGTTGAACGCCTTGTCACTGGGCATGGCATCGCCACTGCCGAACAGCAACGAGGAATTGAGTTCGATCTCCACCCACAACTCGTTGCCGCGCACGGTCATCTGGTTGGAGTTGATCAGGTCGCCAAAGGCATCGCGCACGTCGTCGCTGATGGTCTTGAGCGGGTCGACATTGGTTTGCGCAAGGCCTGCGTCGGTCTGCTCACTGTCCTTGATCAACGGCTCGGCCGGCTTGACCGACAGCGGCTGCTCATCACCAATGGGGATCGCCCGCATGCTGCGCTCGGGGTCGTTGAACACCCCCAGCAGCGCCTGCGAAACCACCTTGTACTTGCCCTCGTTGATCGAGGAAATCGAATACATGACCACGAAAAACGCGAACAGCAAGGTGATGAAGTCGGCGTACGACACCAGCCAGCGTTCGTGATTCTCGTGCTCTTCGACATGACGACGGCGGCGCATGGCTTACTCCATGAAGCCTTGCAGCTTCAGTTCGATCGAGCGCGGGTTTTCCCCCTCGGCAATCGACAACAGGCCTTCGAGCAGCATTTCCCGGTAGCGCGACTGGCGCATGACAATGGCCTTGAGCTTGTTGGCAATGGGCAGCAGCACCAGGTTGGCGCTGGCCACGCCGTAGATGGTGGCGACGAAGGCCACGGCAATGCCGTTGCCCAGCTGCGACGGGTCGGCGAGGTTGCCCATCACGTGGATCAGGCCCATCACCGCGCCGATGATACCGATGGTCGGCGCGTAGCCGCCCATGCTCTCGAACACCTTGGCAGCCTGGATATCGCGGCTTTCCTGGGTCAGGAAGTCCACTTCGAGGATGCTGCGGATCGCCTCCGGCTCAGCACCGTCCACCAGCAGCTGCAGGCCCTTGCGCGCATAGGGGTCGGGTTCGGCATCGGCCACCCCTTCCAGGCCCAGCAGGCCTTCCTTGCGCGCCACCAGGCTCCAGTTGACCACCCGGTCGATACCGCCGGCCAGGTCCACCCGCGGCGGGAAGATGATCCAGCGCAGAATCTGCAGCGCACGCTTGAACGCCGACAGCGGCGACTGCAGCAGCGCCGCCGCCAGGGTGCCGCCGAGCACGATCAGGCCAGCCGGGCCATTGAGCAGGGCGCCAACGTGGCCGCCCTCCAGGAAGTTGCCGCCGACGATGGCGACGAAGGCCAGAATCAGGCCTATCAGGCTAAGCACGTCCATCAGACACACGCCTCGACCAGGTGTTTGCCGATTTCATCCAGGCTGTACACCGCATCGGCCAGGTTGGCTTTGACGATGGCCATGGGCATGCCGTAGATCACACAGCTGGCCTCATCCTGGGCCCACACGGTACTGCCGCCCTGCTTGAGCAGGCGCGCGCCTTCACGGCCATCGGCGCCCATGCCGGTGAGCACCACCGACAACACCTTGTCGCCATACGACTTGGCCGCCGAGCCGAAGGTGATGTCCACGCACGGCTTGTAGTTCAGGCGCTCGTCGCCGGGCAGGATTTTCACCGTGCCACGGCCATCGATCATCATCTGCTTGCCACCTGGGGCCAGCAGGGCCAGGCCAGGGCGCAGCACGTCGCCGTCCTCGGCTTCCTTGACGTTGATCTTGCACAGTTTGTCGAGGCGTTCGGCGAAGGCCTTGGTGAACGCCGCCGGCATGTGCTGAATCAGCACGATCGGCGCCGGGAAGCTGGCCGGCAGCTGGGTCAGCACCCGCTGCAGGGCTACCGGGCCGCCGGTGGAAGTGCCGATGGCCACCAGCTTGTAGGGCTTGCGCTTGGGTGCCGGGGCGTGGGCGGCGGCAGGCGCGGGTGCCCGGGCAGTCACGGCAGTGCGCGCTGGCGCAGCACTGGCCAAGCTGCTGGCCGGGGCATGGCTGGCAGGGGCAGAAGTGGGCGCTGGCGCAGGCACCGGCGCGGGGCTGGCGTAGCTGCCGAAGCGGCGGTTGCTGCGGGAAATGGTGTGGACCTTCTCGCACAGCAACTGCTTGACCTTCTCCGGGTTGCGCGAGATGTCTTCGAAGTTCTTCGGCAGGTAGTCCACTGCCCCGGCATCCAGCGCATCGAGGGTCACCCGGGCGCCTTCATGGGTCAGCGAGGAGAACATCAACACCGGCGTCGGGCAGCGCTGCATGATGTGGCGTACTGCGGTGATGCCGTCCATCATGGGCATTTCGTAGTCCATGGTGATGACATCGGGTTTGAGCGCCAGTGCCTGGTCGATCGCTTCCCTGCCGTTGGTTGCGGTGCCCACGACCTGGATCGTCGGATCCGCCGAGAGGATTTCCGAAACGCGGCGGCGGAAGAAACCGGAATCATCCACCACCAGGACCTTGACTGCCATAAACACTCCATTAGGCGGCGCCCCCGGCCAGGGTGCGCCGCCGAAAATCAGATACGCCGCGCCGCGTAGCGCTTGAGCATGCTCGGCACGTCGAGGATCAGCGCGATGCGCCCGTCACCGGTGATGGTGGCGCCAGACATGCCCGGGGTGCCCTGCAGCATCTTGCCCAGCGGCTTGATCACCACCTCTTCCTGGCCCACCAGCTGGTCGACCACGAAGCCGATACGCTGGGTGCCAACCGAAAGGATCACCACATGGCCCTCGTGCTGCTCCTCGTGCACCTGGCCCTGTACCAGCCAGCGCTTGAGGTAGAACAACGGCAGCGCCTTGTCGCGCACGATCACCACTTCCTGGCCGTCCACCACGTTGGTGCGCGACAGGTCGAGGTGGAAGATTTCGTTGACGTTGACCAGCGGGAAGGCGAAGGCCTGGTTGCCCAGCATCACCATCAGGGTTGGCATGATCGCCAGGGTCAGCGGCACCTTGATGACGATCTTCGAACCCTGGCCCTTGGCCGAGAAGATGTTGATCGAGCCGTTGAGCTGGGAAATCTTGGTCTTCACCACGTCCATGCCCACGCCACGGCCAGACACGTCGGAAATCTCGGTCTTGGTCGAGAAGCCTGGGGCGAAGATCAGGTTGTAGCAGTCCGACTCGCTCAGGCGCTCGGCGGCGTCCTTGTCCATCAGGCCCTTTTCCACGGCCTTGGCGCGCAGGATATTCGGGTCCATGCCCTTGCCGTCATCGGAAATCGACAGCAGGATGTGGTCGCCTTCCTGCTCGGCCGAGAGCACCACGCGGCCGGTACGCGCTTTGCCAGAGGCTTCGCGCTCATCGGGCATTTCCACGCCGTGGTCGACGGCGTTGCGCACCAAGTGCACCAGCGGGTCGGCCAAGGCCTCGACCAGGTTTTTGTCCAGGTCGGTTTCTTCGCCCACCAGCTCCAGGTTGATTTCTTTCTTCAACTGGCGCGCCAGGTCGCGGACCAGGCGTGGGAAGCGACCAAAGACCTTCTTGATCGGCTGCATGCGGGTTTTCATCACCGCGGTCTGCAGGTCGGCGGTCACCACGTCGAGGTTGGACACGGCCTTGGACATGGCCTCGTCGCCGCTGTTCAAGCCCAGGCGCACCAGGCGGTTACGCACCAGTACCAGTTCGCCGACCATGTTCATGATCTCGTCCAGGCGGGCGGTGTCGACCCGCACGGTGGTTTCCGCTTCGCTGGCGTGCTTTTCCGCGGCCGGCGCCGGGGCGCGGGCCGCTGCCGGGGCAGCCGGCTTGGCGGCGGCCGCAGCGGGCACGCTGGCCGGTGCCGGCTTGGCAGCCGGTGTGGCCGGCGCCTTGGCCGCTACCGGGGCGGCAACGGCGGCGGGTGCCTCGGCGGTGACGCTGTCACCGGAGAACTTGCCCTTGCCGTGCAGCTGGTCCAGCAGCGCCTCGAACTCATGCTCGCTGATTTCGTCACTGCTGGCCGCCGGTGCGGGGGCCAGCGGCGCCACGCTGGCGCCCGGCAGGGCATCGGCCTGGAAGGTGCCCTTGCCATGCAGCTGGTCGAGCAGCGACTCGAATTCTTCGTCGGTGATTTCATCGCTCACCGGGGCACTGGCTTCGGCCACCGGCTCAGCGCCCGCCACTTCCGGCGAGAACTGGCCCTTGCCGTGCAGCTGGTCGAGCAGCGATTCGAACTCGGCGTCGGTGATTTCATCACCGCCAGCACTGACGGTTTCGCCTGCCATCTGCGCGTCGAACGCGGCGGCCTCGGCCTTCACCGCATCGAGCGAGTCGAGCAGCTGCTCGAACTCGGTGTCGGTGATGTCGGCCTCGGCGGCAGGCTCGGCCACTGCCGGTTCAGCGGCAGCCTCGGGCACAGGCACCGGTGCTGGTGCATCGGCGCTGGCAGGTTCTGCCAGGCGCGACAGGGCCGCCAGCAACTCAGGGGTGGCCGGGGTCACGTCGCTGCGCTCGCGCACTTGACCGAACATGCTGTTGACCGTGTCCAGCGCTTCGAGCACCACGTCCATCAGTTCCGCGTCGACCCGGCGCTCACCTTTGCGCAGGATGTCGAACACGTTCTCGGCAATGTGGCAGCACTCCACCAGCTCGTTGAGCTGAAGGAAGCCGGCGCCCCCTTTTACAGTGTGGAAACCGCGAAAGATGGCATTGAGCAGGTCGGCATCGTCGGGCCGGCTTTCCAGCTCGACCAGTTGCTCGGACAGTTGCTCAAGAATTTCGCCGGCTTCTACCAGGAAATCCTGAAGGATTTCTTCATCGGCGCCGAAGCTCATTAAACGTGCTCCTTAAAAACCCAGACTGGACAGCAGATCATCGACATCGTCCTGACCGGACACGACGTCTTCACGCTTATCGGCATGAATCTGCGGACCTTCACCCCGAGTCGGATGTTTTTCTTGATCTTTTTCAGCGCGCAGCTGCTGGTGGTCATGTTCGATACCGGCAAAACGGTCGACTTGACTGGCCATCAGCACGAGCTTGAGCAGATTGCTTTCTACTTCGGTCACCAGCGCGGTCACGCGCTTGATCACCTGGCCGGTCAGGTCTTGATAGTCCTGGGCCAGCAAAATGTCGTTGAGGTGCCCGGATACCTTGCGGTTACCCTCGGCGCTGTGCGTCAGGAAACTGTCAACGCGCTTGACCAGCTCGCGAAACTCTGGCGCGGCCACCTCACGGCGCATGAAACGCTGCCAGTCCACGCTCAGGGACTGCGCCTCGGCCGCCAGGTCGTTGAGCACCGGGGTGCTCTCCTCTACCAGGTCCATGGTGCGGTTGGCGGCGCCTTCGGTGAGCTTGACCACGTACGACAGCCGCTCGGTGGCGTCGGTGATCTGCGACACTTCCTCGGCCTGCGGCATGCGCGGGTCGATCTGGAAGCTGACGATGGCGCTGTGCAGCTCACGGGTGAGCTTGCCCACTTCCTGATACAGGCCGCGGTCGCGGGTCTGGTTGAGCTGATGAATCAGCTGCACCGCCTCGCCGAAACGCCCCCGTTCCAGGCTCTCGACCAGCTCCTGGGCATGTTTCTTCAGGGTCGATTCGAACTCCCCCAAAGACGAATGTGTTGGTTCCATGGCGCCCCCTGACCTGACTCAGCCGTTGACGCGTTCGAAGATCTTCTCGATCTTTTCTTTGAGCACCTGGGCGGTGAACGGCTTGACCACGTAACCATTGACCCCGGCCTGGGCCGCTTCGATGATCTGGTCGCGCTTGGCTTCGGCGGTCACCATCAGCACCGGCATGCCCTTGAGGCGCTCGTGGGCGCGCACCTTGCGCAGCAGGTCGATACCGGACATGCCTGGCATGTTCCAGTCGGTCACCAGGAAGTCGTAATGGCCGCTTTCGAGCATCGGCAGCGCCGTGGTGCCGTCGTCGGCTTCATCGGTGTTGGTGAAGCCCAGGTCACGCAACAGGTTCTTGATGATCCGCCGCATCGTCGAAAAATCGTCAACGATGAGGATTTTCATGTCTTTGTTCAAGTAGACCTCCAAGCAGTCTCAAACGCGCTCGGCCCCGAGCGCGCGCATTCATTCAATTCGGTACAACATGGAAAACGAACGTGGCGCTCGACCGCGACCACCTCGGGCTCAACGTGCCCGCCATTCCCCCAGGCGGCTGCGCAGGCGCGCGGCACACTGGCTGTGCAACTGGCTGACCCGCGACTCGCTGACCCCCAGGACCTCGCCGATTTCCTTGAGGTTGAGCTCTTCGTCGTAGTACAGCGCCAGCACCAGCCGCTCACGCTCCGGCAGGTTGGCGATGGCATCGGTCAGGGCAGCCTGGAAGCGCTCGTCTTCAAGGTCGCGCGACGGCTCGACCTGGCCGCTGGCACCGTCCTCATGCAGCCCTTCGTGTTCGCCGTCCTGCAACAGGTCGTCAAAACTGAACAGGCGGCTGCCCAGGGTATCGTTCAAGATCCCGTAGTAATCATCGAGGCTCAATTGAAGTTCGGCAGCAACTTCATGATCTTTAGCGTCTCGCCCGGTTCTTGCTTCAACCGCACGCATCGCGTCGCTGACCATGCGTGTGTTGCGGTGCACCGAACGCGGTGCCCAGTCGCCTTTGCGCACCTCATCAAGCATGGCACCGCGGATGCGGATGCCGGCGTAGGTTTCGAAGCTGGCGCCCTTGCTGGCGTCGTATTTGTTGGCGACTTCAAGCAGGCCGATCATGCCGGCCTGGATCAGGTCCTCGACCTGCACGTTGGCCGGCAGGCGCGCCAGCAGGTGGTAGGCGATGCGCTTGACCAGCGGCGCGTAGCGTTCGACCAGTTCGTACTGGGCGTCCTTGGCCGCCTTGCTGTACATCTTGAAACCGCTTGCGTTCATAGCACCGGCCCTGCGCTGGTGGGTTGCACCAGGCGCTCGACGAAGAACTCCAGGTGCCCGCGTGGGTTGGCCGGCAGCGGCCAGCTGTCGACCTTCTGGGCGATGGCCTTGAACGCCAGGGCACACTTGGAGCGCGGGAACGCCTCGTACACCGCCCGCTGCTTCTGCACCGCCTTGCGCACGCACTCGTCGTAGGGCACGGCGCCCACGTACTGCAGGGCAACGTCAAGGAAGCGGTCGGTGACCTTGGTCAGCTTGGCGAACAGGTTGCGCCCTTCCTGCGGGCTCTGCGCCATGTTGGCCAGCACGCGGAAACGGTTCATGCCGTAGTCACGGTTGAGCAGCTTGATCAGCGCGTAGGCGTCGGTGATCGAGGTGGGCTCGTCGCACACCACCAGCAACACTTCCTGGGCTGCGCGGACAAAACTGACTACCGAGTCACCAATACCCGCAGCGGTGTCGATCACCAGCACGTCGAGGTTGTCGCCAATCTCGCTGAATGCCTGGATCAGCCCGGCATGCTGGGCCGGCGCCAGGTGTACCATGCTCTGGGTGCCGGAGGCAGCCGGCACGATGCGCACCCCGCCTGGCCCCTGCAACAGCACGTCACGCAATTCGCAGCGGCCCTCGATGACATCGGCCAGGGTGCGCTTGGGGGTGAGCCCGAGCAACACGTCGACGTTGGCCAGGCCAAGATCGGCGTCCAGCAGCATCACCCGGCGGCCGAGTTCGGCCAGCGCCAGGGACAGGTTCACTGAAACGTTTGTCTTGCCGACGCCACCTTTGCCACCGGTTACGGCGATCACCTGTACGGGATGCATGCTACCCATGTTCGTTGTTTACCTTGTCTCGCTTGGACCCACGCCACGCGCACCGCGCGACAGCCAGCTCCGGAATGTAGGTATTGTGCATACGCTCGCTCCTCAACCCACGCGCCGCGGGTTGTGGTAGAGATCAGCGAACATGTCGGCCATCGCCTCTTCGCTGGGCTCGTCCTGCAGTTGCACGTTGACCGCGCGGGTCACCAACTGGTGCGGGCGCGGCAGGTGCAGGTCGTCAGGAATGCGCGGGCCATCGGTGAGATAAGCCACCGGCAGTTCATGACTGATGGCCAGGCTCAGCACATCGCCGAGGCTCGCCGTTTCATCGAGTTTGGTCAGGATGCAACCGGCCAGGCCGCAGCGCTTGTAGCTGTGGTAGGCGGCGGTCAGCACCTGCTTCTGGCTGGTGGTGGCCAGTACCAGGTAGTTCTTCGCGGCAATGCCACGCCCGGCCAGGGTTTCCAGCTGCATGCGCAGGGCCGGGTCGCTGGCCTGCAGGCCGGCGGTGTCGATCAGCACCACGCGCTTGCGCAGCAACGGCTCCAGCGCCGCGGCCAGGGACTGGCCCGGGTCGACGTAGGTCACCGGCACGTTGAGGATGCGGCCCAGGGTCTTGAGCTGTTCCTGGGCGCCGATGCGGAAACTGTCCATGCTCACCAGGGCCAGGTTCTGCGGGCCGTACTTGAGCACGTAGCGCGCCGCCAGCTTGGCCAGGGTGGTGGTCTTGCCCATGCCGGCCGGGCCGACCATGGCAATCACGCCGCCGTCCTCGATGGGCTCGACCTGCGGCACTTCGATCATCCGCGCCAGGTGCGCCAGGAGCATGCGCCAGGCCTGGCGCGGCTCTTCGATCTCGGCCGTGAGGTCGAGCAACTGGCGGGCGATCGGGCCGGACAGGCCGATACGCTGCAGGCGGCGCCAGAGGTTGGCCTGGGCCGGCTTGCTGCCTTGCAGCTGGTTCCAGGCCAGCGAGCCCAGTTGCACTTCGAGCAGTTCACGCAGGCCCGACAGTTCCGAACGCATGGCATCGAACAGGCGCGGGTCGACTGCAGGCTGCGCAGGCGCGGGGGCCGGGGCTGGCGTATCGACGTGCGGTTCGATCAGCGGCTCGGCAGCGGTCAGCGACTGGCCGGCGAACAATTGGCGATTGCCTTCGCTGGCTTCGGCGCGGTTGTCCAGCTCGGCCTGGGCCGTGGCGATGCGCGACTGGGTCTTGCGCAGCTCTTGTTCAAGCTCGGCGTTGGGCACGCGCGGGGCCAGCGCAGACAGCTTGTAGTCCAGCGCAGCAGTCAGTTCGACACCCCCGGCAATGCGGCGGTTGCCGATGATGGCGGCATCGGCACCCAGCTCATCACGGACCAGCTTCATGGCCTGACGCATATCGGCGGCGAAAAAACGCTTAACTTGCATAACCCACTACCTCAGCCGTTGGGGCCCACGGTGGCAACGATGGTGACTTGCTTGTTATCCGGTATTTCCTGATACGCCAGAACATGCAAATTCGGTACAGCCAGGCGGCCGAAGCGCGACAGCATGGCGCGGATCGGGCCGGCGACCAGGAGAATGGCCGGCTGGCCCTGCATTTCCTGGCGCTGGCATGCGTCGATCAACGAACGCTGCAGCTTTTCGGCCATGCTCGGTTCCAGAAGCACACCGTCTTCCTGACCCTGCCCGGCCCTTTGCAAACTATTGAGCAAAATCTGTTCCAACCTGGGCTCCAGGGTGATCACAGGCAGCTCGGACTCAACGCCGACAATGCTTTGCACGATGGCGCGACACAATCCGACCCGCACCGACGCCACCAGCGCGGCGGTATCTTGACTCTTGCTGGCGTTGTTGGCGATGGCCTCGGCGATGCTGCGGATGTCTCGCACCGGCACCTGCTCGGACAACAGCGCCTGCAGAACCTTGAGCAGCCCCGACAAGGAAATGACGCTAGGCACCAGTTCCTCTGCAAGTTTAGGCGATGCCTTGGCCAGCACCTGCAGCAACTGCTGGACCTCTTCGTGGCCGATCAGCTCGTGGCAGTGCTTCTGCAGGATCTGGTTGAGGTGGGTGGCCACCACGGTACTGGCATCGACCACGGTGTAGCCCAGCGACTGCGCCTGGGCGCGCTGGCCGATGTCGATCCACACCGCTTCCAGGCCGAACGCAGGATCGCGCGCGGCAATGCCGTTGAGGCTGCCGAACACCTGGCCGGGGTTGATCGCCAGCTCCCGGTCCGGGTAGATCTCGGCCTCGGCCAGGATCACCCCCATCAGCGTCAGGCGGTAGGCGCTGGGCTGCAGGTCGAGGTTGTCGCGAATGTGCACCGTGGGCATGAGGAAGCCCAGGTCCTGGGAGAGCTTCTTGCGCACCCCCTTGATCCGCGCCAGCAGTTGCCCGCCCTGGTTGCGGTCGACCAGCGGAATCAGGCGGTAGCCGACTTCCAGGCCGATCATGTCGATGGGCGTGACGTCGTCCCAGCCCAGTTCCTTGGTGTCCATCGCACGTTGCGGCGAGGGCAGCAGGTCTTGCTGGCGCTGGGCTTCTTTCTGCGCCTCGACCTTGGCCTTCTGCTGCTTCTTCCACACCAGGTACGCGCCACCGCCGGCCAGCAGGCCGAGGCTGAGGAAGGCGATGTGCGGCATGCCCGGCACCAGGCCCATGACGATCATCAACCCGGCGGATACTGCCAAGGCCTTGGGCGAGTCGAACATCTGCCGGTTGATGAGCTTGCCCATGTCCTCGGAGCCCGAGGCGCGGGTGACCATGATCGCGGCGGCGGTGGACAACAGCAGTGATGGCAATTGCGCCACCAAACCGTCACCGATGGTCAAAAGGGCGTACACCTTGCCGGCGTCGCTGAACGACATGTTGTGTTGCAGCATGCCGATCAGCATGCCGCCGATCAGGTTGATGAACAGGATCAGCAAGCCGGCGATGGCGTCACCGCGCACGAACTTGCTGGCACCGTCCATCGAGCCGTAGAACTCGGCTTCCTGGGCCACTTCGGCGCGGCGGGCCTTGGCCTGAGCCTGGTCGATCAGGCCTGCGTTGAGGTCGGCGTCGATGGCCATCTGCTTGCCGGGCATGGCGTCGAGGGTGAAGCGTGCGCTCACCTCGGAAATACGCCCGGCACCTTTGGTCACCACCACGAAGTTGATGATCATGAGGATGGCGAACACCACCGCACCGACCACGTAGTTACCGCCGATCACCACCTCCCCGAAGGCCTGGATCACCTTGCCCGCGGCGCCGTGGCCCTCCTGCCCGTGCAGCATCACCACGCGGGTGGAGGCGACGTTCAGCGCCAGGCGCAGCAGGGTGGCCACCAGCAGGATGGTCGGGAATGCGGCGAAATCCAGCGGGCGCAGGGCGTACACGCACACCAGCAGCACCACGATCGACAGGGCGATGTTGAAGGTGAAGAAGACGTCGAGCAGGAACGGCGGTATCGGCAACATCATCATTGCCAACATCACCAGCAGCAGCAGCGGCACGCCCAGGTTGCCCCGGCCCAGGCCGGCCAGGTTATTGCGCGCGTTGCTGATTAACTGAGTGCGATCCACCGCGAGTCCTCTTGATGCAAAACTTTGACGCCCAAGGGGCGCTTGGGCGAGGCTTTGCAAGAAGCTTTCCAACTTTGTGTGGCTTGGGGGATTTAGCGCCTGGGAGATCGAGCGCCGCCCGCGCGGCGCTTCGCGAGCTAGCGCTCGCTCCTACGTTTGTTTCGGGCCAGTAAGGCCTGGGAGATTGCGCGCGAACGCGTTGGTGCACGCCTGTAGGAGCGAGCGCAGCTCGCGATGCGCCGCGCGGGCGGCGCTCGATCTCCCAGGCGCCGCCCCATCATGGCGAACCTCAGCTGTCGCGGCGCAGGTCCGGCGGAATCGGCAATTCGTCTTTCAACGGCTCAGGCCGCTTGCCCTTGCCCGAGCGGTACTGACGGATCTGGAACACATAGGCCAGCACCTGCGCCACCGCCAGATACAACCCCGCCGGAATTTCCTGCTCAACCTCGGTGGAGTAGTAGATCGCCCGCGCCAGCGCCGGCGACTCGAGGATCTGCACCTTGTGCTCCACACCGATCTCGCGGATCTTCAAGGCAATGAAGTCGGTCCCCTTGGCCAGCAGCAGCGGCGCCACCCCGCCCTTTTCCGGGTCGTACTGCAGGGCCACGGCGTAGTGGGTCGGGTTGGTGATGATCACGTCCGCCTCCGGTACCGCCGCCATCATGCGCCGCTGCGACACCTCGCGCTGCAGCTGGCGAATGCGCTGCTTGACCTCTGGCTTGCCCTCGCTGTCCTTGTACTCGTCCTTGACCTCCTGCTTGGTCATCTTGAGTTTCTTCTGGGTCTGGTACAGCTGGAACGGCACGTCCGCCGCAGCAATCAGCAGCAGCCCCGCGGCCATCCACAGGGCACTCCAGCCCACCACCTGAACGCTGTGGATGATCGCCTGCTCCAGCGGCTCATTGGCAATCGCCAGCAACGCCTGGCGGTCGTTGCTCAGCACCACCAGCGCGACGATCAGAATGACGAAGAACTTGGCCATGGCCTTGAGCAGTTCGGTCAGCGAGTTCAGCGAAAACATGCGCTTGATGCCCGACAGCGGGTTCATGCGGCTGAACTTGGGCTGCAACAGGCTTCCGGAAAAGATGAACCCGCCCAGGACAATCGGCGAAACGAAGGCAATGATGAACAACAGCACCAGAATCGGCTGCACCGCCCAGATCGCCATCTTGCCGGAGGCCAGCAGGTACAGGCTCATCGAGCGCTCGTCGGTCAGCACCTCGCGGGTGAGGGAGAAATTCTGGCGCATCAGGGTCATCAGCGTTTGCGCGAGGTTGCCACCAAAGGCCAGCAACGCACCGGCACCCGCCAGGGTCGACGCGACCGTGTTCAGCTCCTTGGAACGGGCGATCTCACCTTTTTCCCGCGCATCGCGCTTGCGCTTGTCGGTGGGGTCTTCTGTCTTGTCCTGGCCGCTCTCGCTCTCTGCCATGCTCAGCGCGCCCTTGCCAGTTCACGCAGCCATTGCAGCGCTTCGCTGGCCAATGCCTGGTAGTGGGAGAGAATATCGGCCAGGCCCACCCAGAAGATGCCGATACCCAGCACCAGGGTCAGCGGGAAGCCGATGGAGAAGATGTTCAACTGCGGCGCGGCGCGGGTCATCACGCCAAAGGCGATGTTCACCACCAGCAACGCGGTGATCGCCGGCAGAATCAGCAGCAGCCCGGCACCGAACACCCAGCTCAGGCGCCCGGCCATCTCCCAGAAGTGGTTGACCACCAGGGCATGGCCCACGGGCAAGGTGGTGAAGCTCTCGGTGAGCACTTCGAACACCACCAGGTGGCCATTCATCACCAGGAACAGCACGCTCACCAGCATGGTCATGAACTGGCTGATAACCGCCACGTTGACGCCGTTGGCCGGGTCGACCATCGAGGCGAACGCCATGCCCATCTGCACGGCGATGATCTGCCCGGCGATGACGAAGGCCTGGAACAGCAACTGCAGGGAGAACCCGAACAGCGCCCCGACGATGATCTGCTCACCGCACAGCAGCAGGCCACGCAGGCTGAGCGGGTCGAATTCGGGCAGCGGCGGCAGCGCCGGCACGATCACCACGGTGATCGCCACCGCCACGTACAGGCGGATGCGCGCCGGCAGCATGCGCGTGCCAAAGATCGGCATGGTCATCAGCACCGCGGTCACCCGGAACAGCGGCAGCAGGAAGGTCGCGACCCAGGTGCCGATCTGCGCGTCGGTCAGCTCCAGCATGGCCGGCTCACCCAATCAGCTGCGGAATGCTGGTGTACAGGCCGGTGATGTATTCCATGAACTTCTGCACCAGCCAAGGCCCGGCGACGATCAGCGTCACCAGCATCACCAACAGGCGCGGCAGGAAGCTCAGGGTCTGTTCGTTGATCTGCGTGGCAGCCTGGAACATCGCCACCACCAGGCCCACCAACAGGCTCGGCACCACCAGGATGGCGACCATCAAGGCGGTCAGCCACAGCGCGTCACGGAACAGGTCGACAGCTACTTCAGGTGTCATCGGGCGCTCTCCTTGGCAGCGTCACACGCCGCCGAAACTGCCGGCCAGGGTGCCCATGATCAGCGCCCAGCCATCGACCAGGACAAACAGCATGATCTTGAACGGCAGCGAGATGATCAGCGGCGACAGCATCATCATGCCCATGGCCATCAGCACACTGGCCACCACCATGTCGATGATCAGGAACGGAATGAAGATCATGAAGCCGATCTGGAACGCGGTCTTCAACTCCGAGGTGACGAACGAAGGCACTAGGATGGTCAGCGGCACCTGGTCAGGGCCTGCGATGTCGGTGCGCTTGGACAGGCGCATGAACAGGTCCAGGTCGCTTTGCCGGGTTTGCGCCAGCATGAAGTCCTTCAGCGGCCCCTGGGCCTTGTCGATGGCCTGCTGGGCGGTCATCTGCTCGTTCAGGTACGGTTGCAGGGCATCCTGGTTCACCCGGTCGAACACCGGCGCCATGATGAACAGGGTCAGGAACAGGGCCATGCCAGTCAGCACCTGGTTCGACGGTGTCTGCTGCAGGCCCAGGGCCTGGCGCAGAATCGAGAACACGATGATGATGCGGGTGAAGCTGGTCATCAGGATGACGAACGCCGGAATGAAGCTCAGCGCCGTCATGATCAGCAGAATTTGCAGGCTGACCGAATACTCCTGCTGCCCGTCCGGGCCATTGGACAGGGTGATCGCCGGCACCGACAGCGGGTCGGCGGCCAGGGCCAGGGGTGCCACCAGCAGCAATGCCAGCGGCAACAAGGCGCTCAACGCCCGTTTCAACGAGGTGTTCAACAACAGGCGCAAGGCGCGGCTCATCACTTCTTGTCCTTCTGATCCTTGCCCATCAGCTCCATCAGCCGCTGGGCAAATTCCGGCGTGGCCTGGCGTGCGCTGGCCGGCACGTCGACGGGTTCGGCCATGACGTGCAGGGCTTCGATGCTGCCAGGGGTGTGGCCGATCAGAATCTGTTCCTTGCCCACCTGCACCAACAGCAAGCGGTCACGCGGGCCGATGGCGCGGCTGCCGACGATCTCGATCACCTGCCCGCCCTTGGGCGTGACGCCCTGCATGCGGCGCAGCGCCCAGGCCAGGAAGAAGATCAGGCCCACCACCAGCAGCAAGCCGAACACCATCTGGCCCAGCTGCGCACCGAGGCTGCCCGGCGTGGCCGCAGGGGCTGCAGCCGAAGCAGGCGTGGCGGGCGTTGGCGTGGCGGCGGCGATGGCCAGTTCGCTGGCCAGCAACACGGCCAGGGCCATCACGGCCCGCATCGTGCCCTTCACTCAGCGCAGCTTCTTGATGCGTTCGCTGGGGCTGATCACGTCGGTCAGGCGAATGCCGAACTTCTCGTTGACCACAACCACTTCGCCATGGGCGATCAAGGTGCCGTTGACCAGCACATCCAGCGGCTCGCCGGCCAGGCGGTCGAGCTCGATGACCGAGCCCTGGTTGAGCTGCAGTAGGTTGCGGATGTTGATTTCGGTGCTGCCCACTTCCATGGAAATGCTCACCGGAATGTCCAGGATCACATCCAGGTTGGGGCCTTCCAGGCTCACGTTCTCGTTCGGCTTGGGCGAGCTTGCAAACTCTTCCATCGGCAGGCGGCCACCGCCAGCCTTGCCGGTATCACCCCCAAGCAGCGCGTCGATGTCGGCCTGGCCGGCATCGCCGGTTTCTTCCAGGGCGGCAGCCCACTCGTCGGCCAGGGCCTGGTCTTCCGGGGAAGTGATCTCGTTTTCGTTAGCCATGATGTCCTCGACAGGCATTCAATTCGTAATGAGCGACCGGCGCGCCGTCAGCGGCGCCCGATCGGGTCGATGATCTGCAGGGCCAGGTTGCCCTTGTGCGAACCCAGGCGCGCCTTGAACGAAGGCACGCCGTTGGCGCGCAGCACAAGGTGCTCGGGCAGTTCCACCGGAATCACATCGCCGGCCTGCATGTGCAGGATGTCGCGCAGCTTCAGCTGGCGGCGGGCAACCGTGGCGGTCAGCGGCACCGACACGTCCAGTACGTCTTCGCGCAGGGCCTTGACCCAGCGCTCGTCCTGGTCGTCGAGGTCGGACTGGAAGCCGGCATCGAGCATTTCGCGCACCGGCTCGATCATCGAGTACGGCATGGTCACGTGCAGGTCGCCGCCGCCGCCATCGAGCTCGATGTGGAAAGTCGACACCACCACCGCTTCGCTGGGCCCGACGATGTTGGCCATGGCCGGGTTGACCTCGGAGTTCATGTACTCGAAGTTCACCGGCATGATCGCCTGCCAGGCCTCCTTGAGGTCGACGAAGCACTGGTCCAGGACCATGCGCACCACCCGCAGCTCGGTGGGGGTGAACTCACGGCCCTCGATCTTGGCATGGCGGCCATCGCCGCCGAAGAAGTTGTCCACCAGTTTGAACACCAGCTTGGCGTCGAGGATGAACAACGAGGTGCCACGCAGCGGCTTGATCTTGACCAGGTTGAGGCTGGTCGGCACGTACAGCGAGTGCACGTATTCGCCGAACTTCATCACCTGCACGCCGCCCACCGCCACGTCCGCCGAGCGGCGCAGCAGGTTGAACATGCTGATGCGGGTGTAGCGGGCGAAGCGCTCGTTGATCATTTCCAGGGTCGGCATGCGACCGCGCACGATGCGATCCTGGCTGGTCAGGTCGTAGCTCTTGATGCTGCCAGGCTCCGCGGCACTCTCGGTCTGTACCAGGCCATCGTCGACGCCGTGCAGCAGCGCATCGATCTCATCCTGGGACAGCAGGTCCTGTACGGCCATTGCGGGCTCCTACTGCAATACGAAATTGGTGAACAGCAATTGGTCGACGACTGGCTTGCCGACTTCCTTCTGCGCCACTTCCTGCACGACAACCGTGGCTTTCTGGCGCAGCATTTCCTGGCCCACCGGGCTGCCGGCCAGGGTGTCGAAGCCCTGCCCGGAGAACATCATCACCAGGTTGTTGCGGATCACCGGCATGTGCACGCTCAGCGCATCCAGGTCGGCCTGGTTGCGGCCTTGCAGGGTGATGCTCAGTTGCATGTAGCGCTGGCGGCCGTTCTGGTTGAAGTTGACCACGAAAGCCGGCGTCAGCGGCACGTAGATGGCGGGCGCCTTGACGTTGGTCGCGGCCGCTTGCGGTGCGGGTGCCGGTTCACTCTTGTGCATGATGAACCAGGTAGCGCCCACCGAGACGCCGATTGCCAGCAGCAGGCCTACGACCAGCAGCAGGATCAGCTTGAGTTTGCCTTTCGCGGCGGGGTCTTTCACTGCGTCGCTCTTCGCCATGCCAATAATCCGTCATCCGTCGGGGTTTCAAGGAAGGATGACGAGGCTTGAGCAAGTGTTATGCCAGTTTTGGATCGAACGCTCCCCCGTGGGAGCGAGCGCAGCTCGCGATGCGATTCAGGCGTAGTAATCGACGGCACTGTCGCCCACGACCACCTGCTGCTCCACGCCACGGGACGCCTCGGCCACCTCACCTACGTCGCCGCCAGCCTGCGCCCGGCGCGCCGCCACACCCGACAACTGGGTGCCATCCTGCTGCTGCGCCTGCTGCTGTTGCTGGCGCGACTGGTCGGCAACGTTGACGTCCGGTTGCGCCAGCCCCTGCTGGGCGAACAGCTCGCGCAGGCGGTGCACCTGGCTGTCCAGAGCGTCGCGCACGCCAGCATGGCCACTGATGAAGGTCACCTGGGTAGACTGGTCCGTCGCCACGTTGACGCGGATGTCCAGGCGCCCGAGCTCAGCCGGCTCCAACTGAATATCCGCCGACTTGAGGTTCTGGCTGGACAGGTACATGACCCGGTTGACCAGGCCTTCGGCCCAGGCGCTCTGGTTCATCTGCAAGGGCTGGTTGAGCGGGCTGGGGCTGGGCACGGTCTTGGCCGTGACGGCCTGGGTCAGGCTGGCCAGGCGGTTGGCGAAGTCATCGACGCGGGTGTCGCTGCTCGCGCTCTTGGTGTCCTTCAGGCCGTCCTCAAGCAAGGCACCGAAGGCTTTGTCGCCGGTTTGCGACTGGCCCGCTTCGGCTTCGGTCTTCTCGATCAGGGTCGCCAATGGATTGACGGCCACCTGGCCATCGTCGGGCTGCTTCGAGGCATCGGCGGCATGTGCCGAGGTGGTGCCCTTGGCCTGGGCACTTTGCTCCAGCGCCAGGCGCAAGGTAGGCAGGTTGGCCAGCGGATCGGCGTCCGGGTCGAACGCTTCCGGCTCGGGCTCTTCGGCTGGAGCCACGGGCGGTGCTTGCACAGCGGCCTGCAGCACCGGTGCCACCGTCTCGGCCTGGGCCTGTAGCAACTGCGCACCCGGCTGGGCATCGGTGACCTGGCCTGCGACCAGGTTGGCATCCAGCGAACTGCCGCCAGCATCGGCGCCGGCGGCGTCATTGGCAGCGGCTTGCGCCGGATCGTCGGCAGGCAATTTGTTGCCGTCATCGGCAACCGCCGGTTTATCGACAGGGTCTTTCTTGCCGCCCTGGGCGACATCGGGCTTGTCCTTGGGCTTGGCCTGGGCGACCTTGTCATCGCGCGCCGGCACTTTGTCGTGCCCTTGCCTGGCCATGACCTGATTGAAGTCGCTGCCCTGCCCGCCCGCCGCCTGCAGCGATCGGTCCACCCGCGAGGCAGCCGCACTGGCGCCCTTGCTCAGGGTGTTGGCTTGCAACAAAGGGTTGGGTGCGACAGGCATTGAACGGTCTCCGCGCCAAGAACTGAAATATCATCTGGCCATGGAGAGGCAAAAGTCGCGCCAACTTGCAGGTCAGCTGGTGGAAACGCGCCCCCGCTCAGCGCGGTAGAAGCGCTGCACCTCCAGGTACTCCTGGTCGATGCGGCTCACCAACTCTTCGATGCCGTGCAACGGCCGCTGCTTGGCGCGTTCTTCGAGCAGCTGGCACAGATGTGCCAGGCCTATGGCGCCCATGTTGCTGCTGCTGCCCTTGAAGCTGTGCGCGGCCATGCCCAGTTCGTCGGCGTTCTTGGCCTCGTGCAACTGGCTCAAGCGCCGCTCGGAATCTTCGAGGAAGGTTTCCAGCAACTGCAGGTAGCCATCTTCCATGACCTCCTGCAAATCGCTGAGGACCTTGTGGTCAATGTGCATGTCAGTCACTTGTTCGCTCCTTGATCAAGCCGGATTATGCCTTAGCCGCCACGCGGCACTCCAGGCTACCTACCAGTCGAACCACACCCGCGCACAGCGGCCGTTGTCCTGCCATTCGGCGCTGCAACCGAGCCGGCGCACCAGCTTCAGGCCGCGGCCACTCAGGCCCTGCTCCCGGGATGGCTGCGCCAGCACCGAGTCCACATCGAAACCTGCGCCACTGTCGCGCACCTCAATCATCAGACGCCCGCCAGCGGCCAGCGGTTCCACCCGCAGGTCGATGCGCACGTATCCCTCGGCCAGCGCGTCCAGGCGGCGGGCGCGCTCGCGGTAATAGTCGGCAAACCCCTGTACATCGCGCTTGAGCCGCGAGTCCAGGCCCAGCACGCCGTGCTCCAGGGCATTGGAATACAGCTCGCTGAGCACACTGTGCAAGTCGCCGGTACGCGGCCGCAGGCCATGAATTTCTTGCAACAACTGCACCAGGTACGGCACCGGGTTGGCGCGCTTGAGGCTTTCCCCGCGCAGCTCGAAACCCAATGACCAGTCCAGCGGGCTTGAGCGCCCACTGTCGGAATAAAGCGTGGGCGCCGGCACCTGCTCCTGGGCGGTGAACATGCGAATATCGCACAGGCTGATGTCATCCCGGCGCCGGCCGAAGCGCTCCAGCGCCTGCATCAGCTCATCGAACAGGCAGGCTGGCTCGCGGTTGGCGGCCAGCACCTCATGCAAACGCTCGACGCCGAACAGGCGTTCCTGCTCATCCGAGGTGTCCACCACCCCGTCGGACAACAGCAACAGGCGCTCACCGGCAGCCAGGGGCAGCACTTCGGTGCTGTCTTCGAAGCGCTCCGCCGGCAACACCCCCAAGGGTAGGTGGCGCGATGTCAGGCTGCCCAGCACCTCACCCGCCGCCGACAGCCGGTAACCATCGGGCATGCCGCCATTCCATACTTCCACCGAACCGCGCTGCACGCTGATATTGACCAGCAATGCACAGCAGAACATGTCCACCGGCAGGATGCGCTTGAGCTTGGCGTTCATCTCGCGCAGCATTTGCGCCAGGCCATAGCCTTTGGCCGTCATGCCGTAGAACACCTCGGCCAGCGGCATGGCGCCCACTGCGGCGGGCAGGCCGTGGCCGGTGAAGTCGCCAAGCAGCACATGCATGTCGCCGGCCGGGGTGAACGCGGCCAGCAGCAGGTCGCCGTTGAACAGCGCATAGGGCGACTGCAGGTAGCGAATGTTGGGCGCGCCAATGCACCCGGAGTGGGCCACCTTGTCGAACACCGCCTTGGCCACGCGCTGCTCGTTGAGCAGGTGATGGTGGTGCCGGGAGATCTGGTCGCGCTGCTCCAGCACGGTTGCCTGCAACCGGCGCAGGCGGTCCATGGCGCGGATCTTGGCGCCGAGAATCACCGCACTGTAGGGCTTGGCCATGAAGTCGTCGCCACCGGCTTCCAGGCAGCGCACCAGGGCGTCTTCTTCGTTCAGCGAGGTGAGGAAGATGATCGGCACCAGCGCCTCGCCGGCCAGGGCCTTGATTCGCCGGGCCGCTTCGAAACCATCCATCACCGGCATCAATGCGTCGAGCAGCACCAGTTGCGGGCGCTCCTGGGCGAACAGGGCAACGGCCTGCTCGCCGTTTTCTGCCGTGAACACCTGGTGGCCCTGGCGCCGAACGATTTGCGCCAGCAGCAGGCGGTCGACCGCGCCATCTTCGGCCACCAGCACGGACAACGCCTGTTCGGCAGGCATGAGGGCGCTCAACTAATGGCGAAGAGCTTGTCGAAATTGGAAATGGCGAGGATCTTGCGTACGTCGGAACTGGCGTGCACCACGCGCACGTCCGACTGATCGCCGCCAGCATGGTCACGCAGCAACAGCAGCATGCCGAGCGCCGAGCTGTCCAGGTAGGTAGTGTCTTTCAGGTCGACCACCACCGAGTCAGGCCTTTTGGCCTGGCGCTCGTAGGCGTCGCGAAACTCCTGATGCTTGCCGAAATCGAAGCGACCTTTGATCTTGATCGTGAGCTTTTTCTCGTCCTGCGAAAAATCTGTTTCGACTGCCATTCTAGCGATTCCTTCGATGATGGCGAATGCACCCCTTCAAGGTGTAGCAGGCGGATGCCAGAGTATCAAGCTCGCCCGTGCCGGCCCTTTCGCGCAGCTCGCGATGGGGCGCGCAGCGGCCCCAGGGTTACAGCTTCGTGGCACATGATGCCAGGGCTGCTTTGCAGCCCATCGCGAGCTGCGCTCGCTCCTACCAGGTTCATCGTCCGTGCTTGAAAATGCGATCTGCAAGCACCGGCGCAGCCTTGGTCTGCTGCTCAGATAACGATCTGCAGGCCGACGCCGCCCCGGTAGGAGCGAGCGCAGCTCGCGATGGGGCGCGCAGCGGCCCCAGCGTTGCAGCTTCGCGGCACATGATGTTGGGGCTGCTTTGCAGCCCTTCGCGAGCTGCGCTCGCTCCTACCAGGTTCATCGTCCGTGCTTGAAAATGCGATCTGCAAGCACCGGCGCAGCCTTGGTCTGCTGCTCAGATAACGATCTGCAGGCCGACGCCGCCCCGGTAGGAGCGAGCGCAGCTCGCGATGGGGCGCGCAGCGGCCCCAGCGTTGCAGCTTCGCGGCACATGATGTTGGGGCTGCTTTGCAGCCCTTCGCGAGCTGCGCTCGCTCCTACCAGGTTCATCGTCC